>JANNGR010000170.1:0-11689 GCA_031403955.1 Betaproteobacteria bacterium
CCGCGCTCCGCGAGTGTTTGGACGAGCACGCGCACTGCCTCAAGCAGGCGGCCGCGATACGCCTCCCGGTCGATCGATGAACCCTGCGATCCTTCGATGTCGTAGAGCTGCAGCAACGGCGGGAGGATCTCGGAAGCGTCGCCGACGAGGGCGCCGACGCGCTGTTCGAGCTTGTTGCGCACCGTCTCCGAGGAATCGGCCTCGTCGATGCCGAGGCGGTTGCTGATGAGATCCGTGATCGCGTAGTAGGGAATGTTCTGCGCGAATGGAGAAGGGCTCATGGACTCTTTTTTCACCTTCCAGCGTACCCGATCTGCACGAGCGGTTTGGCGCTGATTTTGAGCGTGCCTATGTCGCCTACGAAGCGAAGGCGGCGCGCGGAGAGATCAAGCCGTCGCGCACGCTTGCGGCGGCCGATCTGTGGCGCAAGATGCTGACGATGTTGTTTGAGACCGGCCATCCCTGGATCACGTTCAAGGATGCCTGCAATATTCGTTCGCCGCAGCAACACGTGGGGGTTGTGCATTCGTCGAATCTGTGCACGGAGATAACACTTAACACCAGCGATACCGAAACCGCGGTATGTAACCTGGGGTCGATCAACCTGGTGCGGCACCTGAAGGATGGCGTCATTGACCACGCCAAACTGCGCAAGACCGTGGCGATCGCCATGCGCATGCTCGACAACGTGATCGACGTCAATTATTACGCGGTCAAGAAGGCGCGCGACTCAAACCTGCGTCACCGTCCGGTGGGCCTGGGTGTGATGGCCTTTCAGGATAGCCTGTACAAACTTCGCATACCGTACGCGAGTGAGGCGGCGATTGAGTTTGCCGATCAGTCGATGGAAGCGGTCTGTTATTACGCCTATTGGGCATCGACCGAACTGGCGCGTGAACGTGGCCGCTATTCAAGTTTCCCCGGATCCTTGTGGGACAAGGGCATCTTGCCAATCGACACACTCGACATGCTGGCTACCGAACGCGGCGGGTTTGTCGAGGTAGATCGCTCGTGCACGCTGGACTGGGATGCGTTGCGCAAGAAAATCGCAGTCGACGGGATGCGCAATTCGAACTGCGTGGCGATCGCGCCAACGGCAACCATCTCCAACATCATCGGCGTTGACGCGTCGATTGAGCCGTGTTTCGGCAACCTGTCCGTCAAGTCCAATCTGTCGGGCGAGTTCACGATTATCAACTCGTATCTGGTGCACGATCTAAAGCGGCTGGGTCTTTGGGATGATGTGATGGTGATGGACTTGAAGCACTTTGACGGATCGCTGCAAGCCATCGACCGCGTACCGCGGGAAATAAAGTTACTCTACGCGACCGCGTTTGAAGTTGAAACCCACTGGCTGGTCGAAGCCGCGGCGCGGCGCCAAAAATGGATCGATCAGGCCCAGTCGCTCAATATCTACATGGCCGGCGCGTCCGGCAAGAAATTGGACGATACCTACAAGTTGGCCTGGGTGCGCGGGTTGAAGACCACCTATTACCTGCGCACGATGTCGGCAACCCATGCCGAGAAGTCGACGGTCGCGGCCGGTCGGATGAACGCGGTGTCTTCCGGTACCGATTCGCGCATCGGTCTAAGCGCATTGAGCGCATTGGAAAAAGTGGCGGTCACGGCGCAAATCCAGCTCAGCGCGCAGGCAGCGACCGACATAAAGTTTTGCGGTATCGAGGACCCCACCTGTGAAGCCTGTCAGTGAGTCGCCATGCCGCCGTGTGTTCACGCGGATCTGCTTCGATGCAATTGAACAACACAATTGCGCGCTGATGTGAATGAACACTTTTCTTTTCCACCTTGCTGCTCTCATAATTCGCTGATTGGAACCATCTATGTTGACCTGGGACGAAGAAGTCAAGCCCACATCGCCATTGCATTTCAAACGCGGCTCACCCGCAAGCCGCTTGGCCGAGCCAACGCCGCATTTGCCTACCACGCGTACCTTGGACGACGGTGCGCGAGTGGTGGCAGCGCCCGCGGTGCGGGCTGCCGCCGTATCGGTCACAACGGCGTCGATGACCCCACCGCGCAGGATCAGGGCCGACGACAAACGCATCATCAATGGGCAGACCGATGTCAACCAGTTGGTGCCGTTTAAGTACAAGTGGGCGTGGGAAAAATACCTCGCTAGCTGCGCCAACCACTGGATGCCGCAGGAAGTCAATATGACGCGCGACATTGCCTTGTGGAAAGACCCCAATGGGTTGACCGAAGATGAGCGGCGCATCGTCAAACGCAACCTGGGCTTTTTTGTCACCGCCGATTCGCTGGCGGCCAACAATATCGTGCTTGGCAGTTATCGCCATATCACGGCTCCGGAGTGCCGGCAGTTTCTGTTGCGTCAAGCGTTCGAGGAGGCCATTCATACCCATGCCTACCAATACATCGTCGAGTCGCTCGGGCTGGACGAAGGTGAGATATTCAGCGCTTACAACGAAGTCGCTTCAATCCGCAACAAGGACCAGTTCCTGATTCCGTTTATTGAGACGCTGACCGACCCGCACTTCAAGACCGGAACGCTGGAGAACGATCAGAAGTTGCTCCGCTCACTGATCGTATTCGCGTGCCTGATGGAAGGCCTGTTATTCTATGTCGGCTTCACGCAGATCCTGGCCCTGGGACGCCAGAACAAGATGACCGGTGCGGCCGAGCAGTACCAGTACATTCTGCGCGACGAGTCGATGCACTGCAATTTTGGTATCGATCTGATCAATCAGATCAAGCTTGAGAATCCTCAGTTGTGGACGGCCGAATTCAAGGCCGAGATAAAAGTCTTGTTCGCGCAGGCAGTTGAGCTCGAATACAAATACGCCGAAGACACGATGCCGCGTGGTGTGCTGGGCATGAATGCGTCGATGTTCAAGGGCTACCTGCGCTACATCGCCAACCGGCGCGCCACACAGATTGGTCTGGAGGCGCTGTTCCCCAACGAGGAAAACCCGTTTCCATGGATGAGCGAAATGATTGACCTGAAGAAAGAACGTAATTTCTTCGAAACCCGCGTGATCGAATACCAGTCCGGTGGCGCGCTTTCGTGGGACTAAGCATTGGCAAAAATATGGCTTTACCAATTTCACAAATCGCCAACTGCACCGTAGAGTGCCGTGGCGTTTTGTGCAACCGAGTTCATGGCGCTGGGATAAGGCCCAACTCCATGAATCGCTTCATGCACTCCAACCGGCATGAAGTGCTCTTTGTTATTTGATCAAGGAGAAAATTATGGCAACTGCAAAAAAACCGGCCGCAAAGAAGGCCGCACCAGCGAAGAAAGCTGCGCCAGCGAAGAAAGCTGCGCCAGCCAAGAAAGCAGCAGCGAAGAAAGCGGCTCCTGCTAAGAAAGCGGCGGCGAAGAAGGCACCGGCGAAAAAGGTAGCAGCGAAGAAGGCTGCTCCGGCCAAAAAAGCGGCAGCCAAGAAGGCTCCCGCGAAAAAAGCCGCGGCCAAGAAGCCTGCTGCCAAAAAGCCCGCCGCGAAGAAGTCAGCCAAGAAGCCGGCTGCGAAGAAAGCAGCGAAAGCACCCGTTGCGAAGGCGGCGCCTGCTCCCGTTGTCCCCGCGGCACCTGCAGCTCAGACCACTCTGAACCCGCAGGCAGCCTGGCCGTTTCCTACAGCCAGCAAGCCCTGATCGGCGTCAGCGGTAGGTTGCAAGCCCGATGTCGAAAGGCGTCGGGCTTTTTTTCGCCTGCAATTACAGACCGATATCCGCCAGCTTGACCGCATAGTTCTGCGGGCCGCGTTGGGCAATCTTGATCGAGCCCAGTTGGTTGCCAAGCGCCGCGCAGCGCTCCAGCGGCCAGCCGTTTTCAAGGCCGAACAGCAACGCGCCACGATAGGCATCGCCGCAGCCGGTTGGGTCTACGACCGCTGCGGCAGGCACGGCCGGCACATGGGTCTTTTGGCCATCAACCCACACTTGACTGCCTTCGGCGCCGATGGTGATGATCAGGCCACGCACGTGTCTGGAAATTTCGGCGTTATCCCAACCTGTGCGGTCGCTCAGCATCTTGCCTTCGTAGTCGTTGACCGTAACCCAACTCGACTGTTCGACAAAGGTGCGAAGTTCGGCGCCGTCGAACCTGGGCAATTGCTGGCCGGGATCAAAAACAAACGGAATGGCGGCGGCCGCGAATTGGGCCGCATGCTGGACCATGGCATCACGCCCATCGGGAGCGATGATGCCCAACTTGATGTCGCCGCGCGCAACCACCTGTGTCCGCCAGGCCTGTTCCATCGCACCCGGGTGAAAACCATTGATCTGGTTATTGTCAACATCGGTGATGATCATGGCCTGCGCCGTATACGCGTCGGAAATAGTGCGAACGAATTCGAAGTTGATGCCCAGTTGCCGGAATCGGTCCAGATAGACATCACCGTCGCGTCCCAGGGTTGCCATCGGCAGTGCCGTGCCGCCCAGCAGGTTCAGGCTGTAGGCAATATTGCCCGCGCACCCGCCAAAATCCCGCCGCAATGATGGCACCAGGAAAGACACGTTGAGTATGTGCAACTGGTCCGGCATGATCTGCTCAGCAAAGCGGCCCTCGAAGTTCATGATCGTGTCGAAAGCCAGCGAGCCGCAAATAATGGAAGCCATGGGTAGTGTCTGATGGTGGTCAGGGGTAAAACGCCAGCAATCTGTAGCCGGAAATTCGATCTGTATTGGTGGCGATCTTGACACTCAGGGACAGCGAGCTACTCCAGTCGGACTGCGCCGCGAGCAGCCTGGAGGCAGCGCCGAACTCAGTTGGCAGGATCACGCGCCGGATCAGGGCCTGATCCTGCGGGTCAGTCAGTGCCAGTTCAATCGCCGGCATCGCCAGGTCGATCGTCGAGTTGTTCCTGAGCGAAAAGCCAAGCCGGTAATTGTCGCCACGCAAGCGGCCAAAAGAGGAACTGTCAATCACAATCGATTCGATCTGCCGCAACGGGGTCAACTCACACCGGGACCAGGCGCAAAGTACCAGCAGCAAAGGTCGTGTGGAGGGCAGCATCGAGGCAATGCGATTGCGTTCATGGATCAGGATCTGCGCCGCCAGGGCCGCCACGAGGAACAAGACCAGCAGCAGCAGCAGGATCCGAACCATGGGCCGGCGCCACGGCGACTTCTTCTCGCCGTTGCGCATGAAGGACACCGCGGGCGCGTCGTCGTCGGGCAAGATCGTTACATCGATCGGTGCCGGCGGGCTCGCAAGCGCAGGCTCAACCCACTGGGGTTCACTGGCAATCGTGTCGGGGGCCGGCTCGTCGAAGTGCTGCGCAGTCGTCGCTGGTTCGATCTGGACCGGCGCCGGCATCGGTTGAATTGCAGGCAGTGTCGCGTCGGCGGAGACATCCACGACCCGCGGCTGAGATCCGGCGACGGTGGCTTGGCTTGTCTGTGCGCTTTTTTCGCTGCTTGGCGTCGCTTCGTCCCCTGGCTTGGGCAACAGGTGTTGCGAGGCGTCAAATACCTCACCACACTGGCCGCATCGCACCCAGCCGTCCGAGATTCGGAGCTGATCCGGCACGACCTTGAACATCGTCTGGCAGGCCGGGCATCGTGTGATCAGGCTCATTGGCGTCTGATTGTAGTGGCCTGTTACGCGACGTCAGAGTGTCGCGGTCATGAGGATCCAGCCGTCCATCGATGCCGCCACTTCGAGCTGCACGTAAGGGGCATAGGCGTCGGACATTTCCTGCGCTTGGCGCTCTAGAATTCCTGCCAGCACAAGGTGACCGCCACGCGCCATCCGAGCGCAAAGCAATGGGGCCAGCAACTTGAGTGGAGTGGCCAGAATGTTTGCCAGCACCGTCTCGTATTGGCCCGACACAATTTCCGGCGTGCCGCAGCGAATCTCGACCTGGTTGGCGTGCGCATTGCGGATTGCGGCCTCGACCGCGGCGGCATCGATGTCAAGCGCGTCAACCTCGACCGCGCCGTAAATCGCCGCGGCGATCGCCAGTATTCCCGAGCCGCAGCCATAGTCCAGCACCCGACCCAAAGTATGTGTGCCGCGACCAATTGCAATCCAGTGCAGGCACATGTGGGTGGTTGGATGGGTACCGGTGCCAAATGCCAGCCCCGGATCGAGCCGAATGATCTGGTTTGCCCCACCAGGCGGCTCGTGCCAGGTCGGAACAATCCAGAAATCCGGCGTAATCGGCACTGGCGCAAACTGCGCCTGTGTCAGCCGGACCCAGTCCTGATCGTGTACCGGGGCGATGCCCGCCAACTGGCAGTCGGTAAAAAAATTCTGCGCAGCCACCACCTGTGCTGCCCGCTTTGCCTGTGCTTCGCCATGAAAAAGGGCTTTGATGCGCGAGTGGCGCCAGCCGATGTGTTGCGGCCCAATGCCTGGTTCGTCAAACAATTCCTGTTCCGCGTCCGTCAGCGCGTCGGCATCTTCAACGCTGACACTTTGTGCCTCAAGTGCCTCAAGCGCATCGGATAGGGTCTCGACCAGGTCTTGCGGACATTGAAGGCTGAGTTCAAACATCCGCTTAGCGGCTCAGCGCTTGTGTTGGCTCAGCCATACTTCGAGGTAGTGAATATTGGTGCCGCCACCCATGAACTTCGCATCCACCATCAGTTCACGGTGCAAGGCGACATTGGTGTTGATGCCCTCGATGACGGTCTCGCCGAGCGCCGTGCGCATACGCGCCAGCGCCTGGTCGCGGGTGTCGCCATGCACGATTATTTTGCCGATCATTGAATCGTAATTGGGCGGCACCAAATAGTTGGTGTAGGCATGCGAGTCGACCCGTACCCCGGGCCCGCCAGGCGGGTGCCACATCGTGATGCGGCCCGGCGAGGGAACAAACTTGTACGGGTCTTCGGCATTGATGCGACATTCAATCGCATGACCGCGCAATTCAATCTGGCGCTGCGTGAAAGGAAGCTTCTCACCCGCCGCCACCAGTATCTGGGTCTTGACGATATCAATACCCGTAATCCACTCTGTCACCGGGTGTTCGACTTGAACCCGGGTGTTCATCTCGATAAAGTAGAACTCGCCATCCTCGTACAGAAACTCAAACGTGCCGGCACCCCGGTACCCGATTTTCTTGCACGCTGCCACGCAGCGTTCACCGATGCGCTCGATCAGCTTGCGCGCTATGCCCGGGGCCGGTGCTTCCTCAATTATCTTTTGATGGCGCCGTTGCATCGAACAATCGCGTTCGCCCAGGTACACCGCGTTCTTGAACTTGTCGGCCATTATCTGGATTTCGATGTGGCGAGGGTTCTGAAGAAACTTTTCCAGGTAGACGGCCGGATTGCCAAATGCCGCATTGGCTTCGGCCTTGGTCATCTGGACTGCATTGACCAGCGGCGCCTCGGTGTGTACCACGCGCATGCCCCGACCTCCGCCCCCACCAGCCGCCTTGATGATGACCGGATAACCAACCGCCCTGGCGATACGTCGAATCTGGACCGGGTCGTCCGGAAGTTCACCCTCCGAGCCGGGAACGCAGGGCACGCCGGCCTTGATCATGGTCTGTTTGGCCGAAACTTTGTCACCCATGATCCGGATCGACTCGGGCGACGGGCCGATGAACTGGAAACCGCTCCTTTCCACCCGTTCCGCAAATCCGGCGTTTTCACTCAGGAAGCCGTATCCCGGGTGGATGGCTTCGGCATCCGTTACCTCGGCCGCCGAGATGATGGCCGGCATGTTGAGGTAACTTAGGGCGGACGGTGCCGGACCAATACATACCGCCTCCTCGGCGAGCTTAATGTATTTGGCATCACGGTCGGCTTCCGAGTACACCATGACCGCCTTGACACCGAGTTCGCGGCATGCCCGCTGGATCCGCAGCGCAATTTCGCCCCGATTGGCGACCAATATTTTCTTGAACATGGGGTTGACTGCGTGTGCCCCTATTCGATCTCGAACAATGGCTGCCCGTATTCGACCGCCTGCCCGTTCTCGCACAAGATCTTCTTGACGATGCCGGACTTGTCGCACTCGATTTCGTTGAGGATCTTCATCGCCTCAACAATGCATATCGTCTCGCCTTCCTTGATCGAGTTACCGACCTCGACAAATGCCTTGGCGCCAGGGGACGCAGACCGGTAGAAGGTGCCAACCATAGGGGATTTCACAACATGATCGGCGCTTGCCAGGGGTGCTGCCGGCTCAAGTGGGACTGGCGCGGTGGCGGCCACCGGATGGGCCGGCTGCGGAGCGATGGCTGGCGCAACCGCGTAATGTTGCACGGCTGCGGCAACTGTGCCTTTGACAATTCGGACCTTGCCTTCGGCTTCGGTGATTTCGAGTTCTGATACGTTCGAATCTGAAACCAGGTCAATCAGTGTTTTAAGTTTTCTCAAGTCCATAAGTTCTCCAACGTTATTGGTATCATAAATCACGAATTCACATTGAATTCACGCGATTTGTGGTTAACTTTGTGGAATGCCACGCGCTGCGGATATTCGGGAATTGGCGATCTTGGGATGCTTCGAATACCAAACAACCACAGCGGTCCATTTGTTGACTGCGCCGCAATTTGTTAGCGCTCACTACCACTAGAACGCGACGGGCTTGAAGGTTTCCGACCGCCCTATTTCAGCGCGCTCCACAGCAGCAGGTCTTCGGTGCTGATGCGACCCATTCTACGGTGCAATACCTGTCCTGCCGATCCAAGAACCACGGTGAAGGGCAATCCGCCGCTAAAGTTGCCCAAGGTTTTGCTCAATTCAATTCCGGCCATGCCAGCCAAGGCGATCGGAAATCGAACCGGGGCTTGTTTCAGGAAGTGTTGCACCGCCGATTCTTTGTCCACTGCCAATCCCAGAACTTGCCATCCGTTGCTGGAGTTTTTTATGTAAAAGCCGTCCAATAACGGCAGTTCTTCGACACAGGGTGGACACCAGGTGGCCCAGAAATTGAGCAATAGTGGTTTGCCTGCAAAGGTCTGCATCGGCAGGTCGGGCCGTCCTGGTGACGCAAAGCTGAGGTCCCACAAAGCCAGTCTGGCGGCCCCTGAAGGTAAGTTTAGCTTCTGGTTCCACCAGGCAAGGCTGAGCCCGGCGACGGTCGCCGCGCCCGCCACAGCGGCATAGAGCAATCTGCGGCGGGCTGCATTTGGTATCGTCGGTTGGGGTTGCAGCAGCGTTGGCCGCGGCGACTTCGCTTCCGTCATAACACGGCACCCTCAAGCTTGCGACGAACTGCCTCCAAGTCGCCACGCGGCCGACGGCCCCGGGTGTCAAGCCGCAACGCACCACGCAAGTCGTCGTGGTCGTACACCCGCAGGTGCACACCGACAATTTCATTCAGGCCGGGACAGAAATCATGCAGGCTCAGGGTATCGACGGCATCACCGCGCAGCCCGGTCACGGTTCTGGGTTCGTAATTGACCTTGAGATCGATCAATGCAATTTCGGCTGACTTCGAGTCGTCACAAAACAGGTCGATATGGATGTCGGAGTGCCTGGTGGCCGTTCCGAGCCAGACCGATGCAGCCAGATGCGGGCGAAATCGGTCCATGCGCTCCATCCAGCGAAGCGCCAGTCGCCGCAGTGCCGCGAGTTCAACCGGCTGGGTGTCGGCGCAGAAAATGGATATGTAGTCCAGTACGGCATCTTCCAATTCGTCATTGCCGGGCAAAGCGGTTCGCGCCGGCAAACCAAGCTGTTTGACTGCCCGGCGTTTGGCCTGACCGTACTCGAGACCTTCCTCCACCACGATGCGCGCTGCCACGGCGGCGATCTCGGCTTTAAGGGTGTCGGTGATGGTATCCATAACTCGGCATTTTGCATCGATTTGGCCACCGCCCAGGCCGAATTCACGTGTCATGCAATCAATAACTGGGCACCCATGTCTGGCGTCCGTGGCCGGGCAGTCGAGGTATTTCTTGACCTAAAATTCCAGCATGCACATCCATATTCTGGGCATTTGCGGAACATTCATGGGTGGACTGGCGGCCCTGGCGCGTGAAATAGGCCATAAAGTCACTGGCTGCGATGCTGGTGTCTACCCGCCGATGAGTGAGCAACTGCGTGCGCTTGGCATTCAACTGGTCGAAGGATACGGTGCCGGCCAAATGGCCATCAAACCCGACATGTTCGTGGTTGGCAACGTCGTCAGCCGCGCGTTCGGTCCGGATGGCGCGCCCAGGTACCCGCTCATGGAAGCCATTCTCGATGCTGGCGCAGCCTACACCAGCGGGCCGCAGTGGTTGGCAGAACATGTTTTGCAGGGCCGGCATGTGCTAGCAGTTGCCGGCACCCACGGCAAGACCACCACGACGGCGATGCTGGCCTGGATTCTGGAGTCGGCCGGATTGCAACCTGGTTTTCTGGTTGGCGGCTTGCCAATGAATTTCGACCTGTCGGCGCGCCTTGGCCAAAACCGCCCCAGCGACGCGTCGGCAGCGGGCTCGTATTTCGCGATCGAAGCGGACGAATACGATACGGCGTTTTTCGACAAGCGCAGCAAGTTCGTCCATTACCGGCCGCGCACGCTGGTGTTGAACAATCTGGAGTTCGACCACGCAGACATATTCGACGATCTGGCGGCGATAGAGCGCCAGTTCAACCATCTGTTGCGCACCGTGCCCGGCAAGGGGGTTCACGGCAGCGGCCGCATAGTGGTGAATGGCCTGGAGGAAAGTCTCGCCCGGGTGTTACATGCGGGGTGCTGGAGTGAGGTGCGCAGCTTCGGCGCGGCAGTCAGCGATTACACCGCACTGGGCGAACCGGACCGGTTTCAGGTGTTATGCCGCGGCGAGCCGGCAGGCATGGTGGCATGGACACTGAGCGGCGTGCACAACCAATTGAACGCGCTGGCGGCGATTGCGGCGGCCGAACACGTGGGTGTCAGCCCGGCGCTGGCATGCGAGGCGCTCGGCCGGTTCCTAAATGTGCGCCGGCGCATGGAAGTCAGTGGAAGTGTTGTGCTGGGCGGGCGCAGCGGGATTGGTGCCAGCGTGGCGGTTTACGATGACTTCGCGCACCATCCGAGTGCTATCAGGACCACGGTCGATGGCCTCAGACGCAAGGTCGGACCGGCCGTGCGGATCCTGGCCGTGTTCGAGCCGCGCACCAACACCATGAAACTTGGCGCCACACGCGCCCAATTGCCCTGGAGCCTGGAGTCTGCCGACCTTGCGTTTTGCCACACCGCTGGCCTCGGCTGGGACGCACGCCAGGCGCTTTTGCCGCTCGGCGACAAGGCGCGCGTGGAAGACAACATCGAGCGACTGACGCAACAGGTCATGGCCGTGGTGCGGCCGGGTGACCAGATTCTGTGCATGAGCAACGGTGGTTTTGGTGGCATCCACCAAAAGCTGCTGGCTGCGCTGCGGTCACGTCAACAAGAGCAAGAACTCGCGCCTGTAATCTGACGGCACTGGCGCAACCGGGCCTCAGGCCCGCGCGACGCTCAAGCGCCGCCGCGTTTGGCAACCGCCTGCGCCAGGTGTTCCAGCAGTTGCAGGGTCTGGTCCCAGCCAAGGCACGCGTCGGTGATGCTCTGGCCGTATTCCAACTTGCTTGCATCGTCTTTGCCGGGCGAGAATTTCTGCGCGCCAGGCCGCAAATGGCTTTCCACCATCAGGCCAAAAACACGCCTGGAACCACTCGCCACCTGAGCGGCGACATTACGCGCAACCTGGAGCTGTTTCTCTGGCTGCTTGCCGCTGTTGGCGTGGCTGCAATCGACCATCAAGGTGGGCGGCAGATTGGCGTCGCTGAGTTCGTT
>JANNGR010000171.1:0-21320 GCA_031403955.1 Betaproteobacteria bacterium
GCACCCTCTGGCACTCGCTCAAGGCCGGGCGGGGTATTCATCGCGTCCGGCCCGGGATCAAAAAGAGAGTGATCAACCACACCGCTTCTGCTGCCTTCGGGCCAGCAGAAGGCCAAGAAGACTAACGCCCACCAGCGCCAGGGTTCCTGGTTCAGGGACTGCGGTCATGGATACACCGTCCAAGAGAACAACGGGTGGGAGTCCATCTGGTGTGCCTAAAGCCAGAAAGGCCAGCAATTCGCTTGCGGCAGTTGCTTTGAAAGTCAAGGTTTCATGATTCCATCCAACAAAGCTTTTACTGGCATTGAACATCTTGGTTGACAAGTGATGTTCGGCGCCGACAATTTTGGCGCTGTTAAGCGTGTTGTCTACGATTGTGCCGCCGAGAGAAACATCCCATTGCTCTGTGGTATCTCCGAATTGATCAGTAAATTGGGTGGCCGCCTGCCAAAAGGATACATGGTAAGACTGACCGATGGTGAGTCCGTGCACCGTTTGATAAAGAGCAGTTGTGACGGTGGAATCCCCGTCCACAAACACATAATTTCCCCCGTCAAGGCTGAGTCCCGGGCTCAACCAGAACTTGTTACCACTAAATCGATTGTTTGGCCCACATACTTGCGTGAGGGTTGTATCGGGAGGAAGAACCACGCAAGCGATACCGTCCCTGAACGTGGACCAACCAGTCAGCGTTAACAGAGTGGTGGTCGGGCCAGTGATATTCGCCGAAGTACTTAACATGCCGCTATTCGGTGGGTTCGGAAACACTGCCGTTGTATTGCCTAAGCGCCCTATGGTTGTCTCAAACGACCCGTTAGTGACCAGATTCGCCTGCGCGGAAAAGGCAAGCATTGAAAGCGCCACAACTGAAGCGCCGGTGATGGTTGAGATGCGCAAGCCTGGCTTCTTGTTCACGATATTTCTCCATGAGAGTGTTAACAGCCTTGGTGAGCGTTTGATCTTCACGGATAACGGATATGAATGAACTTCAACCGCCCAAGGGCAAGTGTCATAGCCGTTAGCCCATCCGTCAAGCGCCGATTCCCTTGTGCCGATGCCCTTGCGCCTTGTCGGCACCAGACGCACCCTCTGGCACACGCTCAGCCGATCAGTCGCCTCTCCCGCATCCAGTCGATACAAATCTGGGCCGCTAGCGCCAGCAGCTCGGGCTGGCCAACGAAGTAATGGTTGGCCCCCTTCAGACAGTGCATGCTCTTGTCGGCACTTGCGCAGGCAGCAAATATCCGATGGGTATGCGGTTGCGGCACGGCGTCGTCGGCGCTGTGTTCGATCACCAGCATGGGCACCGAAATTTGCGCCGCGCATTTCTCGCCATTGGCGTGGCTGTCGTCGGGTGACCACTGCGACAACCAGGAACGCAGGGTCGAAAACCGGGCCGAGCCGACCGGGCCGGTATTCACGGTTTCTGGGTGGCCCATGAAGCAGGTGCCGATGGTGCGATCGTTGGGGTCTATGCTGGCGTCGAGGAACCGGGGCTCGGCCATGGTGCGGTGGGTGACAAAACCACGCTCCATCTCGAGTCCGCCTCGTCTGCGCAGTTCCTCCAGCGTCTGCTTGACCCAATCGGTGCGCCGTCGGACCCGGACCAACTGGGCAGCGCGAAACCGCGCCAGAAACTGTGCCGAATAAGGCGGCCGGACCTCCGGGTGGTACAGGTCCAACTCGGGGTCACGGCGGTCCGGGTCGTTCTCGTCCAGTACCGACGGGTCGATCCAGTCGGCCAGCAACACGGCGCGCGACACATGCGCAGCCTGGAAAATAAAGCCGTCGGCCGGTATCAGGTTGGCTGCGACGATGTTGCAGGGGTCCCCCGCCGGCGTATGCGTGATGCCCGGTTTTTCGGCCTGCGACTGGTAAAACAATGCCAGCGAGCCGCCGCCCGACCAGCCCGCCAGCACGATTTTTTCGTAACCCCAGATTTCCCTGGCGTGACGTATATAAGCTCCCAGGTCTACCAGCACGTTTTCCATGATCAACGCCGTGTCGTTGCGTGCGTACCGGCTGCCGGCACACAAAACATGCATGCCGCGTTCGGCCATCGCGCGCGGCATCGGCAACAGTTGCAGCGTGGAGGCCGGGTGCATGTAGACCAGCAGCGTGCGCGATGGCCGCCCGCGCGGCAAATACCGAACACCCTCCAGGTTGACCACGCCCTGGTTGCCGGCAAAACCATACACCTCCTTGAAGCTGGTTTTCTCGGCAAACTTCACATGCACCCACTCGGCTTGCACGTCGAATTTTTCAACCGTTGCGGTCATCCAGATTACTCCGCGCCAAGCCTGCCGCGGCTGGCAGCCTTCTCTTTTGTCCAGGCGTCGCAGCCGGCACGCGCGTCGCGCCTGAAGGCACGCAGTTCGTCCGCCCCGGAAGTGGTCAAAGTGAGCTCCAGGCGAATGCCGTTGGGGTCGAAGAAATAGATCGAGCGCACGAAGCCATCATGCAGCACGGGGCCGACCACCTCCACGCCGGCTTGCTCCAGGCGCTGTTTGGCCGCGTCCACTTCGGCCTCGGAGCCAACCCGCAACGCCAGGTGGTTGACCCAGCGCGGCGTGTTGGGCGATGGCTCGGCGGCCAGGTTGTCGCCCAGGTCAAAAAAAGCCACGCAACTGCCGTCCGTCATCTCAAAAAACAAGTGGATGAAGGGGCAATATTCACCCGTGCTGCCGACCGAATCGGCCCGCACCACATGCACCAGCGGCAGGCCCAGAAGATCCTCGTAAAAGCGGCGCGTTTCCTCCGCGTCGCGGCAGCGATAAGCGATATGGTGCAGTCCGTTGACGGGTACAAAATCGGCCATGGTTGCTCCTCACTGTTCGGCCTCACGCCGGGTTGGCAAATGTTGTGTGACGCGCTCCAGCCAGGCGGCATCTTCCGACAACGATCGCAATTCGGCCAGTGCTTCGTCGCGGGTCTGGGTCCAGCGCTCGACCACCCGCACATCGTCGCCATCTCCCGCCTGGTACGAAAACTCAAGCCGGATTCCGTTGGGGTCAAAGAAGTACACCGACCAGGTGCCGGCGCCCACCGCTACCGGCCCGATCATCGGCACGCCAGCGGCCTTCAATCGCCCGGTGATCTGCGTGAACCGTTGCTCGGTGGCCGTGAAAGAGCAATGCTGCATGGCTGCCAACGCATCCCGGTCACCGGTTTGTTTGGCGCCTTTGGGCATTTCAAAAAATGCCAACATGGTGTCACCACCCGCGTCGAAAAAGTAGTGCCGCAAATTCTCGAACGGCGGATTGCCGCGGTTGCCCGGCCCCACTCCCACACCCGGCGGCACCTTGAGCGCGTGCACCAACGGCATGGCCAACACGCCGGCGTAAAAGTCGATCGTCATCTTCATGTCGTCGGTATTCAACGCCAGATGGTGGATGCCTCGACACAGTGGCGGGGCGTTATGGACTGCGCGCATGGAATTGCCGGTCATCGTGTTCCTTTCAGCCCGACTTGGCAAGATCAAAATACAGCTGCGCAAGATCCGGGCGGGCGGCGAGTTGTGCGCTCGCCTCGGTCAGTGCGATGCGGCCCTTGATCAGCACGTAGGCCCGGCTGGTGAATGGCAGCGCGATGTCGAGTTTCTGCTCCACCAGCAGCATGGTCAAGCCATTGCCGCGCAGAACGTTCAGCGCGCGGCGAATTTCCTCCACCACGATCGGGGCCAGGCCCAGGAACGGTTCATCCAGCAGCAATACGCGCGGCGAAGACATCAACGCGCGGCCGATCGCCACCATCTGCTGTTCACCCCCGGATAGCGTACCCGCCAACTGCCTGCGCCGTTCGGCCAGGCGCGGGAACAGGTTGTAGACGTAATCGAAACGCTCCCGCACGACGTTGGCACTGCGCCGGGCCAAACGCACCGTTCCCAGGCGCAGGTTGTCGTGCACCGACAACGGGGCGAACATACGCCGCCCTTCGGGTACCTGCACCAGGCCATGCCCGACGATGGAATGGCTCGGCAATGGCACCAGGTCCAGACCATCCATCAACACCCGTCCGCGGCGCTCGCGAAGCGTGCCGGACAGAGCCGCCAGCAAGGTCGACTTGCCAGCGCCATTGGGCCCCAGCAACGCGACGGTTTCGCCGCGTGTTATCTGCATCGAAACATCCCGCAGCACCGGGCCGTTGCCGTAACCGGCCCAAAGACCGGCGATGTCAAGCATGCGACATCGCTCCCAGATCGCCGAGATAAGCCGACACCACGGCGGCATCGGCGCGAATTTCCGCCGGCGTGCCCTGCGCGATCTTGCGCCCGAAGTTCAACACCACAACCCGATCGGCCAGGGCCATCAGGAAACGCATGTCGTGTTCAATCAACAACACGGCAATGCCACGCGCGGCGATATCGCGCAGGATGTCCGACAGTCGCTCGCATTCCGCCGGAGTCAATCCAGCCGCCGGTTCATCCAACAATATCAACCTTGGTTGCGCCGCCAGCGCGCGGGCGATTTCCAGCAAGCGGCCCTGGCCAAATGACAAGGTGGCGACTGCCGCATCGCGCCATTCACCCAGGCCGACAAATCCGACCAGTTCGTCTGCGTCTTGTTTCGCACGCTGCTCGGCGTGTACTGAGTCATGCGTGCCGGCCAGTAAACGCCACAAGGCGCCGTCCAGCCGCCGGTGCATGCCGACCATTATGTTTTCACGCACCGACATGCTGGCAAACGGCTTGTTATGCTGAAAGGTGCGCATGATGCCGCGTGTCGCCATCGCATGCGTCGGTAGACCGAGCAGCGATTCGCCGTCGAATTCGAGGCTGCCTGAGGACGGTGCCAAAGCGCCGGCGATCATGTTGAAAGTGGTCGTCTTGCCGGCGCCATTCGGGCCGATCACGCCGAGAATTTCACCGGCGCGCACATCCAGGTCCAGATCGGCAACCGCCAATAGTCCGCCGAATTTCCGGCACAGGCCTTTGGCCGACAGCAGCATGCGGCCGCTCACGCCGCCCTCCGGCGCGCGATCAGCCAGTCCCACAGCCCGATCAGGCCTTTGGGCTGGAACAACACGACCAGCACCATGACGACGCCGAACACCAAGGCGTGGTGGTGACCGATCAGGGGCGACAACACCAGCGGCATCAGGTACAGCAACACCGCGCCTACGATGGCACCGGCGTGGCGGCCGCTACCGCCCACTATCACCATGAACAACAACAGGAAAGCGTTTTCGAGGCCAAAAATCGGCGGGTTGACGGTGTTGTCGACAAACGCGTACACCATGCCGGCAACACCAGCCATCGCGCTGGTAATGGTGTAGGCAAGTATCTTGGTTCGCGCAATGTCAATGCCCATGGCCTGCGCGGCCTGCGGGTCGTCGCGCACCGCACGGCAGGCGCGCCCAAACCAGGAACGGTCGAGCCGCCAAAGCGTTGCCAGCGTGGCCAGCATCAGCAGCACGATCACGATCGTGTACCACGGCCCGCGCACCCGCACGCCAAATACATCGGGCAAGCGGTAATTCGCCAGACCACCGGATGCACCGGTCAATGCGCCACCTTCATTGAGAACCACGATGAAGAGCTGCGCGAATGCCAGTGTCGCCAACGCCAGATAGAAACCTTCGAGCCGGGTTGCCGGAATCGCCACCACCAAGGCCAGAACGACACACAACGCGATACCGGCCAGAACCGCCAGCGGCAAAGGCAAGCCGACCTGGAACAGCAAGATGAGCACCGCGTAAGCGCCAATTCCGTAGAACGTGAAATGCGAAAACGCCACCTGCCCGGCGATACCGAACAGGAAGTTGTAGCTAAGCGCCAACGTGATCCACAGCAGCAGCTTGCGGTACACGTCGGTCTGATACGAACCGAGCACGAATGCGATTGCCGACAGGGCCAGCGCGGCCAGCACAAACCCGGCCAGCGATCTCATGCACCGGCCTCCCGCGCGCGTAACAGGCCGGTTGGGCGAAGAAGCAAAAACACGATCAGCAGCACCAGCGGCACACCCATCGCCAGGCCCGGCGGCACCGGTGCGTAACGCACGGTGAACTGTTCGGCAAACGCCAGGATCAGGCCGCCCAACAAGGCACCTTCGACCCGGCCCACACCTCCGATGACCAAGGCAGTGAAGCCCTGGATAGCCAGCGGCAAGCCCATCAGGTAATGCGCCGAGACATTCGGAGCCACCAGCACACCGGCCAGCGCCGCCACCGCTGCGCCGGCGGCGAATGCGAGCGACGTGACGCGACGCAGGTTGATGCCCATCAGGGCCGCCGCGCGCCGGTCGATGGCCACTGCCTCAAATGACTTGCCGGCCAACGTGCGCTCAAAAAAATACCAGGCCGCGACAAACACCGACACGGTAACGGCGATGATGAAAAAGCTCTGGTACGCGCCGGCGACCAGCCCAAGCTCCAGCCGGCCAAAGCCGAACGCTGGCGGCACCGGCTGCGGGTCGGCGCCAAAACCCAGCGACACCAGTTCACGGAACACCACCAGCATGCCGAGCAGCGCCAGGATCGGCGCCAGCGCCGGTGCACCAATTTCCACCAACGGGCGCACCGCCAGACGCTCCGTTAGCCAGCCGATCAGAAACATGCCCGCCAGCACCAGAGCCATGCCAAGCGGATACGGCAGGGCAAACCTCGACAGTGCCACAAAGCCGCCAAACGCGGCCAACATGGCCCACTCACCGACGGCGAAATTGATGACGCCGGTGGGCCGGGTAATCAGCAGGTACGACAGCGCTATCAGTGCATAGACGCAACCGCTGGCGCTGGCGCCAACCAGCAGTTCCAGGAAGTCCGTCACTTCGCTCCGACGTGAACGACTTTGCCCTGCTGGTCACCTTCATACACCCGCACCACCATGCCATTGGTGTCAAAGCCGGTGCGTTTGCCGTCGGCGAATCCATAACTGGACCCGACCCCACCCATCACACCCTGATAAGCCTTGGTGGCCTGCATCGCTTCGCGCACCTTGTCTTTGTCGGCGCTACCCGCGCGCTTGATCGCATCCGCGACCAGCATCACCCCGTCATAACCGTAACCATTCAGGTTGTAGGGCTCGTTGCCGGTGTCCTTCTTGAAGTCGTTGATGAAACGTTGGGTCTGCGGTTTGGCGGGATCGAATGCATCGACAAACACCACGCCGTCGAGCAGGCCCTTGGCGATCGAGGAGTACACCGGTATCGACAGGTTGTAGTTGCCCAGCACCGGCGTCTTCAAGCCCAGTTGCCGGTAGGAGCGCAGGATGAGTGCGTTCTCGGGTGTCAACACGCCGGTCATGAACAAGGCGTCGGGGTTGGCGGCGCGTACTTTCTGCATCTGCGGATCGGCTGTCGTGGCACCACGCGGCACCACTTCCTCACTCACGATCTGGATATTTTGTTTCTCCAGCTCGGCCTTGAAAAACCGGTTGGTCAACTGGCCCAGGTCAGAGTTGTCGGTGACCAGCGCCACCCGCTTGTAGTTCTTGTTGCGTGCGTACGAAAGCAACGTCGATATCTGGGTTGAGCCCAGCGGGCCGGTCTGCCAGAAATTGGGGTTGGTGATCTGGGTCGTCAGCGTGTCGCCACTGTTCGAAGGCGTCATATGCGGCGTCTTGGTTTCGAGCGTGACCGACTGAGCCTGCTGGGTGGCCGGAGTCAACGAGACCGAAAGAATAAACGCCACGCCCGAGTCCACCAGCTTGCGCGCGGCGGTAGCGGAGACATCGGGCTTACCCTGGTCGTCCTCCACCAGCAATTCGACCTGGCGTCCGAGCAAGCCGCCTTTGGCATTCAGCTCCTTGACAGCATACACGGCACCTTGGGCCACCGGCTCGGCGTAACCTTTGGCGGGCCCGACCCGATCGGTGATCATTCCGATCTTGATCGTGTTCTGCGCAAATGCCGCCGGGGCCAGCACTACCATCACGCCTGCAATCACGGCCCGGGCCGGGTGTAAAAAAATCTGTTTCATGTGCCTTGTCTCCTGGTAAAAATAATTTGCCGTCACACGCTCGCCATGCGAGCGATCCAGCGCTCGAATGCCAGCATCTGATCGAACACCGCCTTGCGCGCCGCCGCGTCAACCAGTTTGCCCTCGGCATCAAACCTGGTTTGACACAGGTTGATGAATACCTCAGGCCTTGTCAACACCAGCGCATCGAGCCCGCCGAGTATCTTGCGCACTTCGTACTGGTGCCGTGCCCCGCCCACCGGTCCGGCGGTGGCCGACATCAAGGCAACCGGTTTGTCCTTGAACGGCTGAACCGGCACCCTGGACAACCAGTCGATCGCATTCCTCAATACGCCGGAAATCGAGAAGTTGTACTCCGGGCTGGCGATCAGTACTGCGTCAGCGGCGCTGATGTCTTGCGCAAGCTGGGTTACGGCGGCTGGGATGCCCTGGTCCTGGATATCCTGGTTGAAAAGGGGAATTGCGTCGTAGTTCGCGATGCTGAGACGCATGGTCGAAGGCATCACTTCAGCCGCTGCCAGCAATGTATCGCGGTTAAAGGATTTGCCGCGCAGACTGCCGCAAATTCCGAGGATGTTGTAACAAGCCACTGGTCGAAAATCTTTCGATTGAAGCGAGCGCTCAGGCCGGCTCCGGTTGGCCGGAATAAGCCGGCGCGACGCGGATGGAAAATTCACCGACTTGTTCTATTCCGGCCTGTATCAGATCCCCCGGCTTTACCGGACCCACGCCTTCGGGGGTACCGGTCATGATGATGTCGCCCGGTTGCAGCGTGTAGAACGACGACGCGAACTCGATCAGCCGCGCGATGTCGAACACCAGGTGGCGCGTGTTCGATTGTTGGCGCATCTCGCCGTTTACCTTTAGCCACAGATCAAGCTGATTGGGGTCGGCTATTTCGTCGGCAGTCACCAGCCACGGACCAAGCACGGCATAGGTGTCAATGGATTTGCGAAAGCACTGAAATTCGGTACCACGCAGCGTCATGTCCAATGCAACGCAATAACCCGCAACATGCGCCATGGCAGCGTCGCGCCGCACATGCCGGCAGGTTGACCCGATCACCACGCCAAGTTCCACCTCGTGGTCGTTGCGGCGGTCTTCAAACCGCAACACGATATCCTCACCCGGGCCGATCAGCGAGCTGCCCGCCTTCAGGAACAGCCCCCAGTCGCCGATCGAAGTCAGGTTGCGCCCATGGGCTATTGCCTGGCTGGCCTGGCTCTCGGCCAGATGGGCCTGGTAATTGATCGGCGCGCCAATAATCTTGCCCGGATTGGCTACCGGCGACGCGAACCGCACGTCCGCCACCGGGTGGCGCGTCGCGCCCTGCATGGCATCCTGCAACGGGACCATCAATCCGGGCAGGGCCTCGATCAGCAGGTCTTGGCGCGGCAACGGATAACGCTGGCTCGGCAACCGCTCCAGCACGCTCGACACGTCGTACACCATGCCACCTTCCACGATACCCAGGCGATCGCCATCGAAGCGGCAAATTTTCATGCTGGTGCCTCTTCCTCACGCAGATATCCCAGTGACGCCAACAACTCGCGATCGGTCATCATGAAAATAACCGCGTCGTCGGACGTTGCGGTGTGGCTGACCCAGTTCCAGTGCGGCAACGTAAACACGTCGTTCTGTCCCCAGGCAATGTCCACGTCGCCGATCCGGCTGCTGCCCTGGCCCTGGGCGACCACACACACCGCGTTGCTGGTACTACGGTAGCGACGCGTTGGCAGGTTGCGCCCGCAAGCCATCAGGTAACAGTCGAGTGTGGGCAACACGGCGCCCTGGCTGTCACCGTTGACGTAACGCAGCAAGCGGCTCCCATCCGCGCCGGCAGTGGCCTCGTTGAGTGCGCGCCAGGCCCGTTCACGCGCGTAGCGAAAATGGCTCGGGCTCTCACTGCTGGCGTCGAAAGCGTCCGGCGGCAGGGCGACGGAGGACCCGGTGCGCAGCGCTGGCGCGCGCGTGGCGGGCGGGTTCACAACGTCCCGATCCGCCGCCGCCAGCTCGAAAAACACGCTGTCAAGATGCCTGCACAACGGCAGGTCGAGCCCGTCGAACCAGACCACGCGCCCGCTGCCCGGATGTGTATGTTCGTGCCAGGTCCACGCCGGCGTCAGAATCAGGTCACCCTCATGCATGGCGCAACGCTGGTCGTTGACGCTGGTCACCGCGCCGCCGCCTTCGATGACGAACCGGATGGCCTGCAGCGTGTGGCGATGCGCACGCGCTCTTTCACCCGGCAACAAGGTCTGAAGCCCGGACGACAAGTTGGTGGTGGAGGCGGCCGAGTCGGGAAATGCCGGATGCGCCAGCAGCAGAACCCGCCGCTCGGCGTCTTCCATCGCAACCTCACGCGTGGCACGTTCGATCATCGGTTCCATGTCGGCCCAGGCCCAGCTCCACGGCTTGTCGGCAGCGGCCGGCTCGCGGCGGGTCAAGCGGTGATAACGGTCCCACAAGGGTTGCGAGTGCACCGTGGCAAGCGCGGCTACAAGATCGCCATATCGGGCACCGGAAATCGATTGATCCATATTGTCTCCACACCGGTCTGAACAACTGCCGGGCGCTGTTCTATTCAAGCGCAGTCTAGCAGCCTGTCGATGTGCGAGGCACTACGGCCAGACCGGCTGGTGTGTTCCTGGCGGCACTGAAACGCGGCTCCAGCCAGCCGGAGTCCTGGACAACTGCGCGCCGTGGCGTACCGCCTTCAGTTGCCCAAAGCCGGAGGCGGTCGATTCGAGATAGCTGGTGATGGGTGGCCTTGGCACGTCAAACCCGAGCGCTACGCGGCCAAGCCTCCGCATCCAATGCCCGGTTTGCGCCAGCGAAACCCGCACGTGCCAGCTACCGCCTTGCTGCATCTGGCGCCGCAGAGCGACGGCGGCGGCGAATGCCATCAAGAACCCGCTGGCATAGTCCAGGATCGGCAGCGGCAACGCTTTGGGTTCGCCCAGACCGGCAGCTTGTGCCTCCGCCAGGTTGAAACCGGTGGCGCTTTGTACCAGTGAATCGAATCCACGCCGCTCGCACCAGGGGCCCTGATCACCATAAGCCGATAGAGAAACATAAACCATGCCCGGGCGGCTCGTTGCCAGTGCTTGCGCGCCATAACCCAACGCCTGCAGCGCGCCGGGGCGATAAGCCTGTACAAATACATGCGCCTGGTCCAGCAGACCGTCCATGTCGTGACGTCCCGGTACGGTGTGCAAATCAAGCTGCGCCGACAGTTTGCCGCGGCTGGTATCGGCGATCGATTCGATGTTGGGAAGGTGCGGCGCGTTCAATAACATCACGTCCGCCCCATAAGCGGCCAGGGTCCGCCCGCAGACCGGCCCGGCAAGAATACGCGTCAGGTCCAGCACCTTCACGCCGGCCAGTGGTCGCTGGTCCGGCGCCAGTGATGGCAGTTCCCTGGGAGATGCAGCGCCGATTTTCTCGAACGTCAGCAGCGGCTGCGCCGCGATGGCAAGGCCTTGCGGGTGTGCGTCCCATACGTCGAAATCGCGCATTGCAGCCACCACCAGGCCCCTGTCCGCCGCGGCCTGCTCAAAATCAAGCGCCCGCCACGACAACAAGGCCTGCTGCGCCTGGGCGCGTTCAACCTGCCGCGGGTCCAATCCCAGCAGACGCAGCGCGCCTTCGCGGTGGTGGACAAAGTTGGCGTGTAACCGCACCCAGCCATCGGCGCAACGGTACAGGCCCGAGAACTTGTCCCATGCCTCGGGTACGCGGCCGTCGATGCTGAACCAGCCGGTGCACTCGGCCGCCGCATGCAGCATCTCCACGCCGACGTCCTGGCGCGGCTGGCCGCGCGCGTGACCAAGCTCACAGGCCGCCAGCGCCGCCGCGCCAATACTTGCCTGCGCGGCGGTGCCAACCGCAAACGACGATGGAAACACCGGGTCGCGGCCCACCAGTTGCACATGCCGCAGCGCCTGATCCGGCAAGCCGCCCAGTTGCCACAACGAAGCGAGCGCCTGGTGCGAATTCAATGCAGCGCAACGCCGGTCTTCGATTGCAGCTCATCAAGCGTGACGCCGGGCGCCATCTCGATCACCGTGAGCCCTTGCGGCGTGACGTCCAAAACCGCCAGGTCGGTGATGATGCGGTTCACCACGCCCACGCCGGTCAACGGCAAGGTGCACTTGGGCAAGATTTTCAGATCGATGCTGCCATCCTTCTTTTTGGCTACATGCTCCATCAGAATGATCACGCGCTTGACACCCGCTACCAGGTCCATCGCGCCACCCATGCCTTTGACCATCTTGCCCGGAATCATCCAGTTTGCCAGGTCCCCGGTCTCGCTGACCTGCATCGCGCCCAGAATGCTGAGGTTGATCTTGCCGCCACGGATCATCGCAAAACTGTCATGGCTGCCGAATATGGAGGACCCGGGCATGGTGGTGACGGTCTGTTTGCCGGCGTTGATCAGGTCGGCGTCGACTTCATCTTCGGTCGGGAATGGGCCGATGCCCAGCATGCCGTTTTCCGACTGCAGCCAGACTTCCATGCTTGTGGGCACGTGATTCGCGACCAGTGTCGGAATACCAATGCCCAGGTTGACGTAAAAACCGTCTTGCAATTCCTGTGCGGCCCGCGCCGCCATTTGCTCTAGATTCCAGCCCATGTTTATGCTCCTGTTGGTAAGTGGCGGCGGGCTCAGGCGAGCGCTTTTTCGCGAATGGTGCGCTTTTCAATGCGCTTTTCGGGGTTGGCATTCAGCACAATGCGGTGCACGTAAATGCCGGGCAAATGCACCTGGTCGGGCACCATGGAGCCGGTCTCGACGATTTCTTCCACTTCCACAATCGTGACCTTGCCGGCCATTGCCACCGCCGGATTGAAGTTGCGCGCGGTGTAACGAAACTGCAGATTGCCCGACTTGTCGGCACGGTGCGCCTTCACCAATGACACATCGGGCAGCAGCGCGCGCTCCATCACATAGGTCTCACCGTCAAACTCGCGTAGTTCCTTGCCCTCGGCCACTATGGTGCCGACACCGGTCTTGGTAAAAAATGCTGGTATGCCGGCGCCACCGGCGCGCAATTTCTCGGCCAGCGTGCCCTGGGGCGTGAACTCCAGTTCGAGTTCACCGGCCAGGTACTGGCGCTCGAACTCTTTGTTCTCACCCACATAACTGGAAATCATGCGTTTGATCTGGCGCGTCTCCAGCAGCTTGCCCAGGCCGAAACCATCCACGCCGGCATTGTTGGAAATAACGGTCAGGTTCTTGACCGCGCTGTCGCGCAAGGCGTCGATCAGCGCCTCGGGAATACCGCATAGGCCAAAGCCGCCCACGGCCAGCAATTGGCCATCTTTGACGATGCCTTTTAGCGCCTCGGTCGCGGAGGGGAAAATCTTTCTCACAGGTGTCTCCTTTGGGTTTGGACCTTGAACGATACTACGTAACACCATACGTAGTATTTCGTACCGATGCCGCGTGGATGCAAAACATGACAGTTATCGACTACCGACTGGCCTTCGACCTGGCACCGATCGGATTGGTACTGTCGCGCAACCGTAGCATTGTGGACTGCAACACGCATTTGTGCGAGATGTTTGCGCAGGCGCGCGAATTGCTGATCGGGCAGACTTTCCAGCTGCTTTATCCCAGCCGGGAAGAATACGAACGCACCGGTGCGCGCATCGCCCCGATCCTGAATGCCAGTGGCCAATATGCCGACGACCGGATCATGAAGCGGGCCACCGGCGAAACATTCTGGTGCCATGTCACCGGCCGTGCGCTGAACTTCGCGGCGCCGCATGAAGCCGGCATCTGGACCTTTCTCGACCTGTCTTCGCGCCGGCCGGTCAAAGCCGAATTGACCGCCCGCGAGCGCGAGGTTGCCGCCAGTCTGATGGATGGCTTGACGAGCAAGGAGATCGGCCGCGTACTGGCCATCAGCCACCGCACGGTCGAGATTTACCGCGCCCGCCTGATGCGCAAGTACAAGGCCTCCACGACCGCCGATCTGGTACACAAACTGATGGCCGGCTGATACCGCTCAGGCTGGCGCTGCCAGATCGTCGCGCCAATAAGTCATCAGGCGCCCTTTATAGGCAACACCCGAGTCCGAGGCCGGCTGATCCAGCCGTTCCTCACGCATCCGAAAACCCAGCGCGCCCATTTGCCGATTGAACGCCGGCCGGTTGCCACGCTCAGGGTCGACGATCCAGACTTCGGCGCCGGGCGCGGTGTGGCGACCGATGAAGCCGGCCAGCAACCCTTCGGCATCGCGCTCGTAAAGCAGGTCACTGCCGATGACCAGATCAAACTGTCCGCCAACCGAAGGGCTTGCCAAGCCACCATGCTGCGCATCTGGCGACCCGCTGCTGCTCCATCGACCGCGCCGGTATTTCATCGGCGACAGACCATTAAGGCGCAGGTTTTGCGCCAGAAAATACTCCGCCAACGGATGCCAGTCGCTAGCAGTGATATCGATTCCACGCCGATGGGCTACCAGGCTGGGCAGGGCAAGTCCACAACCAATCTCAAGCACCCGCTCATCCGGCCGCACGGCCCTGCAAGCCATACGCGCCGCCAACTGCACGCCGGACGGCCACAACCAACCAAACAGAGGCCAGGCGGCTGAAGAAATGCCCAGACGCTGCGCGTCACCGTGCGGATCGGAGAACTGCTGGCGGTCGAGCAGCGAACGGATGATCAGGCCATCTGTGCCCGCAATCACGATACGTTCTTGTTTGGTCTGGTAACCGGGCATGGTGAATGGGGTACAGCCCAACAACCGCGCAACGCGTTATGAGCAGTTGAGTAGTAAAGGGGGTTCACGCGCGGCTGCAGGAACCATGCGCCGATGGTATACGCTGGCGTGATGCGTGACCAGTCTGACTGCCTACCGTCTGACTGCCTACCGGCGGTGACCGCTGACGGGGCGCCGGTCGATCAGATATGCTCAAATTCAGACATGATCCAACTCGGCTGTATCGCGGGCGATTTCACCGGTGCCACCGACCTTGCCAACAACCTGGTACGGGGTGGCATGCGCGTCCTGCAAACTGTTGGTGTACCGGATGGCCCTTTGAATGCGGACGTCGACGCGGTTGTCGTGGCGCTGAAGTCGCGCACCATTGCGCCGCAGGCGGCGGTGGCGCTGTCTCTAGATGCGCTGGAGTGGCTCAAGCGCCAGGGCGCGCGGCAAATCTACTTTTGAACGTGGTTATCATCAACCCCATCATCCTGGCCGAAATCAGCCCGCGTTACGAGCGTGCGGCCGACCTCGAAGCGGCCCTGGCCAGCTTGCCGCTGGTGCGCGAAGCCAGACCTTGGGACGCCGCATTTCTCGCCGGCCAGGCGTTCAAAATTTGTCTCCTGATCAGGGGCGCCAAAACCTAACCAATGCCCGACTTCTACATCGGCGCGCATACCCTGGTCAATAAGCTGCAATTGCCGACCCGAGGCGCAGCCCGCTACCGCGCCTATTTTCCTTAACTGAACATCATTGCACCATGACACCACCCACCACCCAACGTTATCCCGCCCCCCTGCTGATCGACTTGCCGGACGACATCAAGGCGAAAGTGCTGGAGGTGCAGGAAAAATCAGGTTTCATACCCAACGTGTTTCTGGCGCTGGCGCGTCGCCCGGCCGAGTGGCGGGCATTTTTCGCTTACCACGATGCCTTGATGCTGCGCGAGGAATCGGGCCTCACCAAAGGCGACAGAGAAATGATAGTCACCACCACCAGCGCTGCCAACAACTGCCTGTACTGCGTCGTCGCGCACGGCGCACTGCTGCGCATCTACGAGAAAAAACCCCTGGTCGCCGACCAGGTGGCGGTCAACTACCACAAGGCCGACATCACGCCACGCCAGCGCGCCATGCTCGACTTTGCGATGAAGGTATGCCAGCGATCGGCTGAACTGGAACCGGCCGACTTCACAGCGTTACATCAGCATGGGTTCAGCGACGAGGACATTTGGGACATTGGCGCCATCACCGCCTTCTTCGGCCTGTCCAACCGCATCGCCAACTTCAGCGGCATGTTGCCCAACCCCGAGTTCTACCTGATGGGGCGCGTGCCCCGGCCGAAGGTCAGCTGACGATTTCGCGCAGCCGCTCGGGCATGGTCCTGGCCTTCTGGTTCGGAAAATCGACCCAGATCGTGGTGGCGCCGCCGGCGGCGCAAATTACACCCGGCCTGTCGCTGCGTTCCAGCGTGACCCAGCTCTCGAACGTCGTACGCGCCGGGTCGCTTACATACATTTTGACCAGCACATCGCCCGGATATTCAAGCTGCTGGTAAAAGTTGCAAAAGGCGTTCACGATCACCGGCCCTGAACCATCTTTGTCGGGCATGAAGCCAATCGAAGCCATCCAGTCAATGCGGCATGTCTCCAGGTAACGGAAGTAAGTCGTATTGTTGAGGTGACCCATCGCGTCCATGTCGCCCCAGCGAATCGGAATCGTCACCTCGTACACCAGTTTTTTGCGGTCCGGGATTTCGATCCTCATAACGCAAAACCGTCGTCGGCCGCGATCACCGCGCCATTCACAAAATGGCTCTCGTCCGAGCACAACATAACGATCAACGCATCCAGATCCTTGGCCTTGCCGACCCGCTTGCGTGGCAACATCTGCATCAACTTCTGGCCCTGCTCGGTCTTCCAGTGGTGGTGGTTAAACTCTGTGTCGATGTAGCCGGGGCAAAGCGCATTCACGTTGATACCGAACCTGCCCCATTCCAGCGCCATCGCGCGTGTCATGTGCACCACTGCCGCCTTGCTCATGGCGTAAACACCGATTTGCGGCAACACCCGCAATCCCGCCATCGACGCGATGTTGACGATGCGCCCGCCGGTGTAGGTGCCAGGCGCCGCGCCCCTGGCCCGTGCCAGCATGCGTTTACCGACCTCCTGCGCGACAAAAAACGCGCCCTTGACGTTGGTATCGAACACAAAGTCGTAGTCTTGCTCCGACACGTCCTGCAACCGTTGCGTGGTGCTGACCCCGGAGTTGTTGACCAGAATGTCGATCGAACCGACCTCGGTCTCGGCATGCGCAACAGCGGACTTGATCGAGTCGTGGTCGGTCACATCAAGCTCCACCACGTGCGCGCCTCCGCCGGCACCTTCGATCTCGGCGCGCAACTCCTTCAATTTTTCCAGCCGCCGGCTAGCCAGGACAACCGCCGCCCCGGCGGCCGACAGCGTACGCGCAAACTGCGCGCCCAGGCCACCGGAGGCGCCGGTAATCAGGGCCACGCGGCCAGAAAGATCAATGCTGTAAGCCATGAACGCAATCTCCAATAAACACCAGGCAACCAGGGACGCTTCGATTATGTGCTTGCCTGCGGACATGGCCGCATAAAATCGAACCCTGGCCAGCGCCACAAGACCTATCAACCTACTAGAGCAGCGACCATGACCCCCGAAGAAATCATCAAGCAGTTTGGCCCGCGCGAAGCGATGGAATACGACGTCGTGGTCGTGGGTGGCGGGCCCGGCGGCCTGGCCACCGCCATCCGCCTGAAGCAACTCGCCGCCGAAGGCGGAAAAGAAGTCTCGGTGGTGGTGCTGGAGAAAGGCTCGGAGCCAGGCGCACACATACTATCGGGCGCCATCATGGACCCGATCGCGCTGAACGAATTGATACCGAACTGGAAGGAACTTGGCGCCCCCTTGACCCAGCCGGTCACCGACGATGCGATGGTTTTCCTGAGCGAGAAATCATCCTTTCGCACGCCCAATTTCCTGTTGCCGGGTTGCCTGCAAAACCACGGCAACTACATCGTCAGCCTGGGCGCTGTCACACGCTGGATGGCGCAGCAAGCCGAGGGCCTGGGCGTCGAGATTTTCCCCGGCTTTGCCGCCGCCGAAGTGCTGTACAACAACGACGGATCGGTGAAGGGCGTGGCTACCGGCAACCTGGGCGTGGGCAAAGACGGCGAGCCGAGCGAGAACTTCCAGATCGGTATGGAGCTGCATGCCAAGTACACCATATTTGCGGAAGGCGCGCGCGGCCACCTGGGCAAACAACTGATTGCGCGGTTCAAGCTCGATGAGGGCAAGGATCCACAAACCTATGGTCTGGGCGTAAAGGAGTTGTGGGAGATCGACCCCAAGCGCCACCAGCCGGGTTTTGTGCTGCATACGGCTGGCTGGCCGATGGACAACAGCACCTATGGCGGCGCGTTTTTGTACCACCTGGAAGACAACAAAATCGCGCTGGGTTTTATTACCGGCCTGGACTACAGCAACCCGTACCTGAGCCCGTTTGAAGAATTCCAGCGCTGGAAGACGCACCCCAATGTCCGCTGGTATTTCGAGGGTGAGGACAAGGGGCTCAAACCCGCCAAACGGCTGGCCTACGGCGCCCGTGCGATCACCGCCGGCGGCTTGCTCGCGTTGCCCAAAACCGTGTTTCCGGGCGGTGCCCTGGTGGGCTGTGAAGCGGGCTTTCTGAATGTGAGCCGCATCAAGGGCAGCCACGCCGCGATCAAGACCGGCATGCTGGCCGCTGAGGCCGCGTATGTGGCCGTCACCAGCGGACGCCGGCACGATGAGCTCAGTGCCTATCCGCAAGCATTCGAGAAAAGCTGGCTCTACACCGAGCTGAACCGGGCGCGCAACTTCAAGGCCTGGTTCAAGAAGGGGCTCAGGGTGGCGACCGTGATGAATGGCGTGGAACAGTTTGCCCTAAACGGCAACATTCCGTGGACGCTGCATCGCGACAAACCCGACCACGAGTACTTGAAGCCTGCCGCGCAGTGCAAGCCTATTGTTTATCCGAAACCGGACGGCAAACTGACCTTCGACCGGCTCTCGAGCGTGTTCATCAGCAACACCAACCATGAAGAGCAGCAACCGGCCCACCTGACGCTAAAAGACGCCAGCGTTCCGGTCAGCCTCAACCTGTCAAAGTTTGCCGGTCCGGAAGCGCGTTATTGCCCGGCCGGAGTGTATGAGTTCGTGAAGAACGAAGACAACACCGACCGTCTGCAGATCAACGCGCAAAACTGCGTGCATTGCAAAACCTGCGACATAAAGGACCCGACCCAGAACATCGTGTGGGTCACGCCGGAGGGCGGGGGTGGGCCGAATTACGCGGGCATGTAGGGCGGGTGCGCCGAGCGCTTCGGTAAATGGAATTCTCAAGGAAACTCCGTGCCCCGTCTAAATCCGCTGCCGCCGGAAACCAGCCCGGAATTGAAGCCCCATTTCGATTTCTTCCTCGGCACGCTGGGCTTCTACCCCAACAGCGTGCTGACGATGCAACGCAAGCCCCGGCTGGTGCAGGCACTGGCGCAACTCAATGCAGCGGTGATGGACCCGGCGGGTGAGGTCGGCCTGGGCTTTCGGCGCCTGATCGGCCATGTGGCTAGCAAAGTGTCCGGTTGCCTGTATTGCCAGGCGCACACACTGCTGGGCGCGCACAACTTTGGCATCAGCGACGCCAAACTGGCCGACATATGGACCTATGCCACCAGCCCGCACTACAGCCAACGCGAGCGCTTAGCGCTCGACTTTGCACTGGCGGCGGCGAGCCAACCCAACGCGGTGACCGACGAATCGTTTGCCGAATTACAACAACACTGGAACGATAACGAGATTACCGAGATCCTGAGTGTGGTCGCGATGTTTGCTTTCCTGAACCGCTGGAACGACACCATGGGCACCCCGCTGGAAGCCAGCCCGACGGCTGTGGCCCAGCAGGCTCTGGGTTCACACGGCTGGACGGTGGGCAAACACGGCCACGAAGGACAAATTTAGTGACACCTCGACGATCCGCGTGAACAATCCGGTCATCTGCGCCAGCCACGTGGCGCCTGCCGGGGTCCAGCAACAACGGCATGGCAGCCGCGGCCGCTCGGTCTTTTTCAGTCCGGCAAAAGAGCCGTTATACAATCGCCAGAGTCAGGAGAGAGTCTTCCATCGGGAGGCCGCCGAAGGCGCAGTGCGAGCTGATTCCAGCAGTATGAACGCTCAGGCAAAAGGACTGGCAACCGCCAGCGGGTAGTAGTACCCGGTGGCGTTTCCCCACTGGAGAGAGGCTGCAGTACATGCAGTCCACCGAAGGAGCAAGCCGCAGCCGGCACCGGTGGGTGTCGAACGCTTTGGTGAATCTCTCAGGTACCAGGGACAGCGGGGGCAGCCCATGGCTTCGGCCATGATTCAATTGCCCCCAGGAGAATCCACATGTCCAGCTCTGACCAGCCCCTGCTCCATACCCCCCTGCATGCCTTGCACGTCGAACTCGGCGCACGCATGGTTCCGTTTGCCGGTTATTCAATGCCGGTGCAATACCCTAGCGGCGTCTTGGCGGAACATCTGCATACGCGCGCGGCAGCCGGGCTGTTTGACGTGTCCCACATGGGCCAGTTGCGCTTGCGCGGGCCGGATGCCGCCGCCGCCTTCGAATCCTTGATGCCGGTGGACGTGGTTGATCTGCCGGTTGGCAAACAACGCTACGGCCTACTGCTAAATGAAGCCGGCGGCATCCTGGACGACCTGATGTTCGTCAACTGCGATTACGCCCACGGCGGCGACATATTTGTGATCGTCAACGGTGCTTGCAAAGCGGATGACATCGCGCACATCAAAGCGCACATTGGCACGCGTTGCGACGTGATACCCAGCCCTGAGCTGGCCCTGCTGGCATTGCAAGGACCACAGGCCGTGCGCGTGATGCAAAGACTGTGCCCTGGAATCGAGCAACTTGTCTTCATGACCGGCGGCAGGTTCAGCATCGCGTCTGGCAGCCAGGGCCAGCAGCAGGTCGAGTGTTTCGTGACCCGTAGCGGCTACACCGGAGAAGATGGGTTTGAGATCTCGGTGCCCGAACAACATGCCGAATTGCTGGCCCGCGCCTTGCTGGCCCAGAGCGAAGTCAAACCGATCGGCCTGGGCGCGCGCAACTCGCTGCGCCTGGAAGCCGGGCTGTGCCTGTACGGCAACGACCTCGACCCGAGCACGACACCGGTTGAAGCCAGTCTGCTCTGGGCGCTTCAGAAGGTGCGCCGCGCGGGCGGCGAGCGCGCCGGTGGTTTCCCGGGGGCTGCCACCGTGCTGGCGCAGTTGGCCGGCGTTGCCGGCGCGGTGCAACGCAAACGGGTTGGATTGCGGGCACTGGAACGTATACCGGTACGCGACCACACCAGCTTGCAGGACCTGGCCGGCAAGCCGGTAGGCGAAGTCACCAGCGGCCTGCTTGGCCCCAGCATCGACCAGCCAGTCGCGATGGCCTACGTACAAATTGCATATGCAACCCTCGGCACCCGGCTCAATGCGATCGTGCGCGGAAAGCCGGTAGCCATGGAGGTGGTCGCCATGCCTTTCGTGCCCAACCGCTATTTCCGCGGCTGATACCAATCAGCGTCGCAGGCCAATTGACAGGAATTCAGTTCAACCCAGGAGAAAAAAATGGCAATCAA
>JANNGR010000172.1:0-3909 GCA_031403955.1 Betaproteobacteria bacterium
CGGCTCGGAGAAGGTGCTTACCAAGAACGGTGCAAGCTACGTGGCCTTGGTCGATGCGCGCCGGCTGGACTACTACCATGCCCTCGAATCCGAGCACGCCAACCTCGTGTTGGCAGACGACGCCATCACCGGCCTGCGGCAGGCCCTGGCTGGGCAGTTCGTGTCCGACGAGGAACTGAACCAGGCGCTCGGCATCGCACCGGCGCGGTGAGCATTCCCGTCAACGCAACGGTTCGGGCGGTTCCGAACTTTCTGGCGTGTCTGTATGCTGCACGTTGCTTCATGGAGCTGCAGGACGCCACTTCCGCGCCGAAGCGCTTCAAAAAATTGCAGGCTGAAGTGTTGAAAGCGCGAGCACTGCTCTCCTTCGCGCCCACGAGCGGACGACCGGCTCGATTTCTTGGCGCCAAGTCGGGTTGGGGGCAGTTTCAAGCTGAGCAGGCAAAGGAACTCGCCCAGCAACTTGGCAGACCCGAGTTGCGCGAGATCATACTGGCTCGCCACGTGGTGCTCTATGCCCACTCCGAGCGGGACGTCGTGTTGCTTTCCATGCGGCACGAGCGTCAGTTGGCTTATCGATTGCACAAGCCGGCCGCCTGACATAACTTTCCCGACATGCCAGCCAACGGCCGGTTTCGAGCTATTCGTTGGTCGTCGGCGGTGGGTCGAAATCAGGCGCCGCATTTCGTGTATCCCTTCGAGCTTCACCCTGCGATGAACCCAGCCTTCAAAAACCCCCTGAATCTCGCCACCCCTTACCGGTTGGCCCGCCAACCGGTAATCCGGAAACCGCGCCAGAAACCGCCCGATCGCGATCCGTCCTTCCTGCCGCGCTGTCGTCGTGCGAGCGCAGGTCGAGCGCAAGGTACTTGGTGCCCTCTATCGGGTTGAATACATAGGGCGCTACCGGTTCGAAGCCCAGCGAGTGGTACAGCGCCTGTGCCGTGGCCATGGAGGGCAGAGTGTCCAGGCAGATATGGCTGTGGCCGGCAACTCGCTCCTCGACGCAGACGCGCTGCGCCAGGCGTCGGCCCACGTGTTCGCCTCGGGCTGCCGGCCGCACATACAGGCGTTTCATCTCGCAGCGCCCGTCGCCGAGTGGCCGCATCGCCACACACCCCATGGCCTTTGTGCCGCGCCAGGCCAGTATCACCCGGCCCCGCGGCGGCGCGTACTTGCCGGGCAGGCCTTCTAGTTCGGCCGTGAAGCCCTGGAACGACAGGTCCACGCCCAGGTCGGCGACGTACTCGCGAAAGAGCTGCTGGACGGTGACCAAGTCTTCTGGCCATCTGGCGGGGCGCATCTTGATCATGGCGGATGGGAGGAAATGTGTTGCCCGGACGCTGACAGTGGCGTGGTGGGCAAGGTTAGCGCATATACCGCAAGGTGAGCGAAGGCGGCGGCGACCGGCGCCGCACCAGGCCGGCCATCGCCAGCAGCCCCGTCAAGTAGGGCAAGCGGTTGCCGCGCCAGGTGCCACGCAGAGTCCGTGCGCATCAAGGTCAAAAGCTATCGCTCCAAGGATCAGGTCGAGATCCGACGCGCCGGCAGTTCACGCCCGGACCCGCGCGCCCCTACCGCCCGCGCCGCCTGTGTTCTTTCTTGATTTCGAAACCGTTGCATTTGCCGTGTCGCGATGCAAGGGAATCAGACCTTTTCAGGCTGTGCCTTTTCAGTTCTCGTGCCACTACGTGAGGGACGGCCAGGCCCTAAAACCGGCCAAGGTGACCTGGCAAAACCCAGAGCAACTGCGGGTGGTGCTGATCGAAGGCAAGAAACGCCAGATCCGGCGCATGTGCGAACTGGTGGGCCTGAAAGTGGTGGGGCTAAAACGCGTGCGTATCGGCAACCTGATGCTGGGTCACCTGCCGCTGGGCCAATGGCGTTATCTGGCGCCGCATGAAAGGTTTTAGCGCGGGACTGACTTATAGTAACGTACGTACGTTTTCGTATATATTTACTGCTTGTCGGGCAGACCGCAGCTACGCGAAGCGAGCAAGCTCTGTCCTCAACTGTTCAGGGGAACCGAACCATGCTTCTACCTACCGCCAAAGTCTTTACCACTGGTAACAGCCAAGCGGTGCGCCTGCCCAAGGCGTTCCGCGTGAACACACGCGAAATGTGGATCACCAAAAACGAAGTCACTGGCGAAATCGTGCTTAGACCGAAGGACGACGACCAGCGTCGGCGCAATCTTGAGACGCTGTTCAAGATGATTGCGGATGACCCTTTCACGGAAGACTTCATCCCTGAGCGGCCAATCGTCGAATCGCGCAATCCGCTCGCCGAATGGGCCGAGCCACGGCCACCTGATGGCCGCAAAAATAAGGCAAGGAAGGGCGGCAACGCGTGAAGCTCTATTTGCTGGATACCAACATCTTGAGTTATTTCGTCAAAGGCATACATCCTGCTTTGCAGCGGCGCATGGCACGCGCTTTTCAAAACGAAGACATTGCGATTTCAGTTGTGACCCGTGCAGAGATGCGCTACGGCCAAGGGTTGATGGCGGCCGATGACAAGCGCCGATTGCGCGTGGACTTGCTGCTGGCCGAGATGCCCACCTTGCCGTGGACCACAGCCGCCGCCGACCACTACGGCCCAGTCAAAACGCTGCTCAAACGCCAAGGCACGCCGATTGGAGAAATGGATACCCAGATTGCCGCCCATGCACTGGCCGAAGACCTGACCTTGGTGACCCACAACACCCGCCACTTCAAGGGCGTGCCGGGATTGAAACTTGAAGACTGGATGGCTTGATGACTCGATTCGTGGCCACCACGAACTCAATCAGACCGGCAAGGTAAATTGGCAGGACCCGCGCCAAAAACCAGAGCAGTCGCATTGAGAACCATGCTACGCCGCCTGCCGCAACGCATACCCCGCAATCAGAAGATCGGCTGGCAGATCAAGACCCGCGGCGAGGCGGCGAATCATCTCAAGTGACAGTGGGCGTACGCGGTTGAGTACCTCGGCCACGCGGGCGCGCGAACCGATATATGGTTCCATATCTTTGCGGGTAAGCTGACGCGCCTCCATGACGTGCAGCAGTAGGCTGACCGGGTCCACCTTGGGCACGGAAATGTGTCTTTTTTCATATTCTTCGACCAGCAGACTGAGTACTTCCAACTCGTCGGCCTCGGCTGATTTGGGGCTGGCATCCCAAATCGCATCGATGCGCTGCATTGCACCGCGATAGTCTGCCCTGGTTCGAATGGGATGGATATTCATTTGGGTCTCATACAGTTGTCGCGTCGATCTGGTCATAGTGACGATGGGTTCCTACAAAGCGGATGTACGCGATTTGCCGGTTGTAGTGCATGGCAACCACCAGTCGGTAGTTGTTGCCCTTGATGTTGAACACGACCCTATTTCCCGCGACAAAACTCGCATTGCGGTAGGCCGCCTTCACATCGGCGGGTGATGTCCAGCGCACTCGGCTGGCGATGGCATACCAAGTACCCAGCGGCTCCAGCGCGTCGGGGTATTTGACCCAAAAGTCGCGCAATGTCCTCAACGCAATGATCCGCATCGATAAACTTTACCATGATCCCGACATGGGAGCGCCGGCGGTGGAAATTGCGCCGCCCGGCAAGGCGTACCTGGTGCAAGTCCACTGCGTCGCCGCCGCGGCGGATCACGCCGGCCCTGCGGTTGTAACATCCGACCATGCAACTCCCCTCCCGCTTCTGGTCCGACCTGACAGCGCGCCATTTTGCCCAGCTCGCCGCCAGCCCGGCGATTGCAAATGCGGTGGCGGTGCTGCCAGTCGCGGCCACCGAGCAACATGGCCCGCACCTGCCGCTGAGTGTCGACACCACGTTGGTCAACGCGGTGATTGACGCCGCGCTGCCGCATTTGCCGCCTGACCTGCCGGTGTTGTTCCTGCCCACCCAGCAGGTCGGCAAAAGC
>JANNGR010000173.1:0-9554 GCA_031403955.1 Betaproteobacteria bacterium
GAAGTCGCCATGCACGAGAACAATCGCTTCAGCCTCCGGTGCGCCAAGGCGCATCCAGGCGAGCACGTAGTCGAGTTCGGGATGCGGTTCGAGCCGCACCCGGCGGTATTCTGCCTCCCAGTGCGCGAGTTCGACCAACGAGGGCGCGCCGCTCGGCACCCCGAGCACCGCGCTTAAGGCCAGGCCACGCCAGTCGACATCGTGAATGCGCGCCATTAGGTCGATGAATGCACGCGCCAGGTTCAAGCGCGTTTCGAGTGGGCGATCTCCGTTGAGCACCAGGTAATCGCAGGTCCCGGGCATACGATCCATGACCAGCGAGGGTGTGCCGAGCCGGCGGCCGTCGTGGTCCAGCCAGTGTGCCTTCGGCGCCGGCACGGAGGCCGCCTCGAGGGCCTTGAGCACGGCGAACTCGCGCTTGCGGTCGGTGGAAAGCAGCGTCCCGGCGGCATCGCGCATAAGCATGAGGCGGCGCGACTGCGCGCCCGTCGCGTCAACCCAGGTCGCATCGAGCGACCAATTCTCGCGCGACAGACCACCCGCGAAGCGCTCCACGCCGGTGAAACCGAAGTCGTGTGCCGTCGGGATCGCATCGATGATCAGGGCCTCCAGGCCGGCGACGACTTGCTCGGCCGAGCTCGCCGTGCCGCCGGCACCAGCATCGGCCTGATTGGTGGCCGGCGCAGCTGACGTCTTCAGGTTGCTGTCCATCGCTAGTTCGCCTTGCGCACTGTGGGCAGCAGCGCGTTGCCGATGATCTGCTTCATCACCTCGGCGGTGCCACCGCCAATGCGGCAAATGCGCGCACCGGCACCACCAACTGGGTGTTGTAAATGCCTGAGCGCATGCGCAGCGCGGCCAGTACGATCGCATGCTCGGAGCTGGAAGGGGTCGAGAAAATGTCGCGGCCGACGCCGCCGACCGAACCGGATGCGGCCATGGTTGCAATTGCACGTCCGTCGAGCTGGTCGCAGCTGGCCACCACAATGCCATCGATCTCCTCGATCGAGAGGCCCGCGTCGCGCGGGGCACTCTGGGTCACCGCATGCAGCGACTCCTCGAGCGAGGTACGTTCAGGATAGCGCGGCGCGAAAACCGCGCTTCCGATCACCCCGACCTGAGGTCGTTTTCCCATAGTCCACCTTCCATGTGAGTGGTCTGGTCGCCTGGTGCGCAGCGCCCGCTATGCACCGTATACTTCGAGTTTTCGAAATAGTATCCTGTTTTTCGAAAATTGTAGCATGAACTTCGACAATCTGGCATTTTTTTTCGGGAGTTTAGCCTGCCGCCGGCCAGTTCCAGTGCACCGGCGACAGGCCCGCCACCGGTGAACGGAATGTCGCCAGGCAATCCCCGGCCAGACAGCCCATATAGGCGGTGCGCAAGTCCGCGCCGCCAAATGCCAGGCTCGTCACATTGGATAACCGGCGCCCGCGGGCGGACGACAGATGTGACCGGTCGAGCGTGCCGGCGACGAAAGCCGCCTCAAGCAGCGCCACGGTGGCGGGATCGGCGTCGTCAATCACGGTCTGACGCTGCCAGTCGCGGGCGACCCGATAGACGCGATTGCTGCCGACACAAACCACCCAGGCACCACTTTCCACATCCAGCGTCAGCCCATCGGGGAAGTCACCGGCGTCAAACCGGGCCACGGTTTCCTTGCCCGTCAATTCGCCTGCCTGGCCGATGCGAAAGCGCGACAGACGGCGGCCAAAAGTTTCGTTGACATACAGGAAGTTGCCGTCGGCGCTGAGGCGGCATTCATTGGTGTAGTGGAGTCCGTCCGCGACGATCCGAGTGCCGGACGCGTCACGCAGCACGATACTGCCGGTCGCGCTGTCAAGCGGATATTTATCACTGCCATCGGTCGCGCTGATGCAGGCCCAGACGCGGCCGGCCGGGTCATTCATGATGAAATTGACGCGATCGACAACACGCCCATCGACTTCGGTAAGCCAGGCCGACAAGCTGCCGTCGGGCCCGATGCGCCAGACACCGCCTTGCTCGCCAAGATTGGCAACCAGAAAGCCACCATCGCGTTGCATGGCGATTCCGTTGGGAAGCAGCTTGGATGCGCCGATCAGACGCTGGCTGCCATCCGGGCCGATCTTCAACACACCGCCGCGCCGGTCCGAGACGAACACATTACCCGACGAATGGGTTAACACGCACTCAGGACGGTGCAGACCGGCAAACACGAATTCAAGCCCCCCAGCGTGGCCAGACGGCGCGTCATGGCGCAGCGAATCCGCCAATCGATCCCAAACCTCGCGCCCGACGAGTTGCGTGGCGCTCATTCGAGTGACAGCTTCAGGTTGTTGGCGATTTCACGCCAGCGTGCAACATCCTGCCGCATCAACTCGCCGGTCTTCTGGCTGTCCAGGTAGGCGGGTTCCATCCCGCGTTCGCGCAATTTGGCTTGCAGATCGGGGTCCGTCATCACGCGCGCGAGATCGTCGCTGAGTTTTTTCAGGATCGCCGCCGGGGTCTTGGCGGGCGCGAGAAATCCGTACCAGATGTCCACATCGAATCCGGGTATGCCGCTCTCGGATACCGTGGGCACATCGGGCAACGGGGGAAAACGCGTTGCCGTCGTGACGGCGAGGGGCCGCAGCCGTCCCTGTTTTACCAATCCATCGAAGGCCGACATGGCGCCAAACGAAACCTGAACCTCGTCCGCCACCAGTGCCGTTACCGAGGGAGCCGAGCCCTTGTACGGTATGTGTGTCATTTCGATTCCCGAGCGCAACGCAAACAACTCACCGGCCAGATGCGGCGCGGTACCGGTTCCCGCCGATCCGTAGTTGATCTTGCCGCGATTGGCCTTCGCGTAGGCAACAAACTCGGCGAAAGTCTTGACCGGCATTTTGTCGTTGACTACCACCACCATGGGGGACTTCGCGTACCGGCCTATAGGCGCGAAATCGCGCAGCAAATCCCATGGCAGGTTTCGGTACACCGTGGTGTTGATGGTGTACGAGTTCACCAGCAGCAGCAGGGTGTAGCCGTCCGGCGCTGCCTTGGCAACCATGTCCGCGCCAATGTTGCCGGCCGCGCCGGGGCGGTTGTCGACCACCACTGGCTGTCCCCAAAGCTCGGAAAGCTTCTGTCCGACCAGTCGGGCGGAAATGTCCGAACCTCCCGGCGCGAAGCCAACCACCAGGCGCACCGGGCGATCGGGAAACGCATGGACGGCGGCGGCCAGGACCATGAACAGCGCGAAGGCCGGCAGGGGTTTGAATCGGATCATCAGGGGGCTCCATTTAACGATTGAGCGCACAAGGCGCAACTGGGATGTTTGCCATTCACATTTCGACAATTCGAAATATGATTCCTATTTGTGAAATAGCATAACAGTACCCGAGCATAAGTCAAGCGTCACAGGCCGCATACTTGAGCGGTGGGTAAACCAACCAGTAATGTAGATATACTCCATGGCATATATTCATTCGGACTTGCAAGGAATTTTCCATGGCAGTTCTTCCCCTGACCGGTGTGCGGATTCTCAGTTTGGCGGAGCAATACCCAGGGCCTTATGCCACCATGCTCCTGGCCGACATGGGGGCCGACGTGATACTGGTCGAACGCCCAGACGGCGGTGATCCATCGCGGCGTTTCCCCGGACTTTTCATGGCCTTCAACCGCGGCAAGCGCTCGGTGGTGCTGGATCTGAAATCCGAACCGGGGCGCACCGAGTTTCTGCGGTTGGTAGACAGCGCGGACGTGGTAATGGAAGGTTTCCGTCCCGGCGTGATGGCCCGCCTCAAGCTCGGGGCCGAAGTGCTGCGCGAGCGCAAGCCCTCGCTGATCTTCATGTCGATCTCGTCATTCGGGCAAGACGGGCCAACTGCTGGCGTGGCTGGCCATGATTTGAGCATCCAGGCCGCCGCTGGCATGATCGACGTGCCGAATGGCCAGGAGGCCGGTCTCGTGCTGCCAATGCTGCCGCTGGCGGACATTTCATCGGCGATGTTCGCGGCCCTGGGTGTTGTAACCGCGCTGTTCGGGCGATCACATACCCACCAGGGGTCGACCGTCGACGTGTCGATGCTCGATTCGCTGGTAAGCTGGATGACACCGTTTCTGGTGCCGCCGATGAACGGCTTGCCGCTTCGCACATTGCCGCCAGACGACCCGGGCTACGGGTTGTTTGCCAGTGCCGATGGGCAACAGATCACGTTGAGCATCGCGGGCGAAGACCCGATGTGGGCGGCGTTATGCCGCCTGCTCGAGTTGCCTCAGTTTGCCGCGTTGCGTGAGCAGGAACGCATCGCGCGCGCCGCCGAGATCGTGCCTTGCCTGCGCCAGGCGATCAAATTGTGGCCGTATCAGGCGTTGTACCAGAGGCTGGAGGCTGAAGGCATCGCCTTTGGCCCGGTGCGCCGGATGAACCAGGTTTTGACCGATCCGCAAGTGGTAGCGCGGGGCATGAGCGTCACGTTCGACGGCCCGAAGGGTCAACAAACATTCGCGCGCCAGCCGATTTCGTTTGACGGCGAGGCCGTCACCATCACACGGGCGGCGCCCGATCTCGGCCAGCACAACGCCGAGCTGCTGACCGTTGCCCCGGCGCCGATCAGTTCCTGACAGTGGCTGACACCGGTTTCACGCGGCCTGGCGCGCTGCGCCGCCTGGGTTTGGCCTGGATCATGGCCAATACCAGATCAGAGATTCGCGCAGCGGTTTCGGTTCGTGTCAAGCGGCCGTTCGGCCGATACCACACATAGGACCAGCTGACGATGCCGCCGATCGCCAGCGACGCCATCTGCACGTCGTCGACTACGAATTCGCCCGCCGCGACGCCCTCGTTCAACAGTGCGCAAAACTTGCGGTCGAATTCGCGCCGCAGGTTGTCGATAGCCGCGCTGTCCTTCGCCGACAGGTGTTTCTGTTCGCGGGTGTAGATCGCGATGTGTCCCTGGTTTTCCAGCACGGCGAGCATGAAGTCGTGCACCAGCGCCTGGACCTTGTCGGTTGCCTTTCCTTCCGAGGCCACGACCCGGTTCAATACATCCAGTGAGGCACGAATGCCGTGCGAGCAGATCTCGGCCAGCAGGTCGCTCTTGGACTTGAAGTGCGAGTAGATGAACGGTTTGGTGACATTCATCCTCTCGGCCACCGCCTCCAGCGTGGTGTTGCCCAGGCCGTTGTTATGGAATAACTCGACGGCGGTCGAGATGATGCGCTCGCGCTTTAGCCTGGAAACCGCGTCGCGGATGTCTTCAACCGCGTTCGCGCCGGCTGCGGCGCCCTTTGTGCCCGGGCTGCGCTTGCGTGCGGGTGTTTTTTTCATACTTTCCAGTATAACGACCACTTCGCGTCACAAGTTCGCCTTTTCTAAAACGTCTGGTTAACGCTTCAACGGCGCAAAAACCAGATCGACACCGCCCTCACGCGCCTCGAAACCGCCTTGTACGGCCAGGCCCAGTGACAGGGCGACGTCGCCACGCCAACGGCCCAGCGCGCGTACGCCCTGGTCGAGATCGACCGTGACCAATGTGTACGGCAACTCGGGGGCGAAGGCCGGGTGGAACGCATGGTGCGCCACGGTCCAGCTATGGATCGTGCCCCGGCCACTGGCCGGTATCCAGTTCGCCACATCGGAATAACAACTGTCGCACAGCAGGCGCGGATAGTGGCGGACCTTGCCACATGCGGTGCAAGATTGCAGCACCAGGCGGCCCTGCGCGGCCGCCTCCCAGTACGGGCGCGACAGCTCGCTTTGCGCTGGATTGGGTTTGTGTGGTGTGTTCATAGGGTCTGCGTCATCCTCTGCGCATGATGGCCAGCGCTCCGTCGCCCATGTCGCCATAACCGGTCACCAGGCCGACTTCGGCGTTGGCGACCTGGGCCCGGCCGGCATCGCCGCGCAATTGGCGCACCAGCTCGACAATATGGTTCAGGCCCCACACATGTGCCTGTGACAACAGGCCACCGTGGGTGTTGGTTGGCAGCGCGCCGCCCAGCCGCAACCGGCCGTCCTGCACGAAGGGTCCGCCCTCGCCCTTGGCGCAAAAGCCCATGTCTTCAAGTTGGCGGATGACGGCGTAGGTGAAGCAGTCGTAGATTTCGGCAACGTCGATGTCGGCCGGGGTCACGCCCGCCATTCGGAACGCGCGCGGCGCGGCTTTGCCGATTCCCAGGCTGGTCATGTCGGGTCGCTGGGTGATCGAACCCGGCGAGTCGGGATGGCCCTCGGCGACGCCCGAGATATACACCCGGCGGTGGCGCAGATCGGCCGCACGTTCCGAGGCGCTCACCACTACCGCGGCACCACCGTCGCTTTCCAGGCTGCAATCGAGCAGACGGAACGGGTCGGCGATCATGCGCGAGTTGCGGTGGTCTTCCAGCGTGATCGGTTTCTTCATCACCGCGTTGCCGTTGAGAAGCGCGTGTTCGCGGCAGGCCACCGCAACCTCGCCGAACTGCTCGACCGTCGTACCGTACAGCTCCATGTGGCGGCGCGCCATCGGCGCGTATAACTGTGCCGGCGCAATCGCCCCCATGGGGTACTCGAATTCGGTGACGTAGTGGAACTGCGGCATCTGGTGGATGCGGGCTCCGGCCTTGTTGGATGCGGCGCTGACGTTGCGCCCGAAAGTGATCAGCACATGGTTGCAGGCTCCGCAGGCCACCGCCGCGGCCGCGCACTGCAATGCCATTGCGGGGCTGGCTCCGCCGTGTGGTACCAGCGCCGAGAAACGCAAATCCGGCAGGCCGAAGTTCTCGATGAAATCATCCGCCGTGCCGCTGACAATGCCGATCGGAATTATGCCGTCGATGTCCTTCGGGGTCAGCCCGGCGTCGGCGATTGCCTTCAGAGAAGATTCGATCTGCAGCTCGAAGGCGGTCTTGGTCGAGCCGCGCATATAGGCGGTCTCGCCGATGCCAGTCACGCAGGATTTGTCTCGCAAGGTCATGGTCGATTCGCCTTAGTCCATCTTCGCGCCGGAGAAACGGACCACTTCCTTCCACTTGACGCGTTCACGCTCGGCAAACGCGGCGGTGTCTAGCGGCGTCGAGGCGATCGAGCGCGCGCCAGCCTCGAGAAAACGTTGCTGCGTCGCCGGCTCGGCAGCGATGGCCTGGACTGCGGCCGACAGCTTGGCAACGATAGCCGCGGGTGTGCCTTTGGGCATCACGAAGGCGCCCCAGGAGGTGACGATAAAGTCGCGCACACCAGCCTCAGCCATCGTCGGCAGGTCAGGCAGGGTCGGCCAGCGACCGGCCGAGGTGACGGCCAGCGCGCGCACCTTGCCGGCGCGTATCAGCGGCGTGTAGCTTGCGATGTTGTCGATCGCGAAGTCGGTGTCGCCGGCCATCAGTGCCGGCATGGACTGCGCGGCGCCACGGTAGGGAATGTGCACTGACGGTATGCCGGTGCGGGCACGAAACAGCTCACCCGACAGGTGTGGCGTGGTGCCGACGCCAGCCGAACCGTAGGTCACGCCCCTGGGCTGCTTGCGCGCCCAGGCCAGGAATTCCTGTACCGATTTGGCGGGATGCTGCGGCGCGACAACGAACACGTTGCAGTTCTCCCAGATGATCGATACGTAAGCGAAGTCGTTCACCGGGTCGTAACTCATCTTGGAAAACAGGAACTGGTTGATCGACAACGTGCCGATGGTGGCCGAGCCGATGGTGTAGCCATCCGGCGGCGCGTTCTTAACCGCTTCCATGCCGATATTGCCCCCGGCGCCGGTACGGTTGTCGACGATGAAATTCTGCCCGAGCCGGGCCTGCAGCTTCTCGGCCAGTACCCGCGTCAACACGTCGGAAGCTCCGCCGGCACTGAAGAGCACGATTACCTTTACCGGCGCTTCAGGCCAGTTGGTAGTCTGGGCGAAGGCCCGTGGAAGCGCCAGGGCAGCGCTGGCCGCGGTAGCCGAATGTATCAGTGTGCGTCGTGTGATCATGGTGTTATTTCCTTATGTCGGATGCCCAGACCGGCCCGCCTGGTGGGTTTGTCAACTTTAGCCATGGCGAGCATCAAGTCCGCCATGCATTTCGCGATATCTTGCGCCGAGAGCCGCCCGCCAGGACGGAACCAGACGCTGGCCCAGCTTGCGATGCCCCCGATGGCCAGTGCGGCGAGCGGGGTTTCGGCGATGTCGAACTCGCCACTTGCGACGCCCTGGTCGAGCAGCCCGGTGAGCTTGCGGTCGAACTCGCGCCGCATGGCTTTGATCGCTTCGCGGTCGCCGGGCGTCAGGTTTTTTTCCTCACGCATGTAGATCGCGATGTGTTTCTGGCTCTCCAGCACCGCCAGCGTGAAGTCGTGCGCGAACGCCGTCAATTTGTCGCGCGCCGATCCGCCGCCGCCGAGCGCACGGTCGATGGCCTGTAGCGAGACGCTGATGCCCTGCGCGCAAATGGTGGCCAGCAACTCGCTCTTGGAGCGGAAATGGGCATAGATGAAGGGTTTGGTCATGCTGATCCGCTCGGCCACCTGGTCCAGCGTGCTATGGCTAAAACCGTTTAGGTAGAACATGTCAACGGCGGCCGCTACGATGCGCTCGCGTTTCAGGCTCTGCACCGCTTCGCGGATGTCGTCATGCACGGCGTGTTATCCGTGGCCGGCCCAGGCGAAGCGCAAACCTGGTCATGCTGCTTTACGGACCTTGGGCAACAGTGAATTGCCGATGATCTGGCGCATCACCTCGGCGGCGCCGCCACCTACGCGGCACATGCGCGCGTCAGCGAAGGCACGCGCGATCGGGTACTCCCACATATAGCCCCAGCCACCGAAGAATTGCAGGCACTGGTCCATCACCCGGCCTTGCAGTTCGGTGGTGATCAGCTTGGCGGCGGCGGCGTCGGTTGGGTCGAACTTACCCTGCAGGTGCAGTTCGACGCAGCGATCGACAAACACCCGCTGGCCCAACACTTCGGCATGTAACTCAGCCAGCTTGAAGCGTGTATTTTGGAAGTCGCCCAAAGTATGGCCGAACATCTTGCGTTCGCTGACATAGGTTATCGTCCATTGCAGCGCCGCTTCGGAGCTTGCCACGCCGCGGATTGCCTGTACCAGCCGTTCCTGCGCGAGTTGTGTCATCAGTTGCGCGAAGCCTGCGCCTTCGTGGCCAAGCAGGTTGCCAACCGGCACCCGCATATCCGAGAAGAACAACTCCGACGTGTCCTGCGCCTTGCAGCCAATCTTCTCCAACTTGCGCCCGCGCGTGAAACCGGCCCGGTCGGTTTCGACCAGGATCAGGCTCACACCCTTGCCACGCGCCTTCGGGTCGGTCTTGCAGGCCAGCAACAACAAGTCGGCACTGTGGCCGTTGGTGATGAAGACCTTTTGCCCGTTGATGACGTAATCGTCTCCGTCGCGCAAGGCCTGGGTGCGCATCGCCTGAACATCGCTGCCGCCCGAAGGCTCGCTCATGCCCAGCGCCACCACCACTTCACCGGTCGCCATCTTCGGCAGCCAAGTGCGCTTTTGCTCCTCGGTGCCGAAGTCCACCAAATAGGGGGCCACGATGTCCGAATGCAAATAGAAGGTCGGGCCGGTGGCACCGACGCGCGCCATTTCCTCGATCAGAATCGTGCTG
>JANNGR010000174.1:0-3340 GCA_031403955.1 Betaproteobacteria bacterium
CAACCGTATCGCAGCCGGCTGGGAGCGGGGCGCCGGTCATGATCCTGACCGCCTCGCCGGCGGGTACCAGTTCGGTACGCACCTCTCCCGCCGGCAGAAATCCGGTGACCTTCAGGCGGTTGTCATTGAGAGCGGAATGGGAGAATGCATACCCGTCCATGGCGGTGTTGTCGGTCGCCGGAATGTCCCACGGGGCGATGTGGTCTTCAGGGGTCACCCGATTCAGCCCCTGGAACACGGAAACCTTTTCCGTTTCCAAAGAGGTGTGGATGCGCGGCGCCACGAACAGCGGAAAGAACACGAGTCGCGCAAGCAACCGCCGGATCTCGTTCAGCTTCCATGGCAAGGCCGCGTATTCTTCGCGCCATAGCAGCGCCGCGTTCCGGAACAGGTAATAGTGGCGGTAGGGCTGGTAGAGCTGTACGCGCCGGTCGCTTAACGGTACATTAACTGTATCGTCGCCGAGCGTGTGGTCCATGCGGGCTGCGCAGACTCCGAACAAAGCGTAACCCCGATGGCGCGCTCGTAGCGACCACTCGGTGTCCACGTGCTCCAGAAAGTAACCCTCGTTAATCGGCCCAATCTCATCGATCGCTGAGAGCCGCGCGAGCGTTCCAGAGGAGATGAGGAAATCGCAAGCGATGACGTCCTGTCCGGCGCACGGATACGGCCGAATCCCGAAGCGCGACATGCGATAGAACGGCCACGATTTGGCGAGCCTTGGGTCGTGGAATACGGGCCCCAGTGCGCCAACCTTTTCCCCACGCGCAAGAAGCTTCACCTCAGCCGCGAGCAGCTCCCTGACCATGTCGGGCCGGGGCGTGCTGTCCTGATCCAGTAGCAGCACGTGAGTGGCGCCGATCTCCCTTGCGCGGCGGATCCCGGCATTGTGGGCAATGCCTATCCCAAAGTTTCGTCCCAGGAACACCAACTCGACGTTCTCACCGCGCCAGCTCCGCAGCAGGGTTTCGCCTGCGCCGCCGGAGCCGTTATCGACTATGAGCACGCGATAAACCTGTGATGCGAGAGCCGACACCTGCGCGAGAATGGATTCGCCGGGGTTGTATGATACGGTCACCGCCACGACGCGTGGATTCATTGCCATTCCACGACTATTGCGTGTACTCACCCAACTCATGCTTTCCACCGCAGGTGAACTCAATCAGACCAAATCTACGGGGCGCGCCATTCATATCACATGGTCGTGGAGTCATTTGCCCTAGACAGGCCGCAATGAGTGGCCGATCGCAATTCGCGAAAGTGCCGGCACGCGGCTATGAAGCGGCACTTCGCGTTACCCGAGCGCGTCGCGGCCGACGCAGCCACAGTGTGAAATCCGGGGGCGCTATCCAGAAGTAATCTGCGTTGTAGTAGGGATCCCTGGCGGTCACACTCGACCATCGCTGGAGGAACAGATTCTGCTCCTTCTTGGATACTCTTGATTTGCGTGTTGCCGACTCAAGGTGGTACAACTCCGCATCAGGCGTATATACCGTTCTCCAGCCGCGCGCGCGCAGCCTTAGGCAGTAGTCAATGTCGTTGAAGTTGACCGCATATTCGTCCGAAAAGCCGCCGACCTGCCAATAGAGGTCGGCCCGCGTTAGCATACATGCTGCCGTCACGGCCAGATAATTCCGGACCGACACCGTACTGTACATGTAGCCGGTGTCTTCGCGCGGGAAGCCATACCGGACGTGAACAGGCAAGCCCTTGCAGTGCACGACACCGACGTGCTGAATAGTATCGTCCGGGTAAAGTAGTTTGGCCCCTACTGCGCCTACGTTCGGCTTTAGCGCCTGCTCGAGCATGCGTTCGATCCAATCCGGTGTGATCACTTCGGTATCGTCATTAAGCAGGAGCAGGAATTCGCCTTTAGCCTGGGCGGCACCGAGATTGACCATCTTTGAAAAATTGAATCGGGGCTCGGTATAAGTCACGCGGCTGCAACCCTGGGAATCCAGGGAGCGTGCAAGAGCTTCCGGCAGATTCACATCGTCCACGATGATTATCTCGAAGTTGCGGTACGTGGACACCTGGCGGATGCGCCGCACGCAATTGACAACCAGGCAAATGCTTTTTCCCTCGATCTTCCTTGATTGCCCCGCAGTCGGGATTACGATGGACACCAGCGGCGTGCGCGGGAACGAAGCACGGACGGCAAAGCATCCCGAATGGCGGCTCATCGTAACCGTTCCAGTACGACCGGTGCGCCGGAGGCGTCCTTCCAGCGCGCGGATACTCGCCGTCACCGCGCTATCCTCGTAAATAGTGGCTGACGTGGCCGGCTTCGCAACCGCGCGCCGGTGATAGAGAACCTCCGGTATGTGGCCGATCCGGTCGGTAAGCTCGGTGACACGCAACGCCAAATCGTAGTCTTGCGCGCCGTCGCACTCGGAGGAAAAGCCGCCAATCCGGTCCACCAGGGCCTTGCGATAGAGCGTGAGGTGCGCCGTGTACATCATCGACTCGAGATAGTCGGGCGACCAATCCGGCTTGAAGATCGGGTCATATCGGCATCCTTGGCTGTCTACCTTGTCCTCGTCGGAATAGACCATATCGAGCAATGGATCATCATTCAGTCGCTTGATGAATTCGGACAACGCATGCGCGGGGACGAGATCGTCATGGCCCATGAACGTGACGAACTCGCCACGCGCGGCGGACAGCGCGGTGTTCGAAGCAACGGAAATATGGCCGTTGATCTCGTGGAAGGTGACCTTGATGCGGGAATCGCGCGCCATGTACTGTTCGAGCAAGGACTTGAGGTGTGGTTGTGTCGAGGCGTCGTCGGCGACGCACAGCTCCCAGTTTGGATACAGTTGCGCCACGACCGAATCCAGTGCGTCGCGCAGCCGTTGTTCAGGCGTGTTGCGGACGGCCATGATGATGGAAACCAGCGGCCGATACGAGAGCTTGGCAATTTCATCCACTATGCGCAACCGGTCGGCGTCGGTCAGAAGGTCAAAACGCTCTGCCCAAATCTCGTAGCCCATCCCGCCAAAAGCCCGGGCGACATTTTGTACGAGACGGCGGAACACACTGCCCGCGCCCTCGCTCCAGGTGACCTGCGCAGCCCGCACCAATAGCCTTAATAGGCCGAAGGGTCCCCAGAATGCGCGCGGCCTGCCGCGAATGTGGATCTTGCGCTGCGATACCCTTGCAAAAAAGGCGGTGATCGATTTCATTCTTGCGAAAGCGAACGACGCGTCAGCGCTAACGATAATGGCTGACCGGGATCGGCTTGTAAACCGCGTAGTACGCGAATGAAACCGCGGTCACGATATTGGCAGTGACCAAGATGCACGGCGGCGTCTGCGTCGCTGGCATTGACCAATTCGGC
>JANNGR010000175.1:0-2366 GCA_031403955.1 Betaproteobacteria bacterium
CTGGAGACCAGCGGCATGGCGCCGAAGGAAATCTGGTGCAACGAGAGCCAGGAGCGTTACGTGCTGGCCATTGCGCCCGAATCGCTGGCACTGTTTGGCGCAATCTGCGAGCGCGAGCGTTGCCCGTTTGCCGTGGTGGGGGTGGCGACGCAAGAGCGTCAACTGGTCGTAACCGACCACGGCGCCGCGCCCGCGCCGGTTGACATGCCGATGAACGTGTTGCTGGGCAAGCCGCCCAGGATGCAGCGCGACGTTCGAAGTGTCGTGCGCCGTTATAAACCGCTGGATCTGAGCGGCGTGGATTTGCAGCAAGCCTGCATCAATGTGTTGTCCAGCCCCACCGTGGCGTCCAAACGCTGCCTGGTGACGATCGGCGACCGCACGGTAGGTGGGCTGACTCACCGTGACCAGATGGTGGGGCGCTGGCAGCTGCCGGTGGCGGATTGTGCCGTCACGCTGGCCGATTACAGCGGATTTGCCGGTGAAGCGATGGCGATCGGTGAACGCACGCCGCTGGCGGTGATCAACGCGCCGGCTTCGGGTCGCATGGCGGTGGCTGAAGCTATCACCAACCTGTTGGCGGCGCCGATCGAGTTGCCACGCGTCAAGTTGTCGGCGAACTGGATGGCGGCCTGTGGCGAAGCGGGTGAGGACGCAGCGCTGTACGAGACCGTCCGGGCGGTCGGCCTGGAATTGTGCCCAGCGCTGGGAATCTCGATTCCGGTCGGTAAGGATTCGTTGTCCATGCGCACCCAGTGGAGCGGCAATGGCGGCGGCGCGCCGGACCGCAAGGTGATCTCTCCCGTGTCGTTGATCGTCAGCGCGTTTGCGACGCTGCCCGATGTGCGCGGCACGCTCACGCCCGAGCTCGACGCGGGTGAGCCTGACACGACACTGGTGTTGATCGACCTGGGACGTGGTCGCAACCGCATGGCGGGTAGCATGCTGGCGCAGTCGTTGAATCAGGTCGGCGACGAGGTGCCGGATCTGGACGACGCGCAAGACCTGGTCCGTCTGGTTGACGCAGTGAATACTTTGCGCGCGCAGGGCCTGATACTGGCCTACCATGACCGCAGCGATGGCGGCCTGTTTGCGACCGTGTGCGAGATGGCGTTTGCCGCGAAGGTGGGCGTGGCGATCAACGTCGACATGCTGGTCACCGAAGGCGACGGCATATCCGACAGCCGCGCCGAATACGGCGACAGCAAGAACTGGGCGGCCCAAGTCAGCGCGCGGCGCGAAGAGTTGACGCTAAAGGCGCTTTTCAACGAAGAATTGGGCGTGTTGTTGCAGGTGCGTACCACGCAGCGCAGCCACGTCATGCAGACATTGCGCGACCATGGTTTGAGCAAACACAGCCACTTCGTGGGCAAGACGCGACCGGCGGGCTCGGCCATCCTGTCCGGTGTCGGCGAGGTCCAGGTCTGGCGTGATGCGAAAGCCGTGTTCACGGCCAAATTGCAGGATCTGCACCAGGTGTGGGACAACACAAGCTGGCAGATTTGCCGGCAGCGCGACAACCCGGCCTGTGCCGACGCCGAACATGCCGCCGCCGGTGACCCGCTCGACCCCGGACTGCACCTGCATCTGAATGTCGAGCCAAATGCGCCAGTCGCACCCGCGCTGCTGCTTTCCCGGCCCAGGGTCGCCGTGGTGCGCGAGCAGGGCGTCAACTCGCATGTGGAGATGGCTTATGCCTTTACCGAGGCCGGTTTCGAAGCTTTTGATGTGCACATGACCGATCTGCAAATTGGGCGTGCCAGACTGGCCGACTTTCAGGGCCTGGTAGCCTGCGGCGGCTTCAGTTACGGTGACACGCTCGGGGCCGGCATCGGCTGGGCGCGTTCGATTTTGTTCAACCCGGCGCTGGCCGAACAGTTCAGGGCATTTTTTGAGCGTGCCGACAAGTTTGGACTCGGTGTCTGCAACGGCTGCCAGATGTTCGCCGAGCTGGCCGACATCATCCCCGGCGCGCAGGACTGGCCGCGTTTCACGACCAATCAGAGTGAACGTTTTGAAGCCCGGCTGTCGATGGTGGAAGTGCTGGAATCACCGTCGCTGTTCTTCAGTGGCATGGCCGGCAGCCGATTGCCGATTGCGGTGGCGCACGGTGAGGGTTATGCCAATTTCAAGCACCGTGGCGACGCAGGACGGGTGCTGGCCGCGATGCGTTTCACCGACAACCACGGCCGCCCCACCGAGGCCTACCCGTACAACCCCAATGGCAGCCCCGCTGGCCTGACCGCGGTGACCACCGCGGACGGACGTTTCACGGCCATGATGCCGCACCCGGAGCGGGTGTTTCGCAACATCCAGATGAGTTGGACCAATCTCGGTCTGAGCCGGCACAGCCCGTGGATGCAGTT
>JANNGR010000176.1:0-1985 GCA_031403955.1 Betaproteobacteria bacterium
GCAGGCCATACCCGACGCTGCCGCCAACGAGGCGATTCGCAGACTGGCAAGAATTCTGGTGCCGATCAACCACACCTTGCAGCCGCGTTTTGGCCACGACCCGGCCTCGGCCATGCCCGCCCTGCCCAGCCTCGCCGTAGCCACCCGGTGGGCCAGCCTGAGCGCCGAGTGGCATGGCTTTGCGCTGACCCAGATCCGACGCGGCGAAAACAAGCTGCTCGCAGCGCTGCGTCAAGCCCAGCGCGAAGTGCGGCTAGTATTACCTCACTGAGATATCCCCACCTGGAGAGCGCCATGGACACTCGCGTCAAGCACCAAGCAAAAACCTGTGACCCGGTCAAGCTGGAAATCATCAAGGGCAGTCTGCGTGCCGCCCAGCTGGAAATGGAAACCCTGCTCGAGCGCACGGCTGTCTCGCCCGTGATTCGCGAGAAGAAGGATTTTTTCGCGGGTTATTTCGACCCCCTGGGTCAGCTGATAACCGGCACCAATCTGCCCATCTTTGGTCACATCATCCAGCCCATCTTCGAGCACTACCCGGCCCAGGACATGCGCGAGGGCGACCTGTATTGGTACAACGACTGCTACGCTTCCAAAGGCGGCGTGTCGCACATGCCAGACCAGGTGTTTGCTTCGCCGGTGTTCCATGAAGAAAGGTTGATTGGCTTTTCCCAGACCTGGGCCCACTTCAACGACATCGGCGGCGCCTGGCCCGGATCCATGTCACCGACCGCGACCGACATTTTTCAGGAGGGCATCATGATCCCGCCGGTGCGCCTGGTCCGCGAGGGGGTGATGAACGAGGAGATCTACCGCATCTTTCTGCGCAACGGCCGTTTTCCCGAAGAAATGCGCGGCGACATCCGCGCCATGATTGCCTCGGTGCGACTGGGCGAAAAGCGCTTCATCGAGATATTTGAGCGTTTTGGAGCGGACGTTTCCGAAGACGCCTTCACCAAGCTAAACGAGCAGACCCGCGACGGCCTGATCCGGCAGTTGCGCGAAACCTTCCGGCCCGGCACCTACCGCTTCACCGATGGCATCGACAGCGACGGACAGGGCCACGGCCCGTTCATGATTCGCATGGCGCTCAAGGTGACCGACCAGCGCATCGAGATCGACACCTCAGACACTGACGACCAGGCGCCCGGTCCAGTGAATTTCCTGATGAACCCGGCGGTTCCCAAGATGGTGTTCGGCATCTACGCCATGTCCAAGGACCCTTCCCTGCTGATCAACGAGGGCGCCATGCACGCCGTCGACGAGGTCAAGGTGCGCGAGGGCAGCCTGCTGCAGCCGCGTTTTCCGGCTCCGCTAAACCAGCGCGGCCTGACGCTGATCCGCACCGTGAATGTGTGCGCAGGCCTGATGAACGTGGCCTCCAACGGTCAGTCGGTGGCGGCCACCGCCGCATACTCGATTTACTTCCTGCGCGGTCATGACCGCCAGACCGGCCAGCCGTTCCTGATCGCCGACGGGGTCGGGGTAGGCCACGGCGCGCGTTCCTTCGCCGACGGCCACAACGGCGTGTACTACGTGGCGCAGGAGAACAACCCGGCCGAGTTCCTGGAGCAGATGTACCCGATGCGTCTGCTGCGTTATGAGATGTCGCTGGACTCAGGCGGGCCGGGCCAATTCCGCGGCGGCGCCGGCGTGATCCGCGAGGTGATGTGGCTTGGTCCCGAGGCCATCCTGGCGATCCGCATTGACGGCATCAAGAATCCGGCCTGGGGTGTCAATGGAGGACAGGCGGGGCGAGCGGGATGTTGCTTCATCAACCACGGCACGCCGCGGCAGTTCGAGGTGTCGCCGCTCTCCGACGGCACACTGGTCCATGCCGGCGACGTGATCCGATTCCAGACCTGTGGCGGCGGTGGCTGGGGCAACCCGTTTGACCGCGATGTGCAACAGGTGCTTGACGACGTGCGCGGCGGTTATGTCGGCGCGCTGGGCGCGCGCGACGACTACGGGGTGATCCTTCGCAC
>JANNGR010000177.1:0-27073 GCA_031403955.1 Betaproteobacteria bacterium
TGGCTGACCGTGAAGGTGTCCGCCATCGCCACCATCTGCACCCTGCTGATGAGTTTTCCGGTGGCTTACGTGATCGCGCGCATGCGATCACGCTGGGCCATGGTGATGCTGGCCGGCGTGGTGGCCTCGTCGTTTGTCACGATCGTGATCAAGGTCTACGGCCTGATCGTCATATTTTCCGCGGATGGCGGTTTCAACAAGCTGATGATGGCCATCGGCCTTCTGGACAAACCCTACACCATCATCGGCAACCCCACCGGGGTGGTGGTGGGCCTGATGCAATTCACCATGGGATTTGCCGTGCTGCTGCTGTACAGCGTGGTGCGCACCATTCCGACCTCGCTGGAAGAAGCCGCCACCGTGCATGGCGCCAGCCGGCCGCGGGTATTCTGGCGCGTCATCCTGCCGCTCAGTCTGCCCGGCGTCATCGTCGGCGCACTCATGATGTTCAACCTGTGCATGGGGGCGTTCACCTCGGCGTCGCTGCTCGGTGGCGGAAGGGTGTTCACCCTGCCGGTCCTGATCCAGCGCGCGGTGATTGTGGAGACCAAATACGGCATGGGTGCGACCCTGGCTGCAGTGTTGCTGGTGTCGGTGATCCTGATCAACGTCATCTCCGTCTTTCTGGTGCGACGCTTGCGTGCCGCAAGGCTGGTGATTGCATGAGCCTGAAGCCTGAAAACCCGCAGCCAGCGCGCCCGTCCCACTGGCGGCTGCCTTCGATTGGCGGCGTTGCCAAGGTGTTCTGGGTCGGCTGGGCCTACTTCTTCCTGTTGGCGCCCATGGTGGTGGTGATCGGGTCGTCGCTCGACGGCACCACGGCGTACACGGGCGTGGTGTTTCCTCCGCAGGAGCTGACCTGGAAGTGGTACCAGAAAATTCCGTCCACCCATTACAAATCGCTCGGGCTATCGCTGGGGCTGGCGCTGTCCGTGGCGCTTGGTGCCTGTCTGCTGGGCATTCCCGCAGCGCTGGCCATCGTGCGCGGCAAGCTGCCCGGAAAATCGGTGTTTCTGGCGTTTTTCCGTGCACCCATGCAGATACCGGCAGTGGTCACCGGAGTCGCGTTTTTGCGTCTGTACTACGTCGCCGGTGACGCGACCGGCCTGTTTCTCAATGCCACTTTCGTCGGGCTGTATCTGGGCCACCTGTTCGTGGCCACGCCGTATGTCATCGGTACCGTCGTGTCGGTGTTGCAGCGATTCAACATGCGGCTGGAAGAAGCCGCCTTGAGCATGGGGGCGAGCCGCTGGAGCACGTTCCGGCGCATCACCCTGCCCACCATCATGCCGGGAGTGCATGCCGGCGCCCTGTATGCCTTCATGGTGTCGTTCTCGGACGTACCGATTGCCATGTTCCTGACCGCGCCCGGTTTCGTCACCTACCCGGTCGAGCTGTTTTTTGGCATCGAGACTGATTTCAATCCCTCGGTGCTGGCGTCTGCATCGCTGGTGATCGTGTTTTCACTGGTGGCACTGCTGCTGGTGCAAAAGGTGATCGGGCTCGACTCGGTCGTGCATTCCGGTAGTTCGCGTTGACAAGGGGTCGGACGGGGCCGGCGTTCCGGTCTGTTTGGTAGGTTGATTTTGAAAGGATGTGACATGGGCAAATTTCTCAAGGCAGGTGGTCTGTCATTGGCCGGGGCCACGATGGCGCTGTCTGCCACCCTGTGGTCGACAGCGGTGCAGGCGCAGGCCAAGCCATTTGACGGGGTGACCTTGCGCGTAGCGACGTTTGGCGGGCCGTGGCGAGATGACCTCGCCAAGTATGTCGCACCCAAGATCGAGGCGATGGGCGGCAAGGTCGAGTTTGTCATTGGCAGTCCGCAGGACAACCTGGCCAAGATCATCGCGGCGCGGGGCCGCGAGGCACCATTCGACATCGTGGAAGTGCTCGATGCCCAGTTTGATCAGGTCGTGGAGGGTGGCCTGCTGGTACCGATCGACTACAACGCAGTGCCCAACGCCAGCCAGATCGAAAGCTGGCAACGCAGCCCGAATGGCGTCGGCAACTGGACCACCCAAGAGGTGATCTGCTACGACAAGGGCAAGTTCGCCGAGTTGGGGTTGCCGGTGCCGACGACTTACAAGGACCTCGCCAACCCGAAACTGGCAGGGCGCGTGATGCTTGCCGACATTACTGGCGGTGGTGGCTTGGCCAACTTTGCCGGCATGTCATTTGCTTCCGGCGGTGACACGACCAACGTCAAACCGGCGTTGGACACCATTGGCACGATAAAGGGCGCCAAGTTCTGGAAGGCCGGTGGCGACGTGGTCAGCGGCTTCAAGAGTGGTGACATCTATGCCGCTGTGGCGCACACCGGCTGGTGCCTGCGCGCGATCAAGTTCGCTGGCGCCAATGTGGCAGCCGCCCACCCGAAGATCAATGACAAACAAAAGGGCGTAATCAAGGTGGGATGGCTGGGCGTCGTCAAGGGCACCAAGAATGCTGCAGCGGCGATGGCCTTCATCAATGCCTATCTGGATGAGGAATTCCAGGTCGCGTTTGCCAAGAACAGCGGCGTCTGGCCGGTCAACAAGCGCGCCATCCAGCGCCTGCGCACGGAAGACCCGGTGTTTGTGGCGCTCAACAACATCGAGCCGGCCGACGTTGCCAACATGCTGCGGGTCGACTACAAGGGGGTCAACGTCAGCAACTGGTATGACCAGTGGAACCGCGCGGTGAGCAAGTAAGGCGGCGACACCGACAACTGCCTGGTACTGAAGGAGAACCATGTCCCGCGTCGTCCTCGACAAAGTCACCAAGAAGTATGGCGAGACCTTCGCGGTGCGTGCCGCGGATCTGGACATCCGGGAGGGTGAATTCCTCACGCTGCTCGGTCCGTCGGGATGTGGCAAGACGACCACCTTGAGGATGATTGCGGGCTTTGTTCTCCCCACCAGCGGCACGGTGTACCTGGGTGACGAAAACGTCACCCGGTTGCCACCCAACAAACGCGGGATCGGCATGGTGTTTCAGGACTACGCCCTGTTTCCGCACATGACCATCGGCGAGAACATCGGCTTTGGGCTTGCAGAGCGGCGCATCGACAAAGCCAGCATCAACAAACGGGTCAAGGAACTGCTGGACATGGTGCAGTTGTCTACGGTCGAGCACCGTTATCCGGCCGAGCTCTCCGGTGGCCAGCAGCAACGCATCGCCGTGGCGCGCGCGGTGGCCTATTCACCCCGCGTGTTGTTGATGGACGAACCACTGGGTGCGCTGGACCTGAAGCTGCGGGAAGCCATGCAGTCCGAAATCCGCCAGATCCAGCAGCGGCTTGGCACCACCACGGTCTACGTCACCCACGACCAGACCGAGGCGATGCACATGTCGGACCGCATCGTGGTCATGAAAGACGGCTTGATCGAGCAAATGGGCAGCGCCGAAGATATATACGACCGCCCGCAAAGCCGTTTTGTCGCGGACTTCGTCGGGCAGATCAACCTGCTGGACGCCAAGGCTGTGGACCGCGAAGGCGGGTTTTGCGTCATCGACATTGACGGCACACGGGTGCGCATGCAACAGGCACCGCACGACGCACGCGGCAAGGTCACTGCTGGCATCCGGCCGCAACATTTGAAGATTGTTGGCCCTGGCAGCTCGGCCGAAGGGCAGAACCGGCTGGCCGGGCGAATCCGCAACCGCATCTTTTCCGGCAACCTGGCGCATGTGGAGGTCGAGCTGGCCGGTGGGCAGACGGTGACCGTGGAAACCAGTCCGCACGATGCCATTGGTGCCCCGCAGAGCGCGGTGGAGATTCTCTGGTCACCGCACAACGGCTGTGTGCTGACGCGTTAGGCGCAGACCGCCGAGGTTCATCGTGGCGACGCGCATCCCTGTCAATCCAGGCCTGGTCGAATGGTCTGGAGACAACCCGGGCATCTACCTCAAACACGATGCCGACGGCCCGTTCACGGTCTTGGCGCTTCTTTTCCGGGTGGTGGTGTTGTCGCCCCACGGCCGCGGCACGGCGATGCTGGTGCTGGGCGACCCCGATGTGGCGCGCGGCTGGCCGGATGCGCGCAACCTGTGTATCACCGACAACCAGTCGCTCGCCAGGTACCTGATCGACGAGTTCGTCGTCAACATGCCGACGTTTCGGGGCAAACCGGCACTACCGCTGGCCCGGTTCCTGCCATTGACGGCAGCGCGCACCGTCGGCAACACCGAGTCGCGTTACGCCGAAGTGGTCGAGAGTGACGCACTGGTGGCCGAGATGGCATGGCAAAACATTGGCGCACCGTGCGCGGTCGAGGTCAATAAGGCCCAGTCCGCCACCGGCACCCATGAGATGGTCAGCATCTTCATGGAAGCCCGCTCGGCCCAGGTCACGCTGGCCGGCCAAGCCCTGGGCGGCCAGGTGACGGACCGGCAGCTATTCGGCCACACCATCAGCAGCGCCTTTCTCGCGATCTCGGAGACCTGGATCAGGCCAGGTTGATGCGACTGGCCACAACCACCCAGCCGCAGCCGCACTGACCATGCCCATTGGCATCCCGATCAACCCCGACCGGCTCGACTGGACCGGTGACAACCCCGGCATTATGCTCAAGGAGCGTGAAGACGGACCCTGGAGCGCATTGGCGCTGTTTTTCCGGATCGCCTGGTCGCCACATGGGCGAGGCACCGCGCTGGTGCTGTACGAACAACCCGATGTGGCCCGCTCGGCCCCGGATGCCAACAACGTGGTGATCACCGACAACGAGCCGATGGCAGGTTATCTGATGCGCGATTTCGTCGCCAAATTTGGCGTCTTCGGTGAGGTTGCCGCGTTTGCGGCGATGCGTTATATGCCCCTGACACACACCATGACCACCGGCGACCCCTGTGGCAACCGGGTGACTGAGGTCGTGTGCAGTGGCAGCCTGTCGGTCGAACTGGTCTGGGAAGCACTGGGCCGCCCGACAGCCCTGGAACTGCCACCCGCGCTGTCGGGCACCGGCGCCCACACCATGTTCAGCCTGCTGGTGGAGTCCCGCCGCGCCGCCATCCTGGTGAACGGCCGCAGGCTGCCAGGCGCCCCCGTGCCACGGGAGCAGGCCGGCATCCAGACCACCACTGCCTTCTTGTACTACGCCGAGTCCTGGTTGCGCGCCTGAGTTTTGGTCGGCCCCATGGATGGCGCCCGATCAAAACGCTGTTTTCGCCCCCACCGCCGCCAGGCCGGCGCGGGCCACTTCCAGGTCCTCGTCTCCGGAGCCTGAGCTCACCCCGATGCCGCCAACATGGTGGCCATCGATGACGATAGGCAATCCACCGGCCAGGTTGGTGTAATGCCCGTCGGTTGCCAGGCCGACACCCAGTTCATATTCGGCCGGCAACGCGCCTGATGGATGGCGCCGCTCGGCAGACACTTGGGCTTTGCGCAGGGCCGGGCCTCCGGCCAGCCCGGCAGCTCCGTCTGTGCGCCCGTACGCGACCAACTGGCCACCGGCATCCATGATAGCGATGCATTGGGGCAGTTGCATCTTCTGTGCATGTGCAACCGCGGCGGCGAGCATGCGCGCGGCCGCGGCGTAAGACAGCTTCATCGTGGGGATCAACAGGTCACTCATGCATAGGCTCCTTGGGCAAGGGACGCGTCAGCGGCGCGGCAGGTATTTCTTGTCGACTTTGCAGATGTAGGTGTACTTGGGGTTGACCATCTGCGTGCAACGCGCCTCCGCAATCTGGCCCAACAGCATGTAGGCCTCGCTGGCCTTGAATCCGTACGACGCCTCCATCCAGTAGACCATCTCCTCGAAGGCGATACGCAAGGCGTCCTCCAGAGGCCGGGCACAGCCCAGGGTACAAATATGTGTCGCCGTCTCGATGCGCGGCCAGTTGAGCTTTTCGGCCGCCGGGCAGACGAATACCTGGCAACGCAGGTGGCCGCGGATCTCGATCGCTCCCATGCCATTGACTTCGCCGTCGCCTTGCAAGGCATGCACGTCACCGAAGTACAGATAGGCGCCTTCGTGCCAGACCCGGAAACTCACCAGGCTGCCGTTGCAGACCTCCTGTACATCCAGGTTGCCGCCATGGGTGCCGTTGTCGATGGTGATCACACCGCCCGCTACCGGTGCCACACCAATCACACCGACCATCGGCTTGGCGTCGAGCTTGAGCGACTCGCTCCAGTGCACGATACCGTCCTCCACGCGCACCGTATGGTTCTGGATGCCAAACTCGCGGCGTCGCACCCAGTCCGGGAAGATGCCGATGCCCGGCCACAACGCGGTGTAGCCAAGACCATGCACACCAACGTGGATCACCCGCACCACGATCATGTCGCCAGGGCGTGCGCCCTTGACCTTGATCGGCCCGGTGGCGGGGTTCACGAACGGCAAAGTGACATCCTTCTCGCACAACTTCTCGTCCAGCGAATGGATCAGATGGCCGCCGATGTTGAGCTCGGTCTCGATCTCGAAAATTTCGCCGTGTTCGACCTCGGCGGTGAAGCTGTCCACTGCCGCAAAGGCATACTTCAGTTCACCTTTGCGGATCACCTGTCCGCGGTCGATTGCGGGCACGTCGGACATATTCATGGAACGCTCCTGTAGGTTTCAACAAGCATGGCTGGCGCACCGTTCAACGCGCGAGCAACTCCCGCAATGCGGTATCGAGAAACGCCATGTCCGGCGCATGCAGTCCGGGCGCACCGGCAATATGGCCCCAGTCGGATGGAATCGGGCGCAACTCGGCAGCGCGCATGTGCTGCAGTTGCGACGCGTTGTCCGCCACCGGAAAGTACAAATCCGTCGCACCTGGCAGCAGAATGGTTTTGGCCGTGATGGCGCGCAACGCGGCCGGATAGTCGCCACGGTAGATCGGGTTGTCGCTGATATCGGAGCGCTGCCAGGTGGTGAGCATGCCCAGCAGGTCGTTGGCATCGAACTGCAGGAAGTTCGCCTCCCAGAATGCGGTCATATGGTCATCTGGCGACGAGTGGCCCAATTCGCTGTACAAGCCGTTTCGGTAAAACGCCTGTGACGGGCCCCAACCGGCCCATACCCGTGCAAAGGCCCGGATACCACGCTGCGGCGGGTGCCGGTACCAGCCACCGTTGAAATCTGCATCTGCCAGCAGGGCTGCCTTGACACCTTCAAGAAAGACCCAGTTGTGCGGTGCGGTCCGAGCAGAGGCACACCACGGCGCCAACCGTTGCACCATGTCCGGGAATATCGCCGCCCAGTGACTGGCCTGCTGGCCACCCATTGAAAACCCGGTTGCCAGCGCCAGCCGCCTCACCCCCAGGTGCTGCGTCAGCAGGCGATGCTGACACTGCACATTGTCCCAGTGGGTGATGGAAGGGAATTTGGGACCGTTGAACGGCGACGCCGTATTGGACGGCGACGACGACAGGCCGTTGCAGAACATGTTCACTACCACGATGAAATACCGCTCGGGGTCCAGGGCGTGGCCCGTGCCGATCATGCCTTCATAGTCCGCGTGGCGCCCTCCGTAAAAAGTTGGCACCAGAATCGCGTTGTCGGCCTGGGTATTAAGACGTCCGTGCGTCTTGTAAAAGAGTCGTGCGGCACGCAAGGTCGCGCCGGATTGCAACCTGACATCGCCCAACTCGAACACAGCACCATCGGTCACGTTGTTTCCCCGAGCTTGGTGGAGCGAGAGCACCGCCCCTGCAGCGGACGCTACGAGGCGTTTGCCACCCGGTCCCGGCCACCGCCCACCCGCTGGCCGAATGTGCATAATAGTAACATAATGTTCGCCACGTGATAGTGCGCTTCCATGGCGTCAGCCGGCGTCACCGCTGGTTTTGGCGGTTCACCCTGCTGTAGTTCATCCAGTTTTCACCGGAGTCATCGGCCATGCCGCAAACGCCCTTCACCGACACCCCCGATCCGGGAGGGCGGCGTTTGCCTGCCCATTTTCCAGGCAGCGCCACTCCCCTGTTGCGCACCTACCGACAGTTGATTGGTGGCGTCTGGTGTGACGCGGCCGGTGGCGAGTGGCTGGAGTCGCTCAACCCCGCCAACGGCGAGGCCTGGGCGCTCATCCCACGCGGCCGCGCAGCTGACGCCGCGCGCGCCGTGGCGGCGGCGCGCTCAGCCTTTGAGTCGGCTGCCTGGCGCTCCATGACTGCCAGCGCCCGGGGCGAGTTGATGCGCCGTGTCGCCACGCACCTCGAGAACCACATCGAGGAATTGGCCGTGATCGAGGCGCGCGACAACGGCAAACGCCTGGTGGACGTGCTGCCCCAGTTGCGCACCCTGCCAAAGTACTTCCATTACTACGCCGGGCTGGCCGACAAGATTGAAGGGGCAGTCATCCCCAACGACGTGCCTGGCGTATTCAACTACACGCGCCATGAACCACTCGGGGTGATAGTGGCAATCACGCCATGGAACTCTCCGCTGATGCTGGCGGTGTGGAAACTGGCGCCGGCGCTGGCCGCCGGCAATACGGTGGTGCTCAAGCCATCCGAGCATGCCTCTGCATCGACGCTGGAATTCGCCGCCCAGCTCGAAGCCGCCGGGCTGCCACCCGGTGTGGTCAATGTGGTCACCGGGCTGGGTGGCGAAATTGGTGCGCCTTTGGTCGAACATCCGGACGTGGCCAAGATCACATTCACCGGCTCGGACGCCAGCGGCAAGCGTATCGCGGCCTCGGCGGCGGCCGACCTCAAACGCGTCACGCTCGAGCTCGGCGGCAAATCACCGCAGCTCGTGTTCGACGACGCCGACTTCGACTCCGCCGTGCACGGTGTGTTGTCGGGCATCTTCGTGGCCCTGGGCCAGTCCTGCATCGCCGGCTCGCGCTTGCTGGTGCATGACAGCATCCACGACCGCTTCGTGGGGCGCCTGGTGGCTGGCATGCAAGACGTGCGTATCGGCGACCCTTTCGAAGTTGCCACGCAGCTCGGACCAGTGGCAAACCAGCCGCAGCACGAGAAGGTACTGGCGTTCATCGCGCAAGCCCGCGCCGAGGGCGCGATCTGCGTGCTGGGCGGTCAGGCGGTACATCCGGCAAACTGCGGCGCCGGCTGGTATGTAGAGCCGACCATCTTCACCAACGTGCGGCCCGACATGCAGCTGTACCGTGAAGAGGTGTTCGGCCCGGTGCTGGCGGTCTGCCGGTTCCATACCGAAGAAGAAGCGGTGCAAATGGCCAACGACAGTGCTTTCGGATTGGCTGCCGGCATCTGGACCCAGGACATGGCGCGCAGCATCCGGCTGTCCGACCGTATCGCCGCGGGCACGGTCTACGTCAACACCTACCGCAGCGTCAGCACGTTGTCGCCGGTCGGCGGCTACAAACACAGTGGATATGGTCGCGAGAACGGCATCGACGCGATCAAGGAGTTCCTGCAGGTAAAGAGCGTGTGGATGGGGCTGGTGCCGGTGCCCAACCCGTTCCCCCAAGCGAAAGCCTGAAACCATGTCCTCCGCCCCAGGCCAGACTGTGCGCGGCGCCGAAATCATCGCCGCCATCAAGCGCAGCGGCATCTCGACCATCGTCGCATTGCCCGACATCGTGACCAGCGACCATCTGCTGTGGCCGATCTCGCGCGACCCGGAACTGCGCCTGATCCGCGTCTGCAAGGAGGACGAAGGCGTATCGATCTGTTCCGGCCTGGGCTATGCCGGTGTGCCGGCCATGCTGTTGATGCAACACACCGGTTTGATGGACTCGCTCAACTGCATCCGCGGCGTCGCCATGGAATACGAGTTCGGCCTGTGCTCCATCGTCGGCCTGCAGGGCATGGAGCCGGATCGCATCCCGCCGCAGTCAGACAAATATGGCGTGCGCATCGTCGAGCCGGTGCTCGACGCCATGGGCATCCAGCACGGCCGGCTCACGCTGCGTGGCGACGAAGCGGGGATCCCCGACGCCTTCCACCAGGCGCGCAGCAGGAAACGACCGTTCATTTTTCTTGTCACCCGCAGCCCGGAGTAAATGGCCATGATGCGTCGCGATGAATGCCTCAAGGTGCTGGCCCGCCACCACACCGACCAGATCGTCATACCGGTCTACCAGGCCGCCTTCGAGTGGCGCGCCATCAAGCCCGAAGCGCTCACCTACCTGGGGACCGGCGCCATGGGTCAGGCCTCGTCGCATGGCCTGGGAATGGCGCTCGGGCGGCCGGACAAGCGCGTGATCGTGATCGACGGTGACGGCAGCCTGCTGATGAACCTGGGCAGCCTGGTGACCATCGCCGAAGCGGCACCCCGCAACCTGGTGCATTTTGTCTGCCAGAACAACACCTACGAGGCGAACGGGTTGCACCCGATACCGGGCGTCGGCAAAGTGAGTTTTTCCGGTTTCGCCCGGGCCGCCGGCATTCAGAACGTGCACGAATTTGACGATCTGGCGGATTTCGACCAGCGCATTGGCGCGGTGCTGGAAGAACAAGGCCCGGTGTTCGTGGTGCTCAAAGTCGTGGCGGGCGAAACCTACCCGCAAGACTGGTCGGTGATCCACAGCGGCGCGTTGCGCCAGCAGTTTGCTGAGGCTTTGGCCAAGGCCTGATTGCGCCAGTCATCGAAAGCCGCAGTCCGCCCGCGCCTTCGCCGCAGGATGGCGCCAGGGCACAGGCCGTGCCCGACGCCATTCTGGAGTCGTCCCGCAGCGGGATCTGGGTGTCTGTTTCAGCCGCCGCGCCCTGATCGCCGTACCTGGTGCCGCCAGAATCCGTGACCGGTAGCCGTGCACTTTTGGGGTACACTTTTTTTTCACTAATTGTTCTTGATGTGAAACATGCCTGGCCAGGCGATGCGGCCGAGCCCAACCGCTGCGCTCAGCCAATCGCCGGATGGCGCCGGGCGGCGCAGCAAGGGCTGGATGTCGGCCATACTCCCAATCAGGCCACGTTCAGTGGCGCCAATTCGCGTTCGATCGCCGCGCGGCGCTCGGCATCGGGTAAATGTTGGAAGCGGATGTAGGCGTCGGCAATCCGCTTGGAAGTCTCCAGGATCAACGCCCGGTCGTCGCCCGATCCTTTGGGCACCCGCAGTATCGTGTCACCCGCGAAGGTGGACACAGACGCCTTGTCCTGCGCGTCCGGCGCCATCGGCTCGATGCCCTGCTGCAGGTTGCGAACGCCCTTTCGCAGCGCGTTGCGCAACAAACGCACACCCTGGTCGGTCCCGCCCAAAGTCTCGCGCTGGTGGCTGTTGATCGGGCCCTGGCTGACCCAGGCATCCCAGTCGCCCGGATTGGATTGCCGCTGACTGAACGGCCTATCCGCATTCTGGCCATAAAAGTCCACCGACTCCCAGCCAATCTGATCACGCCTGGAACGGCCTTCCGGGTCGTCCATGGTGTTGAGGTTGCGCCAGGCGATGACAAAGGTGTTGGTATCGTCTATCGGCACCACCCAGCGCGTCAGGCTGGAGCGTCCGAAATAACGCACCACCTCGCCTTTTTCATACAGGGCACCGTTCTGCGAAAAATTGGGCAACAGGTGGTCATGCACGCGCACCCAGATGTTGTCTCCGCTGCGCCGGGCATTGGTATAGAAAAAGCCGAACTCGCGTTCGTGGTAATCGACAATCGGCAGTTCACCCCAGGCCACCTCGAACTGCACGCCCGACATCCGGGTATGCAGAAACGGCGTGTGGTAGGGGTCCATCGAGTTTTCGCTCACCTGCAGCCAGTTGCACGGCGAATGGATCTGCCACGGCACCATCTCGTTGCCTGGCAGGTCCATCATGTCGAGCTTGGGGAATGCGGGCTTGCGCTCCGGCGGGCCGAAATACGCAAACACCAGGCCCTTGTAATCCACCACTGGGTAGGCACCGTGAAATAGCCGCTCCTTGATCTGGCTGCCGGGCGCTTCACCGGGCGTGTCGAGAATGCGGCCTTCCTGGTTGTAGCACCAGCCATGGTAGGCACAGCGGATGCCGTGGGTGGCGACGATACCGTACTCCAGCGACATGCCGCGGTGGCTGCAATGTTTGTGCACCAGACCGATGTCCCCCGACAGGTCACGGTACAGCACCAGGTCTTCACCCAGAATCCGGATCGCCATCGGCTTGTCGGTCAGCCGTGACGACATCATGATCGGGTGCCAGAATCGGCGCAGGTACTCGCCGGCCGGGGTACCCGGGCCGACTCTGGACAATTCATCGTCTACTGGCCGGTCCTTGGGCTTGTTGTAACCGCTATAAACCATATTCACTGCACGCGGGTTGTCACTCATGGTGGCCTCCTCAGGTTGCCAATAACCGAATCAGGTTGTGGTTCAAAAATTGGGCGTCGTTCGGGTTGCCGGCCGGGTTGCCGCCCCGATGCCCCCAGTTGGTGGGAATCGGCACGAGCTCGGCGTTTTTCATCAATCCGACCTCACGCCGGTTGTCTTCGACGGTGAAATACAGATCGGTTTCGCTGGGCATGATGAGTGCGCGTGCCGAGATGGATGACAACGCCTTCGCGAAATCGCGCTGGTAAATGGTGTTGTCGCTTATATCGGCGTGTTGCCAGGTCCACAGGTGGGCCAGCAGGTTATTGGCATCACGGCGCAAAAAGTTGCCTTCCCATGACATCACCAAAAAATCTTCCAGGGATGAGAACCCGATGTCACGCCACATAGCTTCACGGTAGAAGGCCTGTGACAGCGCCCAGCCCGCGTAGACCCGGCCCATGGCGCGCAGGCCGCGCTCGGGCTTGGCGACAAACCAGCCGTCCTGGAAGTTCACATCGGCGGTGAGAGCGGCCTTGACGCCCTCCAGAAACACAAAATTGTGGGGTGAACAGCGCGCCGCGCCGCAGGACACGCCGATACGCCGCACCATCCGCGGGTACTGCGCCGCCCACTGGTAGGCCTGGATCCCCCCCATGGACCAGCCGTACACCAACTGCAACGCCGAAATGCCAAACACCTCGGTGACCAGCTTGTGTTGCACCGCCACGTTGTCAAACGCCGTGAAGTGCGGATAGCGGCTCTTGTCGTAGGGCGACGGCGTGTTCGACGGCGACGAGGACAGCCCGTTACCGAACATGTTGGGGATGATGATGAAGTATCTGGTCGGGTCAAGCGCGGCGCCGGGCGCGATCATGAATTCGATATCGGTGTGGTGGGCACCGTAGGGCGTGCAATAGACGATGGCGTTGCTGCGCTGCTCGTTCAAGGTGCCGTAGGTCTGGTAGGCCAGCCGCGCCCCGCGGTAGGTCAGACCAGACTGCAGGGCCACGTTGCCGGCCTCGAACACCTGGTAGTCGGTGGTGGTCGTACCCGTCATGTTTTCTCCAACAGATTGCCAACCCACTGGCCAGTTTGCAACAGGCGGTCATCGTCACCGGCCAACGCCACCAGCTGCACGGCCAGGGGCAAGCCCTGGGCACCCCGGCCTACCGGCACACACAGGCTGGGGCCGTGAAGTGCTGTCCACATGCGGCTCATCAGCGGGTCGCCGGTGCCGGACGTGGCCAGTGGCGCCTCACCGATCGCTGCCGGGGATATCCAGGCATCGACGCCGGCAGCCACCGTGCGCAGCACCCGATTGGCGAGCACCACGGCGTGTTTGGCTTGAACATAGTCATCCCGGCCAATTCCGCTACCGGTCTCGGTCAGGGCCCGAAACGCCTGGCTGAGCTGCTCGGGGCAGCGCGTGGTCTCGTAGACATAGTTGTGCGCCGCCTCGTAGGCCATGATGGTCTTCTGGGCCTCGATCAGGCCGGCAAACTGCCCGGGCAGGTCCAGCTCGCTGATTACTGCACCAGCTTGCCGACAAGTCTGCACAAAATCGTCCAGTGCCTGCCGCGCCTGCGGCTCAGCCAGCGCCCACTGCGCCGTGCGGCAGACTGCCAAGCGGTGCGGCAGCGCCCGCGGTGCGGCGTCGCCAGGCGGACGGCCAAGCAACACCGAGCGCAGCAGCGTGATGTCGTCTACTGAGCGCGCCAGCAAACCGAGGGAATCCAGCGACTCGGCAAACGGACGGATACCCGACAGGCTGAATTCACCATGGCTGGCCTTGTACCCATAGACGCCGCAAAATGCGGCCGGCCGAGTCACCGACGCCGCTGTCTGCGAACCAAGGGCGACCGGCACCATGCGGTCAGCGACTGCCGCGGCCGACCCGCTGGACGAGCCGCCCGGTGTATGCAGCAGGTTGAGGGGGTTGCGCGTCTTGCCGGGCTGGAAATAGGCGAACTCGGTACTCACGGTCTTGCCGACAACGATGGCTCCGGCGGCACGCAACGCGGCAACGCAGGCTGCATCCCAGTCCGGTTGGCGGTTGGCGTAGATCGGTGAGCCCATCGTGGTCGGCATATCCGCCGTGTCCATGATGTCCTTCACACCTATCGGAATGCCGTGCAGCGGCCCGTGCGGCGTGAGCCGATCCGCCGCACGTGCCTGCTTCAAGGCTTTATCGGCATCGATGAACTGCCATGCGCCAACCTGTGGCTCGCGCTCGGCGATACGCGCCAGGCAGGCCTGCATGAGAGCCTCGCAGCTAAGCGAACCCGCGCGAATCCGCGCCGCCGCCTGGCTGGCTGACAAGGCGTTGATCAGAGCGTGATCCATGTTTCCGAAAACGCCAGGAAAGCCGAGCTCGCCGTGCGCCCCATGAACGGCCTGGGAAACGGTTGGCCAGGCAAACGGCGGCCATTCACGGTGATGGACGCCTGAGCACTCTCGACGAACACGCTGTACATCTCGTGCCCACCGGTTGCTGACATGTCGGGCAGCACATCCGCCGCAAACGGCTTGCCGAGCTTTTCCCACATCAGCTCGAGCTGCAGGCCCGGCGCGGTGACCGACACCGAACTGGAATTGAGGTTGTCGCCGCCGGCGCCATGCGTTGTCATGGGCAGGTATTGCAGCGGCCCGAACGCCCGGGCGTCCCGGAACACGCCAAACTTCTTGCAGAAGTTCTCCACCAGGTAACGTGCCAACGGCTCGTTGTCAGACACACAGAAGTTCGCCACCGCCGGCCAGCCGGCCACGCTGGCCGGGTCTTCGAACAACACCACTGCATGGCCCTTGCCATACGCAGACCAGGCGATCCTGAACCAGACCATCAGGGATCTGAACGGCCCGTCCGCAGACTCCTTGAGGTAGATACCGGGGTTGTCGCCCGACCAGTCAACGACACCATCGGAAAAGGGGTTTTTCGGCATGTGCGGACTCTCCTTGTTGGGCGGCGTGGCCGGTAACCGTGTTCAGTGCGAAAGGATCTGGCTCAGGAACAGCTTGGTGCGGTCTGACTGCGGGTTTTCAAAAAGCTCCTTGGGTGGCGCTTTTTCAACAATGCGCCCGGCGTCCATGAAAACGACCGTGTCGGCAACTTTTTTGGCAAAACCCATTTCGTGTGTAACGCAGATCATGGTCATGCCAGACTGCGCCAGATCGATGATCACGTCCAGCACCTCCTTGATCATCTCCGGGTCCAGGGCCGAGGTGGGCTCGTCAAACAACATCACCTTGGGCTCCATACACAACGAGCGGGCAATCGCCACCCGCTGCTGCTGCCCACCCGAGAGCTGCGACGGGAATTTGGCCGCCTGCTCCGGAATGTGCACCCGCGTCAGGTACTCCATCGCCTTGGCCTCGGCTTGGGCGCGCGACGTGCCACGGGCGCGAATTTGCGGCAAGGCGCAGTTCTCGAGCACCGACAAATGCGGAAACAGGTTGAAGTGCTGGAACACCATGCCCACCTCACGTCGGATGGCGGCCACATGCTCTGTGTCGTGGTCCAGCTTGATGCCGTCCACCACGATGGTGCCCTCGTCATGCTCTTCCAAACGGTTGATACAGCGGATGAGGGTGGACTTGCCCGAGCCGGACGGCCCGCAGATCACCATGCGCTCACCGCGCCGGATGGACAGGTCCACGTCACGCAGTACGTGCAGGTCCCCAAACCACTTGTTCACGCCCTTGAGCTGGATGATGTCGGAGTCCATGGGTCACAACCTGCTACTTGAGGGCGCGGGCATAACGCCGCTCCAGCGCCGAGAACCCCTGGGACAGCGTGAAACAGATCACGAAGTAGATTCCTCCCACAAACACAAACACCTCGAACACGCGCTGGGTGGTGATTTGCACATCCTGCGCCATGAAGGTCAGCTCCTGGATCGACACCAGCGACACCAGCGACGAGTCCTTGATGAGCTGTATCAGTTGCCCGGCCATCGGCGGCAAAACGTTGCGAAACGCCTGCGGCAACACGACGAAACGCGTCACATCAGCCGGATTCATGCCCAGGCTCTTGCCAGCCTCGATCTGCGCCTTGGGCACCGACTGCAAGCCCGCACGCACGATTTCGGTCACATAGGCACCCGAGAACACCGACAGACAAATCAGGCCGAGCAAGAAGTTGTCAAACAATTTGGGCGTGCCAAACAGAACCGATATCCACCACTGCAGCGTCGGTGGCAACGCCTTGACGCGGTCGCCTAGCGCCAGCGTGGGCATGATCTGACTGGCGATGAAATAAACAAAAACAAAAACAAACACCACCGGCGGGATGTTGCGGATCAGCATCACGTAGGCGGTGCCGATCAGACGAAACACCAGGCGGCGGCTGACCCTGGCAAAACCCATCACGGTGCCGATGACACTGGCAACCAGAATGCCCCAGAAGGCTAGCCGCAGCGTTGTCGCCAGGCCCTCCACCAGCAAGTTGGGCACCCATGCGCCGGTCGGCTCGTCAAACCGGAAGACAAACGGCCACACCGTGCTCCAGTTCCACTGGTAGCTGAACACGCCGCCGGCCCGCCACAACACGCCGCCCAGCACCAGCAGAACGACGACCATGAGCGCAAGGTCGACCCAGGTCAAACCGGCCCGTCTGGTCACACGCCGTGGGTCGAGCCTGGCCTCTTGCATCGTGAATCCTTCTGACAGTGGGGTTCAGGGAACCAGGACGGCCCACTCCTGGCTCTTGAACCAGTAGGTATGGCGCTGGCTCAGCCATTCCTTGTTCTTGCCAATCCACTCATTGAAATAGGCCAGCGTCGCCGGGCTGCCTTTGCGCACGCCAAAACCCTCGACCGAATTGGACACGTTCTCCGAAGCTGGCTTGAACAGGCGATCCGGGTTTTTCAACGAGAAGAAAGTCGGCTTGGGTTCGCTCGACACAATCGCGTGGGCGCTGCCGTTGATCACCTCCTGGAAAGCGATGGCGTCATCATCGAACTGGCGAATTGTGGCCTTGGGCCACTTCTCTTCGATGATCTTGCACGACGACGTTCCGCGGCGGCAAACCCAGGTGATATTGGCGCTGTTGTAGTCGTCCGGCCACTTCAGTTTGGCGGCTACCTGTTTGGACGCCGCAACACCCTGGCCCGAGGTGGAATAGGGCTCGCTGAAGTCGATCTGTTCCCTGCGTACCGGTGTCACGGTCAGCCCGCCGATGATCACATCAAACTTGTTGGCGATCAGGGACGGGATGATGGCGTCGAAGGCGGTGGGCACCAGGTCTACCGCGACGCCCATGTCCTTGGCCAGCTTGGCGGAGACGTCGATCTCGAAACCGATCCACTGCCCCTGTTTGTCACGCATCGCCCAGGGGATGAAACTGCCAAAACCGACGACCAGCTTGCCCCGCTTCTTGATGGTGTCGATGGTGTTGTCCTGTTGCGCCGACGCCGGGTGTGACCACACCAGGGGTACCAGCAACAGTGACGTGATAGCAAACATGCGTGTGACGAATTTCATGGTCCAACTCCAATAGTAAAAATTACAAAGATACCGCCCCGACCAACCAGCTCCCATGCCATGGCGCCATGGCCATCAGATCAATGCACCTTGTAGCGCCGCTCCAGCCACGCCACGATCAGTGACAACGTGATGGTCATCACAAGGTACATCGCGGCTGTTGTCAGCCAGATCTCGAAGGCCATGAAAGTGTCCGACACCACCGTGCGCGCCTGGGTTGTCAGGTCGAACACCGCGATGACACTGACAATGGCCGAATGCTTGACCAAATTCACGACAATGCCGCCCAGCGGCGGCAACATCAAGGGCACCGCCTGCGGCAGGATGATGTCGCGGTACATGTCCACGGTGGAACAACCCAAGCTCTTGCTGGCTTCGCGCTGCCCTTTGTGCACTGCCACGATGGCGCCGCGAATGATCTCGGCGGTAAACGCACCCTCGTAGAAGGCCAGACACAGGATGCCGGCCCACTCGCGTGGTATGCCCAGGACGGCGGCGATGATGAAATAGAAGATCAGCACTTGCACCAGGATTGGCGTATTGCGGATGACCTCGATGTAGATCCACGCCAGGGCAGTGCCGACAATTGAACCGGACAATCGCAACAACGCCGCGGCCAGTCCAATCAGAATGGCCAGAATACCGGCCTTCCAGGCGATATCCAGCGTGACGAAAACGCCTTTCATCAGCGGGCCCCAGATGATTTCGCCGTCGATCACGCGGTAGATGTATTTGGGCACCTTGGCCCATTTCCACTGGTAGTCCATGCTTTGGGCACCGTAGATGGTCAGAGCCAGCAACAAACTAAACAACATCACAAACTGCAGCGACTCGAACCACGCCGAGCGATGCCAGGCAATGGCATGTGCGGCGGGTTTGGCTCTGATGGTTTGATTCAATTTAGTTGCCTCCCGGTAAATTTACCACAACCGCGTTTTACCGCGGGCAAATAACGGCCCCGAGATGAATCCTCGACAGCGCCAGCCAGGTGGGTGCCCGGTTCAGGCATACCGGGTTGGCGAAAACGGCGCGAGATCGACTCGACTTGTGCGCCCTGCCACAAGATCCGCCACGATCGCGGCAGTCACTGGCGCCAGGGTCAGGCCGATATGGGCATGCCCAAAAGCGAGCACGGCTCGTCGGCACTTCGGTGCAAAACCAATCACCGGCAGCCCATCCGGCAGCGACGGCCGAAAACCCATCCAGTAGCTCGGGTTTCTGGGGTCCAGGCCTGGCAGCAGCCGCTGTGCATTGGCAACCAGTTGCCGGGCGCGGGCATGGTTCGGCGGCAGCTTCAGGCCGCCCAGTTCAACCGTGCCGGCCAGACGCAGGCCACCATTCATGCTGGTCAGGGCGTATTTGCCTTCACCGTCCAGCAACTGGGCCGGCAGCTCAAGGCCGGGCGTTGGCAGCATCGCGTGGTAACCCCGCTCCACATCCAGCGGCACCCTGGCGCCAAGCCGCGCCGCCAAGGGCTTCGAATGGGCGCCACAGGCCAACACGATGCGCTGCGCCAGCCAGGACCCATTGGCCGTGTGCAGGCGCACGCCGGCAGGCTCCAGCGCGATGTCGTTCACAGCCACCCTCTGGATGCGCCCACCGAGCGACTGGGTTGCGGCAAGCAGCCCATCACACAGCGCACCCGGGTCAACCATATGGGCAGCGTCGGGCGCATAGACTCCGAACCGGAAGTCGTCTGCCAGCATTGGAGCGAATTTGCGCAGCCAAGCCCCGTCAACATCGTCGAGCTTTACGCCACGCTTGCGCCGCAAGGCGTGTGCGGCCTGTGCCCCTGCCAGGCTCCCTGGGTTGGCGTACACATACAGCAAGCCGTGTTGGCGCATCAGGTGGCTGACGCCGGCGCGCGCGGCAAACTCCTGCCAGGCCTGGACGGATGGCATGGCAACGGAAGCCAGCGCCTGGGATATCGCCTCCACCCGATGCGGCCGCGCTGATAGGGCGAAATGCAACAGCCAGAGCGCCAGCGTGGGCAGATAGGAAGGCCGGATCACCAGTGGCGACGCCGGATCGGTCAACATGCGCGGCAAGGCGCGCAAGGTCGCCGGCGTTGCGGTGGGCGCGACCCAGCCAGGCGTGATGCCCCCCGCGTTGCCGTACGATGCGCCCCGCCCGGGAGCGGGGTCGAATATCACCACTTCATGGCCAGCCTCGGCCAATGCAAACGCACAGGCGAGGCCAATCACACCACCGCCGATGATGGCTACTTCGATCTGTGCGTCTATGATAATTTGACTGCTCATCGACCCATCTTAGCGATGCGAATGTCCGCAAGATCGCCATAGGGGGCAACTTTTGTAGGCTGCGCCCCTGCCACACCACCCGACACGCAAGCCCGCACAGGGCGGTTCGAGAAGTGGAGGGGAGATTTATACTCTGCTGGCGGCCGAGTACCTGCTCCTGATCCTGGTGGTTTCCTGGCTGTTCAGGCGGCTCGTACGCCGCATGTCCACATCGCATCAACCATGATCCTGCGGCGAGCCACCTGGCGGACTGCGGGCCACTGGTGACCTTGCCGCTGGCGCAGCAGGTGCTTGCAGCATGTGGACAGCCGCTGGAGCTGCCGGCCAAACTGCAGACCTGGCTGGACGAGACTTCCCGGCACCCGGCGGTCGAACGCGCCCTATCGCCTTGGCGTGTTGCCACCCGGCGCCTGGGTCAACCCTGAAACTTGAGTTGCCATGAAACATCCGAAACACTACGCGGCGCCCGCCGACCCAGAATGGAAATACATCGAGAAGATCTCGCTGGAAGACTTCTCCGCCGACGACTGGCGGCAACTGGAGCAACAACGTGCGCTTTATCTGGCGCAGCAGCAGGCGGCGCAGGCCCTGCGCCTGCTCAGCGCGTCGGAACTCGACCCGAGCTTCGGCTACATGGTCAACAACTACCGCCACAGCCTGCAATCCGCGACCATGCTGCTGCGCGACGGGCGGCCTGAGGAGGACGTGGTGGTGGCGCTGCTGCATGACGTGGGCTTCATCGCCTGCCCGTTGCAACACGGCGACTTTGCCGCCTGCCTGATGGGTGCGTACATCTCGGACCGCAACCACTGGATGCTGCGGCACCACGCAACATTCCAGAACCTGCACGCCCCCAACTTCCCGGGCGTCGACCGGCATGAACGCGAGCGCTGGACCGGGCACCCGCACTTCGACTGGACGGCCGAGTTCGTCGCGCGTTATGACCAGGCTGCGTGTGATCCGCGGTACCAATGCGAACCGTTGGAGACCTTTGTGCCGATGGTGCGCGCCATTTTTTCTAGGCCGCCGGTGGATCGGCGGTCAATCAACAACCAAGAGGGCAAGACATGACCGCATGGATCAGCATGATTCCGCTTGAAGCGGCCACGGGCAAACTCAAGGAGATGTACCAGCGCGTGATCACGCCCAGCGGTACCGTGGACAACGTGATGCGCGCCCACAGCCTGCGACCGCACAGCATGGAGGGCCACCTGGTGCTGTACAAGAACGTGCTGCACAACCCGGACAACACGCTGCCGTTCTGGTTCCTGGAAGTGGTGGCCTCATATGTCAGCATGACCAACCGTTGCGACTACAGCCTGACGCACCATTTCGCCAACGCCCGGCGGCTCATGAACGACCCGGCGCGCGCGCAAGCGGTCTGGGACGCGCTGTCGAACGCCGAACCCGAGAAAGTGTTTTCGGGCAAGCAGTTGGCCTTGCTGCGTTATGCGCACAAACTCACCACCAGCGTGGGCGACATGCGCAAGGCAGACTTCGACGCGTGCCGCGAGGCGGGTTGCGACGACGGTGAAATTCTCGAGGTCAACCAGGTCTGCGCCTACTTCAACTATTCGAATCGCCTGCTAAACGGCCTGGGTGTCACCACGGAGGGCGACACGATCGGCTACTACAAGGAGCCGGGCGCTGCCTGAGTCGCGGCTTCACGCGCGATCAGTTCCGCGAGACCTTTCCTGAACCGGTTGGCGGCGGCGTCGAGCAGCAGGCCAGTGGTCTGGGTGGACCTGTTTTTCATGCCCTGGTGCACCGACTGCAGGATCACCCGGTCTTCTTCGAACGCGGCTCGGGCCCCGGACGCGACGCGGCGTGTGATGTCTTCGTCCCGCGGATCGGTGTTGCGGTGCTGCAGCCAGAAATAGTGGGTGTGGTCTTCGTCCACGGGCGTGATGAAGTGGTACGACACCATGCGGTAGGTGTCAGGCCCCTCCACCCTGCGCGGGCCACCCAACCCGGCCGGGGTGTAGATGCCCATATTGATGCCGACCGATGGGTAGCGCATTTCATAGTGCTGCAGTCGGTCGGCGTTGCCTTGAAACTTGAGCAACGGCGCGTAAAACGGCGGTGGCGGCTGGTCAAGCATCCAGCGGCTGCTGATGACGCCATGTTCTGTCAGGTGCAATTCGAGCGGCGTGTTGTCTGTACCCGCACCGGCAAACGAATCGCGGTGCACCCATGCGACATGTGATGGGTCGAGCAGGTTGTCCACCAGCCACAGGTAGTGGCTCGCGCATAACATGCTGTCGCCCTTAGTCGTGTGCCAGGCCGGATCGGTGTAGGTCGGGATGGACAGGATCTCATCCGCGTGTGCGCGACTGGCGTCGCCCATCCAGATCCACAACAGGCCGTATTTGTCGCACACCGGGTAACTGCGCACCTTGGCAAACGGCGGGATGCGCTGTTGCGTGGCCGCGTCGATGCAAATGCCCGTGCGGTCGAAGGTCAGGCCGTGGTAGCCGCACTCGACTGCGTCATCCTTGAGGCGCCCCATGGATAGCGGTAGTTTGCGGTGCGGGCAGGCATCTTCCAGGGCTACCGGGGTGCCGTCCTGCATCCGGTACAGGACGATCGCTTCCGACAACAGTTTCACCGGCTTGAGGTTACGACCGACGTCGGGTGACAGGGCCGCGACGTACCAGGAGTTCTTGAGGAAATTTGACATGGTGAAGGATCCGGAATTGGGAGGAATCAGATATCGACCGCAAGATGGGCCAGGCAGTCTCCCGGTGCGACCAGGCTGGGCACACGCCGGCACACGACGACCCCACCGTCGGCAAAAGCCACTTCTTGCGGCGTGCGCTCCGGTTCCTCGGGAAAGTGGATACGGCCTGCCAGGCTACCTTTGCCCACGACGTCGCCCAGGCTGAATTCCGGCTCAAACAAGCCGCGCACCGGGGCATAGACGAAATGCGGTGGTCCGGTCACCCGCATCATGCGGCTCGGCGCCGCTATGGTTGCCGCCTGGTCCAATATGCCCAGATGGACAAGCAGGCGGTGCACGCCTTGGTCGGCAATCGCTTGGGTCTGCGGCCGGGTGGTGCCGCTGCCGCCGATCTCGGTAGAAAAATGCAAATGGCCCCGGGTCATCGCAGCCGCCGAAAGTGTCCGCGTCGATTGCGGCTTGTCGACCATGATGGTGATCGGCGCGCCGAACGCGGCCAGCGCGGCTTGCTGGCGGATTTGCAACGCAGGCTCCCGCGGTACCCGTGCGAATGAACAGGGCAGGTACTCCAGCGACGATCCGCCCGAGTGCAGGTCCAGGCTGACTTGCGTCATGGGCAGCAGGACAGTGTCGACGAAGTGGGCGATTTGGGCGGTCGGTGTGCCATCCGGATCGCCCGGGAAAAGGCGGTTGAGGTTGCCTTCGTCGATCGGTGAGGTGCGCCGGCCCGCGGCGGCTGCAGGCAGATTGAGGCGCGGAATTATGATCACGCGCCCATGCACCGCCTGTGCGGACAAACTGCGCATCAGCTTGAGCAGCGCGATCTGGCCTTCGTATTCGTCGCCGTGATTGCCGCCGGTCAGCAACACGTCGGGGCCGTCGCTCCCGCGCACCACAGCGATCGGAATGGCGATCCAGCCGTAGGCGCTTTCGTGTGTTGAATGCGGCACGCGGATATGGCCGAAAGACTTGCCGCGCGCCTCGAAGTCGAGATCAACACTGACCGGGGATGGCTTGGATGTCATGCGGGTTCTCGGGTTTGGGGCGGGCGAGTGGGCCGCAAGCAACTTAATGCGACAGGATCACGGATAAAGGATAGAAAATTCAACCGCATGAGCCCAAGTATCGCGCCACCGATGCCCTTTCGGTGATGAAAGCGATCAGGCGCATCTGCCCTGCGCAGATCGGGCAGATCAGCGGGAACGATGATCATTGAACCCACAACCCTTGGTTCGCAGCTGGCAACTGGAGAGCGGCTACAGCCCCAGATCGCGCAACGACGGGTGGTCGTCGGGCCGCCGGACTGAAGGCCAATGGCGATCTACTCGCGCAGCGGCGGCTCGCAGGGCATCGGTTTCGCTATACCCGTGAGCCTGGCCCGGCAAGTAATGGAGAAGATCATTTCCACCGGTCGCGTCGCCCGGGGCTGGCTGGGCGTCAGCGCGCGCGATGTGGTCGATGAGACCACCGGCGTGCGCGCAGGCGCGGCTCTGGTCGGCCGGCTGCGAAATGGCCCCGCCGACAAAGCCGGTCTGCGCACCGGCGGCACCGTGATCGCGATCAACGACAATGAAATTTCGGACACCGCCGCACTGGTGGCTGAATCCGCGGCGTTGAGCCCGGGCACCCGCACCCGGTTCAAGTTGCTGCGCGGCGGCCAGCCGGCAACCATTACGGTCGAACTGGGGCAGCGCCCTACGGTGCGCACGCAGTGATATCAAAATTGGGTGAGGTTTCTCATGGGTACTTCCTCTACTTTCACGGGCGTTGACGGAGACGGCTACGAGCGGCAGATGGGCCGCTGGAGCCGGCGCCTTGCCGAACCATTCCTGGACTTCGTCGGCACGGAGAATGGTGAATCCGTTATCGACGTCGGCTGTGGCACCGGCAATATGGCCTTTGCATGGGCGAACCGCTGCCAGATAAAGCAATTGCGCGGCGTCGATTTCTCGCCCGCCTTCATTGAACACGCCAGACGCCACAATCTTGACCCGAGAATTGTTTTCGAAGTAGGCGACGCCTGCGCGCTGGCGTTTCCAGATCACAGCTTTGACCGCGTTTTGTCGCTGCTGATGCTGCATTTCGTTCCAAGCACGCAGCAAGCGATTACAGAGATGCGGCGAGTCGCTCGCCCAGGCTCCGTGGTTGGTGCGGCGGTGTGGGATGTCCGCGGCGGCTACGTGACGAACCGGATGTTTTTCGACACCGCGGCCACGCTGGATCCGAAAGCAAATGAGCGCCGGGCGCGCAATTACACCCGACCGATGACCCGCCCGGGAGAGTTGGGGAAAGCCTGGCTCGCCGCGGGCTTGCAGGGTGTAGCAGAGACGACTTTGAACATTCGCATGGAGTTCTCCTCCTTCGATGACTACTGGGCGCCGTACGTCGGCAAGGACGGGCCCGGCGCTGAGTACGTCGGTACCCTAGGCAATGCCGAGAAAACCAGACTTCGCGAGGCCGTCAGGTTGGCCTACGTGGATGGAGAACCGGATGGCCCGCGTTCCTATGCGGCGCTCGCATGGGCCGTGAAGGGCATTGCGCCTGGCTAGCCGGCGACATGCACCGCGGAGTTGCACACTTCGGCGCTGCCGGTCGTTCCGCGGCCGGTGACGCTTGGCGCGCCGCTCAGGGGGCTTGCCGCGCGGCGTACGCAAATCGGCAATGCCGCGCTGCTCGACGAACTTGGTCGTGGTGTCCCACAGGAAGTCACCGAAGTAGAACGCCTCGAACCCAGGCGCGTCCGGCAGCGGCAGCGGCGCGATCACCGCGTCCACAGCGGCCTCGTAGAAGAACGGGATCGAATAACGCTCCTGACCCGCACCGATCACCCGATGGACAGTGGCCCGAATGCGCCCTGCCGTCCACAATGCCAGCACCTTGCCAAAATTGACCGCCAGCGCACCTTCCTCGGGTGGAACATCGAGCCAGCTGCCGTCGCGGTGCTGGGCCTGCAAGCCTGACACGCCGTCCTGCGCCAGCAGGGTCATGAACCCGGTATCTACATGCCCACGAGCCAGCACGTAGCGCGGCTCACCTTCCTGCCGCGCCCAGACTTCGCCCGGGTCGGCACCCTCGAACGACGAGGGCGGCCGCAGCGGGTAATGCAGCAACCGCAAGGTTGAGATGCCCTGCACAAAAGCACTGTCGAATATGCCCTCGGGAAGGTCGAGCCCGCGCGCAATCGAGCGCATCAGCGTGAACGAAAGTCGCGACATTGCCAGGTAATACTCGCGCGCCGCCGCGCGCCAGCCGGGAAGCGCGTCTTCGGGCGGCACCGGCGAGGCCTCGCGCAGCGGGTCGCCCGCGTGCACAGCCGCCGCGCCGTGTGCAAGGTCCGGGCCGAAGTCTATGCCCTCCTTGTAGGTTGCCTGTCCGTTTTGCAGGGGAAACCAGCCGCGGTAGACATTGGGTCGCGTCGGATCGAAATTCCAGCGCCACAGCTTGCGGATCTCGGTCTCTGGTAGCGAGAAGATGCGCAGTAGCTGGTGGCGTTTCGATGCGTCCAGCCTGGCCCAATCCGGCAAGCCGCTGACGATCAACATGCCTTCGTGGTGCGCGGCGCGCTGTATCGCCGCATCCACCCTGGCCCGGGCTTGTTCATCTGCGCCAAACAGTGCGCCGATGTCGACTCGTGGAATGGCGTGATCGTTCATGCCGGTGCAATCGTTGCCGCCCCAGGCATTGCGCAGGCGGCCACTGGCGCGGGTCGTGGTCCGTGCAGTGTCTTGTGTCATGTTGGATCGACCAGGCTGTCGCAGCGCGAAACACGCCGAACAATGGCGCAATACGCTGGCGAACACCTATCCGACCATCGGAGCCTTGCAGGTTCGTGACATCGGACTCACCCACGTGGTCGCGGTGCTCGAACCGATATGGGAGGCAAAAACTGAAACCGCGTCACGGCTGCGGGGTTGTCACGCTGGAGTTCGCGTTCGTCTCGGCCAGATGTGTATCAGCACGGGGACCAGGGTTGACGACTGGGTTTTGTGGTGGACGCTGGGCAGGTCATGGCGAGTCAGTCGGACTCGGACCAGGGGACCGCAGGCGACCGAACATGTTGATCGGCCGTGACCCGGCGACATCAAGTCTTTTGCGCACATGCGGGCTTTGGCGCAGCACCACCGCAACTTGCTTGGAGGCGCTTATCGTGAAACCGAGTTCATGCCGTTGGCTTGTGGATCGCGAGTGGACCCGACTGTTCATGGCATCGACCCATCGGCGTCCTCGACTATTGAATATGGTAGCTACAATAATTTTTGCGCTTCACCTTTGATCCCGACAAAGACAGTCTGAATTTGGCCAATCACGGCCGGTTTCTTTCGTTCGCCGCAAAGCTAGTCTGGGATGAAGCGTATATTTGGGTTGGCCCACGTCGACAACACCCAGTAAGCGAGTCATCCTGATGCCATCGGTCAAGCACAACGCGAAAATTGTTGCCGCGGCCAAGGCAGACCCCGATGCGAAGCCCAAGACGAAGGCTCAACTAGTAGTCCGTTTCATCAAAGGCATTACGAAATGAAACCG
>JANNGR010000178.1:0-1811 GCA_031403955.1 Betaproteobacteria bacterium
TCTCCGTGCCGATGTCCACGAATGCCGCCTGGATTCCCGGGAGCACAGCATCCACGCGCCCGAGGTAGATGTCGCCCACCATGCGGCGGGCGTCCGGCCGATCAACCAGCAGTTCTACGAGCTGGTCGTCCTCGATAATGGCGACCCGCGTTTCGCGCGGCGTCGCATTGATCAGTATTTCTCGCTTCATTGATTGCCGCACCCGACCCAACGCCCGGCGACTCCGAACGGGGTAAGGCGCGATGTGAATTGTTAGGGGACCAACGAGCGCGCGGTGCGTGCCTCGTCCGGTCATCGCTTGTGGGCGTTCGGAATCCACGCGTGATCGTCCACACCGAATCCGGCTGGCGCGCACAATGCGTTCCTGCGGATGCGCGGACCAGCTCTGGTCGGTCCGGTGTGCGATCGGCCCTCAATGAGGGGCCGTGCGACGTGAAGCGAACGAGCGCGCGAAGCGTTCTCGATATGCCGAGGTGCCTTGAGCGCAGATTACCCGGGCGCGGCCGCGAGTCGCGCAGCGCAGCCCGAGCGGTTGAAAGCGGAATTGTCACTGCAAGTATTACTAAAACACACGCCGGCTTTCCGCCAGTCTGACAACGACTTACGGGGTGCCGGCGTGGCGCCAGAACCCGAGTCGGCGCGCCTATTTGTCGGGCGTGATCGCCTTGTACAGCGCAGTCGGATTGAAACCGACGGGATCCAGCTCGTAGTACCGGTTGTCCGTGAATCTTCCCGTTGTCGGGAAATACGGTGGCGGGTTGATGATGGCGCAGCGGTCGTAGCTGTACCGCTTGATGTAGCCTCTGCCGGAAAGCAGGCCAACCGGCCCGCGGGCGGCCTGAATCAGGCCACCGGTCAGGTACAGGCACCCGCGGCCGTTTACCGCGCCCTCACAGTTGGTCGCGTTCGACGGGCCCAGGGCGTAGTTCTCGACCGTGAACGAGGTATTGAGCGCCATCATGACCCCGTGGACATAAAAGTCCTTGGTGTCATCCATGACTCTGTACGTGGTGCCGCTGGACGCCACGTTCTGCGGCGTATTGATGGCATTGTCTGCGACGGCGATGTCCACGGCCGCCAGGAGCCCCATGATGTCCTGACAGACGCCCTTGCCCGGGTCGTTGGCGTACCGCAGGTCGTCGAGAACAACGATGGTATTGGTGCTGTACAGCGTGACCTTGCCGCTCAGAACACCACTGACACCGACCGTCCCGGTGACGTGAACGACCCCTTTCGCTGCCGTGTTGATGGTGCGGTGGAGCGGGTACAAATACTGTGCGTCCCAAGGCCGCCTGGCCTGTACGGTGGCGTTCGGGGTGACGATGAACCGACTCCAGACGCCATTCGCGCCGGTCACCGTGAACGTGGTGTCGTCGCCACCCTTTTCAATCGCCGAAGCGCCAAAGCCAAGCGCCGCTGTGCGCTCAACCGCGACGAGCTGCGGCGCACCGGCCAGAAAGCAGCGGGCCCCCGTACGGCCCATGATCGTCGCCAGACTCGCGCCCTGCTCGCTGGTCGCCTGCGCCGCGGTCATGCCGCCAACAACCATCAGGTTCCTGAACCAGGTGGTGCTGTGCACAGATGCCGGAAAGAACTTTCCCGGTCCGGCAGGCACTACGGGGTGCCAGTCACCGCACTGTGTCACGGTCGACGCGTTGGCGGTGACGGGCCAATCGGCCCGCAACGTGCCCGCCGCAGTGCCCGTGTAGACCTTGAAAAAGCCCTCTTCTACACCGCTGGAATCGCCGTTGCCATTCAGGTCGATGGCCACGAATTCGATCCGCATGCGCACGCCGCTGGCCGAGCCGGTG
>JANNGR010000179.1:0-8800 GCA_031403955.1 Betaproteobacteria bacterium
TGTTTGTGCACGATGTAGAAGCCGAAGAGAAATTCGTTGCGCAGGGTTTTGGCGTCAAACGTCTGGCTGTCATGTACAACGACTTTGTCTTGATCGGGCCCAAAGGCGACCCAGCCGGCATCAAAGGCAAAAACATCGCGCTGGCACTAGAAAAATTGGCCGCGGCGAATGGCAGCTTTGTGTCGCGCGGCGACAAAAGCGGCACGCACGCGGCGGAGTTGCGCTTCTGGAACTTGAGCGGCCTGGCTGACAGGAAGGGCAGCGGCTACCGCGAGTGCGGCTGTGGCATGGGCCCGGCGCTCAACATCGCGTCGGGTAGCGCAGCCTATGTATTGGCGGATCGCGGTACCTGGCTGAACTTCAAGAACCGTGGCGATCTGGTGATTCTGGTGCAGGGCGACGAGCGGCTGTTCAACCAGTACGGCGTGATGCTGGTCAATCCGGCCAAACATTCACATGTCAAGGTGCAGGACGGGCAGAAGTTTGTCGACTGGGTGGTGTCGGCGCCGGGCCAGGAGGCGATAACGCGCTACCGGATCGGCGGCGAGCAGGTGTTTTTTCCCAACGCCGGCAAGTGAGGCCTGCGGGCCGGGCGCATGGCTGGTACCCTGTACGCAGGCCACTGCTTTGGGCCACTGCTTTGGGCTTGACGGACCGGCCGGAGTCTTTGATACTTTAACTCTGGCGGCTGAATCTCCGATTCGCAAAAGCTGCCAGTATCGAATGACCAATCAACTTTAGGCGGCGCTGTCCCCATTTATCAGGAGTTATCAATGAGAGCTGGAAAACGATTGTTTGTGGCGGGACTGCTTGGCCTGTTGGTCGGCGCTGAGGCGTCCGCTCTGGCGGTTTACGGGGTGACGGCGGCCAATTCGCTGGTTCGCTTCGACAGTGCGGCGCCGGGCACGATCAACAGCACAGTTGCTGTCAGCGGCCTTAACATTGGGCAGACCTTGCGCGGGATCGACTTCCGGCCTGCTGACGGACTACTCTATGGCGTGTCATCTGACAGCCGCTTGTACAGGATCAATACTTCCACCGGGGCCGCGACCGCCTTCGGCTCACCCGCTTCGTTCACGTTGAGCGGAACTTCGTTTGGCTTCGACTTCAATCCCGTGGTGGACCGTATTCGGGTGACGAGCGACGCGGACCAGAATCTGCGGCTGAACCCGAACAGCGGAAACCTTGTCGCGACAGATGGGGTCCTCGCCTATGCCGTCGGTGACGTGCACGCTGGCGCGAATCCGAACCTCGTTGGCTCGGCTTACACCAACAGCTTCCAGGGCACCTCAACGACCACGCTGTTCGGGATTGACTCGGTGTTGGACCTTCTTGTCACGCAGATCCCACCGAATAGCGGCACGCTAAATACCGTTGGTTTGGGCGCGCTCGGATTCGATACGAGCGATCAAGTTGGATTCGATATTTTCTTTTTCGGTAATCAAGCGTTTGCCTCGTTGACCGCGGTCGGAGGGAATTCCAGCTTGTTCAGCGTCAACCTGGGAACCGGCGTAGCGACCTCAATCGGCGCGATTGGCAGTGGCTTGGTCATTTCCGACATCGCGATTGCGCAAGTTCCCGAACCCGGGACGGCCGCTTTGCTTTTGACCGCTCTGGTGGGCTCCTTTGCGGCGCATAAGCGGCGTCGTACTTTGAGTTCGGGTTTGCGGTAATCAGTGGCGCGGCTCAATCCCAGCCGCTTGGTGGCCAGCGCTTTGCCTTGATCGGGTCCCATGTTGCGTAACGCAGCCCAGGCTAGCGTTTGTTTAACTGCGTTGTCGCAAGCCTTCGCAGCGGGTTGAAACCCATCACCAGCGCGCAAGCCAGCAAGATCAGCGCGCCACCTGCGTATAACCCGACACCCACTTCCTCGTCCAGGAAAAGCACCGCCCACAACACGCCAAAGCCGGTGATCATGAAGGTGGAGCTCAAGGCCGCAATCGGTGGCACATGGCGCATGATGCGAACGTACATCCACCATGCGATGCCCGAGGTGGCGATACCCATCAGCGCCACGGCGCCCAGTGCCGGCAGCGTGAACCGGGTCCGCGGCCAGTCATAGAGTGCACCGGGCAACAACATCACGAATGAGAGCGCGTGCATGCCGGCCGTAATGGCCAGCGGCTCGATGTGTGTTATTGCGCGTTTTAGCAGCGGCGTTGAAGCGCCTGACAGGGCCGAACCGAGGATCGCCATCGACACCGCTAGCACCAGCATGGGTGTCACCTGCACCGGGCCGAGGCGCACTACGAACGCCGCGCCGGCAAAACCCAACAGACAGCCCAAAAACTTGGGCCCGGTCAATATTTCTTCTTTCATCCAGGCCGAAGCCAACGCGCCAAACAGCACCGCGGTGACATACAGCAGCGCCGCATAACCCGCTGGCATGTGTAGCGCCGCCCAGGCGTACAACCCATGCGGAGCGGCCACCGCCATAAAACCCAATAACGCCAGCTCGCGCCAGTGCTGCAGCGGCCAGCTTTGTTTGAGCGCGCGCATGATTGCCGCCAGTGCCAGCGTTGCCATGCCCATGCGCAGCGCGGCCAGCATGTTCGGCCCCAACACCGGAGCGGCAAACCGGGTCAGCATGAACGACGAGCCCCACAGGGCGGACAGGGCGACCAGTTGCAAAAAATAACGCGGCTTCACTGCGCGACATTGTCGCCTGTCGGACGGCAGGTTCAGGCGAAAATGGGCGCTTTCCAAAGACGTGCAAAGACCAGGCAAACATGGGCAACAACCACAAATTCGTGCTGGCCGGAATCATGGGCTGGCCGGTCGCACATTCGCGTTCGCCGATGATTCACAACCACTGGATAACGCAGCATGGTCTGGCTGGATCGTATGTCTTGCTGCCGGTCGAGCCGGCCAATCTGGCTACCGCGCTAAAGGGCCTGGCCGCGCTGGGTTTTGCCGGCTGCAACCTGACCATACCGCACAAGGTAGCCGCCCTGCGCCTGGTGGACAGCGTCGATCCGGTGGCGCGGAAAATCGGTGCCATCAACACCATCGTGGTAGCGCCCGATGGGTCGCTGGCCGGAACCAACAACGACGGTCGTGGCTACATCCAGAGCCTGCTGGACCAACAACCCGGCTGGACGGCCGACGCCGGACCGATCACGGTTCTGGGCGCCGGCGGTGGCGCGCGCGCGGTGATTGTCAGCCTGGCCGAGCGTGGCGCCACTGAAATCCGGGTCTGCAACCGTTCATTCGATAAGGCGCAGGCGCTGGCGCGGGAATTTGGCGCGCCGGTGCACCCCGTGCCGTGGCAACAACGGCACGACGCGCTTCTTGACGTGGCGCTGCTGGTCAATACCACCAATCAGGGCATGGCCGGCCAGGCACCACTTGATCTTGCCCTGGAGAACCTGCCCGCACACGCGCTGGTGTCGGACCTGGTTTACGTGCCCTTGGAGACGCCGCTGCTGGCAGCCGCGCGCCAACGTGGCAACCGCACCGTCGGTGGTCTGGGCATGTTGCTCAACCAGGCTCGTCCCGCCTTCCAGGCCTGGTTTGGCGTGTTGCCGCAAATCACGCCCGAATTGCGGCGTTTGGTGCAGGCCAGCTTGTGAATTGGCGCGCCTGAGGACTAACCCGCATGACTTTCTTGCTCAATGTCCATCACACGCCCGATGTCTTGACGCGCCACCCGCTGTTCGACAAGCACCGGGCGCGGGCGGTGACCGAGTTGCTGGCGCAGTATTTTGACTACCGGCCGACGCCGCTGGTGAGCCTGCCGCAAACGGCGCGGCGCATCGGTGTTGCAGCCGTGTTTATCAAGGACGAAGGCGCCCGCCTGGGCTTGAAGAGCTTCAAGTCGCTCGGCGGCGCCTACGCCGTGATCCGGCTGTTGCTGCGTGTTGCGTCGCGCCAGCTTGGGCGCGAGGTTTCCGTTACCGAACTGCCGCGCCCGGTCACCGGGTCGCTGGCTTTGCCAAGCGGCGACGCAAAAGATTTCCCTGGCAACCCCGAGCTCGCCCGTGTCGCGGCTGGCATGACATTCGCCTGCGCCACCGACGGCAACCATGGCCAATCGGTCGCGGCCGGTGCGCGGCTGGTCGGCGCGCGCGCGGTCATCTATGTGCATCAAGCGGTGTCGCCCGAGCGGCGTCAGGCGATTGCGCGTTTCGGCGCCGAAATAAAGCTGGTGGCGGGCGGTTATGACGACGCGGTGGCCGAGTCAGCGCGAGAAAGTGCCGCGTATGGGTGGACCTTGTTGTCGGACACCTCATGGCCCGGCTACACCGAGGTGCCGGCCTGGGTGATGCAGGGTTACACCGCCATGGTGCACGAGATATCAAAGCAGATTGATGCGCCTGCGACGCATGTATTTCTGCAGGCCGGCGTGGGTGGATTTGCCGCCGCCGTCGCGACCTGTCTGCACAGTGTGTTTTCACCCAGACCGCGGGTGGTGGTGGTCGAGCCGCGGCAGGCGGCGTGTCTGTTGGCGAGCGCACGCTCGGGTGAGCGCGTGAAGATCGACCCTGGCCCACCGACGATCATGGCGATGCTCGAATGTTACGAGCCCTCGCTGCTGGCGTGGGAGTTGCTCAAGCCGCTGGCCAGCGCGTTCATGACGGTCGACGATAGCGACGCCGTGGCCGCGATGAAGACGCTGGCGAACCCGCTGGCGGACGCCGAAGTGGTGGTGGCGGGCGAGAGTGGCAGCGCCGGACTGGCGGGTTTGTGCAAAGCCGGCGCCGACCCGGCGATCAAGGCGGCGCTTGGACTAGGCCCCCAGTCACGCGTGTTGCTGGTGAATACCGAAAGCGCGACCGACGAGGCGCGTTACCAGGCGGCGGTGGGGCGCAGCGCGGCGGCGGTGGCGCGGCGGATTCCCGCGGAATAGTTTGAGCCCCTGCGCAATGCCATCTTCAACACCAGAGCCGGTACCCGTGCAGCGCCCGGAATCGGCGTCTACCTTCGCGCCCTTGGGCCTGCCGGTGTTTCGCATGTTGTGGTTCACCTGGCTGGCAGCCAACATCTCGATGTGGATGAGCGATGTCGCCGCGGCCTGGATGATGACCTCACTGACTACCTCGCCGATCTGGGTGGCGCTGGTACAAACCGCCTCCACGCTACCGGTGTTCCTACTCGGCCTGCCCAGCGGTGCGCTGGCGGACATTCTGGATCGCAAGCGCTTTTTTCTGCTGACCCAGTTCTGGGTCGCCGCAGTGGCACTGCTGCTGTGTGTAACCATTCTCACCGGCGCGATGACCCCTAATCTGTTGCTGGTGCTGACCTTTGCCAACGGCATTGGCCTGGCCTTGCGCTGGCCGGTGTTTGCGGCCATCGTGCCAGAACTGGTGCCGCGGTCCCAGTTGCCGGCGGCGCTAGCGCTAAATGGCGTGTCGATGAACGCGTCGCGCATCATCGGGCCACTGCTGGCCGGGGCCCTGATCGCGAGCCTGGGAAGCGCCTATGTGTTCATGCTCAATACCGTTCTGGCGCTGCTGGCGGCATGGGTTATTTCACGCTGGCAACGCAAGCCCACGCCACAACCTTTGGGCCGGGAGAAGTTGCTCAGCGCCATGCGCGTGGGGTTGCAGTTTGTGGGCCAATCGATCCACCTGCAGGGCGTGCTGGTGCGCATTTCGCTGTTCTTCTTCCATTCCACCGCCTTGCTTGCCCTGTTGCCCCTGGTTGCACGCGGCCTGCAGGGAGGCGGTGCGGGCACCTTCACGTTGTTGCTTGCGTCGATGGGTGCCGGGGCCATCCTGGCGGCCCTGTTTCTGCCGCGGCTGCGCCAGCGCTGGTCGCGTGATGGACTGGTGGCGCGGGGCGCCTGCCTGCAATCAGCGGCCATGGTCATCGTCGCCCTTGCGCCCGGACCGCTGGTGGCCGTGCCCGCCATGTTCGCCGCCGGCATGGCCTGGATCACTACCGCCAACTCGCTCAGTGTGTCGGCCCAGATGGGCCTGCCGGACTGGGTGCGTGCACGCGGCATGTCGATGTACCAGATGGCCATCATGGGCGCGAGCGCAATCGGTGCCGCCTTCTGGGGCCAGGTAGCCACGCTGGGCACCATACAAACCAGCTTGCTGATTGCCGCCGCGTCGGGGGTGTTGACCACGCTGCTGGCCAACTGGCTGATGGTGGACAACAGCGTAGAGGAAGACCTGACCCCTTCAAACAAGTTCAGGATTCCGGTGGCCGACGCGCCACCGGCGACCGGCCACGTGGTGGTGAGCATCGAGTACCTGATCGACCCGGCGCGTGCGGACGATTTCCGCGCCTTGATGCAGGAGAGCCGCAGCAGCCGCCTGCGCCACGGGGCGTTGTCTTGGGAGTTGCTGCGCGACATTGGTGACCCGGGGCGTTTTGTGGAGCAGTTCATGGATGCCTCATGGGCCGAACACCTGCGCCGGTTCGAGCGTCTCACCGCCGCCGACGCGGCCTTGCGGGATCGCAAACTGGGCTTTCACACCGGGCAATCAGCGCCGTTGGTGACGCGTTGCGTGGTGGAGTCCACCGAGCGCGACAAGGGTGGGTGATGGGGAAGGCGGCCGACCCTCAGGTCCACCAACCCAAAGCACTTGTTTAGACGGATGCCGTCTGTGCCACCGGCACACTCTCCAGGTACACCGAATCCGGATCAAGGTCGATGCCCCCCGGCCAACTCACGGTGCCGTGGTCGGCTTGCACCAGCGCGAAAAACCCGGAATGGCGCAGCCTTTCGAATACAGGAAACGCGAGGTACGGACGTATATCCATGCGGCGCCTCTCGCCGCTGGTGAACAGCAGCAGCAGCGCATGGTCTTCGAGCGGGGTGACGGTTGTGACGCGGGGATTCATGGCAAGCGCCCTTTCACCTTAGTGGGTCGATGGTGAACAACGGCTGGCCCTTGACGGCCAGCGACCAGTCGGCTAACAACTCGTCGCGATGGATTTCGATCCAGGCCTGCACCAGTCGGGTCTGCCGATGGGGCAGGCTGCCGTCAAGCAATTCACCTGTGTCGATGCCGAACACGGCTTCATCGCCCGCGTACATGGCATGGATGTGCGGCAGTTGGTGCTGGCGAGTGTCGAGCCAGTACAGGTAGATCAGGACACCGTAGAAACTGCTGATAAGGGGCATGGCTGGACTCAGGTGAGTACAGCGGCCATTCTCCCACCAGCGCCGCACCCAGAATTGCCTTCAACTGATCCCGAATTACCTGCGCTTCAGCTTGCTGCCGTTGTATTCGGCCCCGGCATGCGGGTTCATTCTGATAAAGGTTGAAGCATTGGCCTTGATCGCGGCCGTGACCGCCTTGCACGCGAACTTGTCTTCCACTCGCCCGGCAAAGCCATCGGCGTGGCTGTCCCACCAGGCCTTCTGCATTTTGAACTCTTGGATGCGACTCGGTTTGGTATTGTCGTGGTCGTTCGCGCCGGCCAGGTAGGGTGCTCGTTGTACCAAACATCGTTCATTGGATTGCCTCTCACGCTCTCAGGTCACCGGCGCCGGATTGAACAGCACCAGCGCGTTGTGCAGCTTCCAGTGCTCGGCCCAGGTCTTTTTGCCGCCGGCCACGGCCAGCATCAGGTGGAACAGATCCCAGCCCACTTCCTCGATCGTCGCGCTGCCGTCGGCGATACGACCGGCGTTCACGTCCATCAGGTCGTGCCAGCGGCGCGCCAGGTCAGTGCGTGTGGCGACCTTGATAACCGGCACTTCGGCCAGGCCATAGGGTGTGCCGCGTCCGGTCGTGAAGACATGCAGGTTGATGCCGGCTGCCAGTTGCAGCGTGCCGCAGATGAAGTCGCTCGCCGGCGTGGCCGCGTAGACCAGGCCCTTGGTAATTCCCCGGTCACGCAGCTTCTCGCCCGGCGACAACACGCCCGATATCGGGGCGCTGCCGCTCTTGACGATCGAACCCATTGCCTTCTCGACGATGTTCGACAGGCCACCTTTCTTGTTGCCAGGCGTGGTATTGGCGCTGCGGTCGACGCGGCCCTTGCTCAAGTAGGCGTCGAACCAGGCCATCTCGCGAATCATCGCGTCGGCGACCTCGGCGGTCGCGGCGCGCGCGGTCAACTGGTCGATGCCGTCGCGCACTTCGGTGACTTCGGAGAACATCACGGTGGCACCGGCGCGAACCAGCAGGTCGGTGCAAAAGCCCACCGCCGGGTTGGCGGTGACACCGCTGAAAGCATCGCTGCCGCCGCATTGCACGCCGACCACCAGTTCGCTGGCCGGGCAGGTCTCGCGGCGGCGTGAGTTCAGGCGTTCCAGGTGTTCCTCGGCCGTCGTCATGATCGAATCGATCATCGACATGAAACCGACATGCACGTCGTCCTGCAGGCATACGACATCTAGCTTGGCGTCATTGGTGGTACCCACATCGGCGACGTTGCGCTCGTCAACAATCTCGAACGTACCGGGGGGCAGCAAACGCTCGGGCTGGAGTTTTTCGCAACCCAGACTGACGACCATCACTTCGTTGCCGAAGTTTGGATTCAGCGTGATGTTGCGCAGCGTGCGGATCGGGATGATGGCGTCGGGCGCGTCGATCGCCACGCCGCAGCCGTAGCTGTGCTCGAGCCCGACCACGTCGTCGACGTTCGGGTACCTGGGCAACAACTCGTCCTTGATACGCTTGACAGCGCACTCGACGACACCGGCCACGCACTGTACGGTGGTTGTAATAGCCAGAATGTTGCGGCTGCCGACCGAGCCGTCCGCATTGCGGTAACCCTCGAAGGTGTAGCCGTCGAGCGCAGGCATCGGTGCGGCTTTGAAGGTGCAAATCGGCAGGCCTTCGAGCGAACGCGCCGCGGGCATTTCTAGCAGTCGCTCATGGACCCAGCTACCGGC
>JANNGR010000180.1:0-7271 GCA_031403955.1 Betaproteobacteria bacterium
AGGTGCATGGTGAAACGCCGCCAACGCCGAAAACATGCTGGCGCTACGGGTCAACCGCGCCAACGGCGAGTGGCAAGGATACTGGGCAACCAACTACCGCTACGCGGCTTGAGTCAAACCACATCACTTTGAATCGCACCCTGCGCCACTGGCTGGCAAGCTGCAATGTTATGATCTTAGGCTGTGCGGAAATTCGTTCGCCTAGATGAAATCAAGAGGTCAACATGTACGCGGTCATAAAAACCGGGGGCAAACAATATCGAGTTGCCGCTGGCGAAAAAATTAAAGTAGAACAGATTGCTGCGGACGTAGGCCAAGAGATTGTCATCGATCAGGTTCTTGCCGTTGGCAACGGCGCAGAGATTCTGGTTGGCAATCCTTTGGTGTCCGGCGCTACCGTAACGGTTACGGTAGTGGCACACGGCAGACACGACAAAGTGAGAATCTTTAAGATGCGCCGTCGTAAACATTATCAAAAGCGCCAGGGACATCGACAGCAATTCACTGAATTGCAAATAGGCGCGATTGCGGTTTTATGAAAATTTGGAGACAGGCGATTCGCACTGTTTCCGTTTGACAGGAGAAGCTCATGGCACAAAAAAAAGGCGGTGGGTCTACTCGCAACGGGCGCGATTCCAACCCAAAAATGCTGGGCGTGAAGGTGTTTGGCGGTGAGTTGATCAATGCGGGCGCCATTATCGTACGCCAACGCGGCACCAAGTTCCATCCTGGAACCAATGTTGGCGTTGGCAAGGACCACACGTTATTTGCGCTTGCTAGCGGCAATGTATCGTTCGCGGTCAAGGGCCCATTGAACAAGCATACAGTGAGTGTTAACCCGGCTTGATGGGTCAACCCGTATCAGAAAAAACCCTGCGTGCTGCGCAGGGTTTTTCGTTTATAGATCCAGTTGATGCGTCCGGAGTGCGCAATCTGTACCTGTGGCCTTTCGAACATGAAGTTTGTTGACGAAGCCTTTATTGACATATCCGCCGGAGATGGCGGGGCCGGGTGCGTCTCGTTTCGTCATGAGAAATACAAGGAATTTGGCGGGCCCAATGGAGGCGACGGCGGACGCGGAGGGCATGTTTTCGCGGTTGCCGACGTGAATTTGAACACGTTGGTGGACTTTCGATTTTCGCGTCGCCACGATGCGAAGCGGGGACAACACGGAATGGGTTCGGACATGTTCGGGGCGGCGGGTGACGACATCACGCTCAAGATGCCGGTCGGAACGGTCATCACCGACGCGCTGACTGGTGAAGTGTTGTATGAGTTGTTGACGCCGGGTGAAGTCGTCACGATCGCCAAGGGAGGAGATGGCGGTTTTGGCAATATGCGCTTCAAGAGCGCGATAAACCGTGCCCCGCGCCAGAAGACGCCAGGGTGGCCGGGTGAAAAGAAAAGTCTGAAGCTTGAATTGAAGTTACTTGCCGACGTCGGATTGCTGGGCATGCCGAACGCTGGCAAGTCTACGTTAATCACGGCCATTTCCAACGCGCGCCCCAGAATCGCCGATTACCCGTTTACCACCTTGCACCCCAACCTTGGCGTGGTTCGGGTCGGCCCGGAGCGGAGTTTTGTGGTCGCCGATCTTCCAGGCGTGATCGAAGGGGCTTCGGAGGGGGCGGGTCTTGGACACTTGTTCCTGCGGCATTTGCAGCGCACCCGATTGTTGCTCCACGTCGTTGACATGGCGCCATTCGATGATTCCGTTGACGCGGTGGCGCAAGCGAGGGCGATTGTCAATGAACTCAAAAAGTATGACCTGGCGCTGCATCGCAAACCGCGTTGGCTGGTACTGAACAAGCTCGATATGGTGCCTGCGCATGAACGTGCGACCCTCGTCAAAGAATTTGTCAGGCGATTCAGGTTCAAGGGGCCGGTGTTTGAAATCTCGGCGCTTAACCATGAAGGTTGCGAGTCCTTGGTGCAAGCTGTTTACAGACATATCGAGGCGCAGCAGGTGCTGGAGCAGCCAGCGATACTGGTGGACCCGCGCTTCGTGCCAGCCCCACTCATATAGGCAACCGGATATTTGACAAGCCCGCCCGCGAAGCGCCAAGGGCATTCACGACTGGCCGAAATGACCAAAGACACATCCGCCGTATTGCGCGAAGCCAGACGTATCGTGGTCAAGGTAGGCTCAAGCCTGGTGACCAATGAGGGCCGCGGCTTAGACGAAAATGCGATTGGTGAGTGGAGCCGGCAATTGGCGATTCTGGCGCGTGAGGGTCGGGATGTGATCATGGTCTCAAGCGGGGCGATTGCGGAGGGCATGAAGCGATTGGGTTGGAAGGTGCGTCCACACGAAGTGCACGAACTGCAGGCTGCGGCAGCGGTTGGGCAGATGGGCCTGGCCCAAATGTACGAGTCTAAGTTGCGCGAACACGGGCTTGGCAGCGCCCAGGTCCTACTGACCCATGCCGACCTGGCGGATCGGGAGCGTTATCTCAACGCCCGCTCAACTCTGCTGACCCTGCTCAAGCTTGGAGTTGTACCGGTCATCAACGAGAACGACACGGTTGTCAACGACGAGATCAAGTTCGGTGATAACGACACTCTGGGCGCGCTGGTGGCCAATCTTGTTGAAGCTGATTTACTGATAATTTTGACCGACCAGAAAGGGCTGCACACCGCTGATCCGCGCAAAGACCCGCAAGCGGGCCTGGTACAGGTTGCCAAAGCGGGTGACGTGGCGTTGGAGTTGATGGCGGGGGGGGCCGGCTCCAATCTCGGCCGCGGCGGCATGATCACCAAGATTCTTGCAGCCAGGCGGGCCGCCGGTTCTGGCGCGTCGACGGTGATTGCATGGGGGAGGGAGCCAGACGTCTTGCGCCGTGTGTGCGGCGGAGAGTTGATCGGAACGCTTTTGGTCGCGCAAACCCAGAAGACACAGGCGCGCAAGCAGTGGATCGCCGACCATCTTCAATTGCGTGGCTCAGTGACTGTTGACGCCGGCGCGGCGTCCAAGCTGCGCGATGAAGGCAAGAGTTTGCTACCTATCGGCATGACCAGCGTTGAAGGCGAGTTCTCGCGTGGTGATGTGATCGCGGTGCGAGAAGCCACCGGGGCGGAAATCGCCCGTGGGTTAGCCAACTATTCGAGCTTCGAGGCGCGCCTGATATGCCGTAAAGCGTCAAGTGAATTCGAGCGCTTGTTGGGCTATGTTGCCGAGCCCGAAATGTTGCACCGTGACAATCTGGTGCTCACGCGATAGGCCTGCCGCAGGCGCATGTTCATCGTCGCGTAGCTTCAAGTTGCACCGACCTCAGTTTGTTGACGATCGCCTGCGGTGACTGCGCCGAGGCGGCGCGGCCGTCACAGGCGCCTTGGCGGGCAAACGCAAGCGCGTGCATTGAAGGCTGGTTGCCGTTCAGCGGTGTCCACTGCGGGTTGATCAACGGGCTCCACCGAGCGGCGGTGCCATAACGTGCGTAGGTTTTTACTTCGCCGGTCAGACAGCGGATTCCCTCGTAAGTGGCGTTGATGTTACCGCTTGGAGATGTTGCGACCATCACATAACGGACGATGCCGTCATTGGCGATGCTCAGTGTTTCCGGGTCAAGCCCGACCTTGACCGATACATGGCGCGGCATTTCCAAATAGACGAGTCGGTCGGTCTTGAACACCGGAGGCGCCGAAATCTCAAGCTCTTTCCAGTCGGGATCCAGATCGGCCAGTTGCGCGAACGCGCTGCATACCAGGAACACCGGACAGAGTGCTGACCAAACGCTAATTCGCATGCGAGTCTCCGGCGGCATCGAGCGGCAGGTTGGTTTGCGGGTCCGGCTCGAAGGTGCCACCGGGAGGCAGATCGAGTGAAGCGTTTGGTATTGCTTCAACCGTGCCATGGTAGTCGTGGTCGCGACTGCGGGTGCCATGACGCAGGTAACGGTTGCGGAAATCGTAACGCGGCAAAAATCGTGCTAGTTCGGTCAGCGCCATTTCGTAGACACCACGTTTGAATTCAACCACCATATCCAGCGGAACCCAGTAGTCGTTCCAGCGCCATGCGTCGAACTCTGGATGGTCGGTCGCACGCAGATTCAAGTCCCAGTCGTGCCCAACCAGTTGCAGCAGATACCAAATCTGTTTTTGGCCTTTGTAATGGCCACGCGCGTCGCGGCGGATGTAGCGGTCCGGCACCTCGTAGCGCAACCAGTCCCGGGTGCGGGCGACGACGCAGACATGCTCCGGCTGGAGCCCCACTTCTTCATGCAGTTCGCGGTACATGGCCTGTTCGGGGGTTTCACCCCGGTCAATGCCACCCTGCGGGAACTGCCACGAGTGGGTACGAATGTGTTTACCCCAGAAAACCTGGTTCCTCTGGTTGAGCAGGACGATGCCGACATTGGGCCGAAAGCCGTCCCGGTCAAGCATAATCAAACCCCAATTTCTAAACTGAGTCCATTATGCACAGCATGCGTTGTGCATCAAGGGGTTTGGCTCAGTTCCATTTCCCACTCTCACCATGAAAGCCTCGCAATTTTTCATTTCGACCCTAAAGGAGGCGCCGGCAGATGCCGAGGTTGCGAGCCACAAGCTGATGCTGCGCGCTGGCATGATCAAGAAGCTGGGGGCCGGCATATACACCTACATGCCGATGGGACTAAGGGTCATCCGAAAGGTCGAGGCCATCGTGCGGGAGGAGATGAATCGGGCGGGCGCGGTGGAAATTGCCATGCCAGTGGTGCAGCCGGCCGAATTGTGGCAGGAGTCAGGCCGCTTCACGAAGATGGGGCCGGAGTTGCTTCGCATCAGGGACCGGCAGGAGCGCGACTATGTCATTCAGCCTACGAGCGAAGAGGTGGTGACCGATATTGCACGCCAGGACATCAAGAGTTACAAGCAGCTACCCAGGAATCTGTACCAGATCCAGACCAAGTTTCGCGATGAACGACGGCCTCGTTTTGGCTTGATGCGCGGGCGCGAGTTCATCATGAAGGATGCCTACAGCTTTGATCGCGATGTAGCCGGTGCCAAGGCGAGTTATGAGGTGATGGCACAGGCGTACCGCCGTATATTTGACCGCTTCGGCTTGCGCTACCGGGCGGTAGCGGCCGACAGCGGCGCAATTGGCGGCGATTTCAGTGAAGAGTTTCAGGTAATCGCAGCCACCGGTGAGGACGCGATCGTCTATTGCCCCACCAGTGATTACGCCGCCAACATGGAGAAAGCCGAGGCGCTGGCGCCGCGCCAGCCGCGCCGGCCACCCGCACAGAACATGACGAAGACCGCAACCCCAGGGAAAAGCACATGCGCAGCCGTGGCGCAGTATCTGGGTGTGCCGCTCCAGCAAACGGTCAAATCATTGGTGCTGGCAACGGAAGAAAGGAACGAACAGGGGCAGATCGTCAAGACCCAGGTCTGGTTGTTGATGTTACGTGGCGACCACGACTTGAATGAAGTGAAGGCGAATAAGGTTCCCGGTATGGAAGGCGGCTTTCGTTTTGCAACGCTGGACGAGATTGACAGCCATTTCGGGTGTGAGCCTGGCTACCTGGGATTGATCAATATGAAGGCGCCGGTCAGGGTTGTGGTGGATCGCGACGTGGCCGTGATGAGCGACTGGATTTGTGGCGCCAATGAACCCGGTTTTCACATCACCGGCGTCAATTGGGGCCGAGATCTGCCCGAGCCCGAAATGGTGTTTGACCTGCGCAACATTGTTGCCGGAGACGCTTCGCCGGACGGCAGGGGTGTTTTGGCAATCGAGCGCGGCATCGAAGTCGGCCATCTGTTTTACCTCGGTACGAAGTACAGCCAGGCGATGCACGCGAGCTTCCTGGACGTGAACGGCAAGCCGCAGTTCATGGAGATGGGAAGTTATGGCATTGGAATCACCCGTTTGCCAGCTGCCGCCATCGAACAAAACCATGACGAGCGCGGCATCATCTGGCCCGATGCGCTGGCGCCATTTACGGTTGTGTTATGCCCGATCAGTCCAGACCGTTTTCCCGCTGTCAAAGCCACAGCGGACAAGCTGTACGCTGACCTGTTGGACGCTGGTGTGGACGTGATCCTTGACGACCGGTGTGAACGTCCTGGCGCCATGTTCGCGGATTGGGAATTGATCGGCGTTCCACATCGCATCACGATCGGGGACCGGGGCCTCAAAGATGGGCAGCTGGAGTACCAGCATCGTCGCGACGCCACTGCCACCATACTCGAGCTCGGCGAAGTGTTCCGCTTTGTCACGTCCAGATTGGGGAAATGACATCATTTCCGTGTAGCGACGCCAGTTCCTGCGGCATGGTGGCCAGGCGAAGCTGCCTGCTGGCGCTGATTTCGGGCTTTGGGCTGCTGTCAATCCGTCAACCTGCCCATGCGGGCGGTCAGTTGGAAGAGCCTTTGGTGGATTCGGTTCGCGGCGCGCTCAGCGCTGCGATCGCCAGTACCGCTCCGCCGATTCCTGAGTTCCGGGACACCACCGCGCGCATCCATTATCTGCGCTGGCTGGGTGCAATGAGCGAGCGGCTGCGGCGCCGCAAGGCCGACCTGGAAACCAGAAAGGAATTTCTGCAGACCGTCTGGTACGAGAGCAAACGCGCCGGCCTGGATACCGCGCTGGTGCTGGGGCTGATTCAGGTCGAGAGTGCGTTTCGCAAGTTCGCGGTGTCGAGTGTGGGCGCGCGCGGCTATATGCAGGTGATGCCATTCTGGGCCCGGGTGCTGGGCGATGGTGACGCCTCGCGCCTGTTTCACATGCAGACCAATCTGCGTTTTGGGTGTGTCATCCTGCGCCATTATCTGGACCGCGAAAACGGAAACCTTTTCATGGCCCTGGGTCGATACAACGGTTCACGCGGCAAGGCGCCCTATCCCCAGGCGGTGCAGGAGGCCACCGGGCAATGGGAGTTCGGCAAGTCCTGAAAATTGGGCCGAAAGCAAGCCCGCCGACGCTATTGCAGGAACCCGATTGCCGCTTTCCGGTTGCCGCCTTTTGGCAAGTCCGCGAGCGTCACCGCATTACGTTGGTCCAGTTGTGCATTTCCAAAACCGGTCATCAGTGCGCGACGCATTTCTCTGGGGGCAAGCGCACCCAAATGGTCCAACAATTCGTCGCTGGGCTCGGGCTCGAAACGTTCTCCCCAGCCATGTTCAGCTCGAAGCGACCGGTAAAGATTGCGGGCGATCCGGCGCGCCGCGTCAGCCGACGGCGCCTCCACGGCGAAGACGTTCATGCGGTTCAGAATCGGCTTGGGAATGGCGCGCTCGTCGTTGGCGGTGGTGATCCAGATCACCTGGCTGGCGTCTATCGCCACCTC
>JANNGR010000181.1:0-3334 GCA_031403955.1 Betaproteobacteria bacterium
CTCATGAAAACTTCTACCGCGACTTGAAACGATAAATCGTTCGGTGGCGTGTCCAGGTCTTTCTGAGGAGCACGCGCGCTGACGCGAATCAATCTCCGAGTGCGAACAAGTCTTTGCACAGTGCATCCAGCGGCAGTGCCTGCACATCGTTACCCAGCGGGTATTGCTCGACGCCGGGGTATACGACCAGCCGTCGTGCCGGTGCCAAATCGCCGCATGCGGCATGAAAGCCGCGGTCTACCTTGGGTGCCAGGCTGCGTTTGATTTCAATCGCCCACAGCTCGTCGCCCGGCAAGACTATCAGCAGATCGATCTCCGCACCGCCGCTTGTGCGGTAGAAGTAAGCCAGTGCACCGACAGGCGCGCAGGCCATCAGGTTCTCAATCACAAAGCCTTCCCAACTGGCCCCGACCACCGGGTGCGACAACAGGGTTTCGCGCGTCTCGATGTCCAGCAGCGCGTGCACCAGTCCGCTATCGCGCACGTAAACCTTGGGCGATTTGACTAAACGTTTGCCCACATTCGCGTGCCAAGGCGGCAAGCGACGCACCAGCAGCAGGTCACACAGCAGGTCGATGTAGCTCTGGGCCGTTTTCACATCGACGCCCAAATTGCGCGCGAGTTGGGCCACATTGAGCAAGCCGCTTTGGTGGTGTGCGAGCATGGTCCAGAAGCGGCGCAAGGTCGCAGCCGAAATCCTCGGCCCGAATTGCGGAATGTCGCGCTCCAGATAGGTACGGATGAAGTTCTGCCGCCAGCGCAGGCTGCGCGTGTCATTGGGCGCCGTCAGGCTTTCGGGGAAGCCGCCGCGCAGCCAGAGAGCGTCGTTCTGGGCGGCGCCGGTTTCCAGAACATGGAGCGGCGTCAACTCAAGGTAGGCAATCCGGCCGGCCAGCGTTTCACCCGATTGGTGCAGCAAGTCCAGCGAGGCCGAGCCCAGCAGCAAGTACTGCCCGTCGCGTTTGCCCGCGCGCCGCGCCTGGTCTATCAAGCCGCGCAGGACTGGAAACAAGCCCGGTACCCGGTGCACTTCATCAAGAATGACCAGTCGGTCCAGATGGTCTGCCAGGTACAACTCTGGCTGCGCCAGCTTGCTGCGGTCCCGCTCCGACTCCAGATCGAGGTAAACGCCGGGAATGGTTTTGGCTACCTCAAGCGCCAGCGTGGTTTTTCCGGACTGTCGAGGCCCCAGCAGGACAACGGCAGGAGAATTCAACAGTTCTTCACTTAGCTTTGGCAAAAGATAGCGTGGAAACATCATTGCAATTATGGAGTATCATTCCATGATTTGCAATGAATTCACGGGTCCGGGCGCCGAGGCCTGGCTGGACCTCGATCCGGAAAATGCCCGTTTAATGGCGTGAGGCGAGCAAAGGGTGTTGCCCGCGCGCCGACGCCCAACCTGCGCGACAGTCCGAGTCGCGCCAGAAGCGGAGAGAAATGTCCGGCGGGTAAAACGGCACTGGCCCGCGCCGCGTTGATCAGGGCTGCGGCATCGTCCTGCAACAAAAACCCTTCCGCAACAGCGCGCGTAGAGGCGCTTGATTTTTCAGCCCTCCGGCGCCACCGGATGTTGCGCCATCGCTTCCAGCGCTTTTACCAGCGCCGAATGGTCGAGTTGCGCATGACCGAGTGCCGCGCACGATTGCATCAATTGCGCCGCGATGGCGGTTTGCGGCAGCGCGACACCCAGGCTGCGCGCACCCTGCAGCGCCAGGTTCAGGTCTTTCTGATGCAGTGCAATACGAAAGCCGGGTTGGAAGGTGCGCTTGATCATGCGTTCGCCGTGTACCTCCAGGATGCGTGAGGATGCAAAGCCCCCCATCAGGGCCTGGCGAATTTTGGCCGGATCGGCGCCGGCTTTGGACGCGAATACCAGCGCCTCGCCGACGGCAGCGATATTCAGTGCGACGATGATCTGGTTGGCCACCTTGCAAATTTGGCCGTCGCCGATGCCGCCGACCAGCGTGATATTTTTTCCCATCAGTTCAAACAGCGGTTTGATACGCTCGAACGCAGCCGCGTCGGCACCGACCATGATGGTCAGCGACGCGGCTTTGGCACCCACTTCGCCGCCGGATACCGGGGCATCCAGGTAGTCGCAACCGAGGGCCTTGATTTTTGCGGCGAAGGCCTTGGTGGCAATCGGGTCGATCGAACTGCAATCGACCACGGTCTTGCCTTTCGACAAGCCGCTGGCTACGCCGCCTTGCCCGAACAGCACGTTATCCACGTCGGGTGTGTCGGGCAACATCAGGAACACTATGTCGGCACGTTGTGCCACCTCTTTGCCGTTCGCGCACGCATTGGCGCCAGCCTCCAGCAACTCGGGCGGAACCTTGCTGCGCGTGTTCACAAATAACGTGTGACCGGCCTTGCGCAAATGCCCGGCCATAGGCGCACCCATGATGCCCAAGCCAATAAAACCGATATTGAGTACCGAGGCTGCCATGTTGTTGTCTTTCAATGTGTGAGGTTTTTGAGCCAGCCCAGCCCTGCGGTCGTCGTGGTGGCGGGTTTGTATTCGCAGCCGATCCAGCCATGGTAACCAATGGCGTCCAGGTGTTTGAACAAAAAGGCGTAGTTGATCTCTCCGCTGCCCGGCTCGTGGCGTCCCGGGTTGTCGGCAAGCTGTATGTGGCCAATGCGGGTGAAGTATTTCTGCGCCGTGGCAGCCAGTTCACCTTCCATGCGCTGGGCGTGGTAGATGTCGTACTGGATGAACAGGTTGTCGCTTCCCACCATGTCAAGTATCTCTGCCGCCTGGTTGGTTCGGTTCAGAAAGAAGCCTGGAATGTCGAAGGTGTTGATTGGTTCGATCAATAACCGAATGCCGGCATTCTTCAGTTGCGCCGCCGCGTATTCGAGGTTGGCGACGAAGCAGTCCTGCGCTTGCGCCTTGCTGACTCCGCTGGGTAACTTGCCCGCCAGGCAATTTACCTGCGGGCAACCCAGGGTGGTGGCATAAGCGATCGCGCGCTGCACGCCGTCGCGGAATTCTGTCTCCCGATCCGGATGGCAGGCAATGCCGCGTTCGCCGGCGTCCCAGTCGCCGGCCGGCAGGTTGTGCAACACCTGCTGCAGGCCGTTGGTTTCAAGCGCCTTCGCAAGTTCGTGTTGGTCGAAAGCGTAGGGAAATAGGTATTCAACCGCGGTAAAACCGGCGGCTTTGGCGGCGGCGAAGCGTTCCATGAACGGCACTTCGGTGAACAGCATGGTCAGGTTGGCGGCAAATTTTGGCATCGTCTCTCCTGGTTATTTGAATAGTTTCAGTCCAACATCGCGACGATGGCTGTTGGCGCGTCCTGGCGGCTGGCTGCCAGTTCCTCGAATT
>JANNGR010000182.1:0-3045 GCA_031403955.1 Betaproteobacteria bacterium
AATCACCAGGGCCACTCGTCCTGTCTTTCTTGCCATTGCCGTCCTCCCAGACCGTTAATAAGCCTGGGAAGGCATTTTGGCATAGCAATGCCTAGAAGTAAATGTTTTAAAGAATCGATATACTAGGGCTTATCGACTATACGCCCCTGCCGATGGAAATAATGGCGCTCGCCTTCGCCGGTGGCTGCATGTTTCTGGGCTCGTTCTTTTTTTACTTTCGTGCCCTTTTCCGATTTGCGGATGCCGCTCTGATCCATGTTTTGTGGAACGTCGCGGTACTGGTCGTGCCGCTTCTAGCCTGGGGGTGGTTGGGCGAAAGATTGCAGCCCCTTCATTACTTCGGTATCGCGCTGGCATTTTGCGGTTCGGCGCTGTTCTCCTCGCGCGGCGGTCTGCTCCGGCAGGGCTTCCTGCGAGTGGCCGGAACTATGGTTTGGGCAGTACTGCTCCTGTCCGCTTCGATGGTTCTGCAAAAGGATGCTTACCGCCTCGCGAGCGGGCAATTCATTGACGTTTTCCTCGTCTTCTCGCTCGGCGTTGCGACTGCGGCAGCGGTATTGGCCGTGCTCAATCCGAGAGCGACTGCGTCGAGAATCCGACGGTTCATCGGGTTCAAGGGCAAGTACATCGCGCTTTTTGTCTTTGCCGAGAGCGTGTCGTTCGCGGGAACAGTCTTTTCCCAACGAGCTATCGATTTTTCGCCCTCGCCATCGTTCGTCGCCGCTGTGGAGAGCAGTGTCCCGGCGTTCATTATGCTCCAGAGCTTGGTAATCGCTTTTGTGCTCGCACGCATGGGAAGGGAAGAGGCATCGATAATGTTCCGTAACCAGATTTTCGGCTGGCGGGAGAAGCTGATCGCCATCTCCACAATGTCTATAGGCATCTACTGCCTTGCGGCGTAATGCGCTAGTTCCCGCCCACGGCGCACGCCAGACAGCTGAACACCATGCGTGCAACTATCCCTTCATGAGAAATCTATGTTCTCTGACGTTGATGTTGTGCTCGCTCGTCTCGCTATACTTCAATTGCGGCCGAGACGGCCGGGCGAGGCTTCTGGTTTGAAGTCCAGGTAATCAAAAATAACCCCTCGAGAGTCATCGGATACTATGAACGTGACCTAACAGATTCCTTCGGCTTTTATGTGTTGACCGAAGCGGAATCCGACGGTTACCGCCAAGCCTACGGCGGGCCGAAATGGAAACCACTGTCTTGGCTCGAAGTCGGCGTTGGTATCGGCAAGGAAAATATGCCGAACTCTATGCGACGAAATGCATTTTTCTCGATCGACAAAGATAAGCTCTCCGTCTTCGGCACGTTCGAGAACGGAGGAAGCGGGCCGTGGCATAAAGTTACGGCCACCTACAAGATTAACGAAACGGTCGGTGTCGGCATGATGGACGAAACTCTTCTCGGCTTCGGCCCGCGAGTCGAATACAACCTTAAAACAAATATCAGGTTGTGGGGAGCGCTTCTCCACGACCGCGACACCGGAAAAACAGTGTCAACGCTCGCTGCTAATTTCTCGTTCTGAGACGGCGACGGGATACCTTGCCGATCCAGGCACGCGCCTCGCGCTCGCGCGCCGCATCCCGTGCCGCCTCCCGATACTGGGCGCCAAGCTCCTTCTGCGCGACATGCGGACGGGCGAGATTCTCGATGAATTTGCTGATGCTGCCGCGTCCCACGACCCGGTGCAGTCCTTCGTACATCGAGTCTTCGATGAAAATGATCAGTTTTCTGCTCATGACTGGTTCCCGCAAATGACACGTGTGATTATACGTATCCGGCCCGCCAGTGTCCTCGTGCCGCTCCCCGGTCCTGATCAGGCGCTCGCGATGTAGTTCTGAGTGGCCGTGCTAACATTGACCGCATGAAAATTCCGCGAGCGGCATTCACCGGAATGCCGGACGTGGCAATACTCGCCGGCGAGCAGCAGGTCAAAAACGATCCCGATTATGCGTTCGCCAAAGCCGGCGACGCGATAGCCGCCAGCCGTATGGTCGATCGTTTTATCAATCCACGAGCGATCGAGCAGGTCAGAGCGCTGGTGGGCGGTGCGAAGCCGATATTGCTGCCCGTGCATGCGCTTGAGGCCACCGGCATCAACGAAATCCCGATCGCGTTGGCCCAGCGATTAGCGGCGGAACTCGGCCTGGAAGCTGATTTATCGGTGATCCAGGACAACACCGTGGGCCACACCGGCGCGAGCGGCTATCAGCGGCTTGCGAATCCGGCGCTGTTCAGCGGCGACATCAAGGCCGCAGCCGAGTATCTGATCGTCGATGATTTCATCGGACAGGGCGGCACGGTGGCCAATTTGAAGGGTTTTGTTGAAGCCCGCGGCGGTCGCGTGATCGGCATCACCACGTTGACCGGCCGTTCCTACTCCGCTAAGCTTGCGCCGGAACCGTCGCTGATTCAGGCGGTCAGAGACAAACATGGAAACGACCTTGAAACCTGGTGGCAACAAGAATTCGGCTACGGCTTCGACTGCCTCACCCAATCCGAAGCCCGCTACCTCGAACGCTCCCCGGATGCTGACACCATCCGAAAAAGAGTGGTTGAGGCAAGACAAGGTGCGGGCGTTCCATCTTCTGAAATCCCGCCGCAAGGCAGCATAACCAATCGGAATTCGTAGTCACCAAGCCCCTTGCACGGGAACAGAAGGAACGGAAGGGTCACCTGACCCTTATCACTTCTTGCTTCTTGCTGTTTTGATACCCCGCGCTCTTGGCGCGGGGTAATTCATTAATGTCTAGCGAGGTGCACGTAGAGTTTCGCGCGGCACGGGCATTGCGGCGGACCTCGAGCGATGGTCCGAGCCAGGCGAAAACGCGCGGTGGCGATCGACCACTGGATGTGCCGTCGCATCGGCGCGAGCCCCGCGCGGGCGGAAGCTTTCGGGTAGGGCGGGTGCTTTGAGTCGAGCGGCGTTTTTTTTGACTCCGCGGGAACCGCCCCAGCATGAGAAATCCATAGGCGGCGATGCACAGGCTCATAGCGGGTGATCTTCTGCATGGGCGACGGTCACATGATCTTGCTGCA
>JANNGR010000183.1:0-2078 GCA_031403955.1 Betaproteobacteria bacterium
GAGCTCTATGTGCCGGACTGGATTGCGTCGCAGGAGGAGTTCTTGTCGGTGCGCCGCATGCAAGGTACGGACTTGGCGGCGCTGGTCGATGGCGCCCGCCAGCGCATGCGCCAGGCCGGCATGGGCGAGGCGCAGATCGGGTTGGTAGAGAGCAGCGGCCAGACCCAGCCGCGTCTCACGCTGGTGGCGCCGATTGGCGGCGTGGTGACCGAGCTGATGGCGCGCGAAGGCATGACGGTAATGGCGGGCGCCACCTTGTTCCGCATCAACGGCCTGGGTACGGTGTGGGCGAATGCCGAAGTGCCCGAGAGCCAGGCCGCGCTGCTGCGCCCCGGAGCCAGGGTACAGGCCCGCAGCCCGGCCGTGCCTGGCACCACCTTCACCGGCAAGGTGCAGGCCATCGTGCCCGACGTCAACGCGACCACACGCACGCTGAAGGCACGGCTGGAACTCGCCAATCCGGGCGGCCGCTTGGTACCCGGCATGTTTGTGCAGATGTTGTTCACGGACACGCGTGCCGAGAAGGTACTGCTGGTACCCACCGAGGCCATCATCCAGACCGGCAAACGCATCGTGGTCATGCTGGCCGAAGACAACGGACGCTTTCGACCGGTCGAGGTTGAAATCGGCATCGAAAGCGGCGCTCAGACCGAGATCAAAAACGGCTTGCAGGCTGGTCAGCGGGTGGTCGTCTCGTCGCAGTTCCTGATCGACTCGGAAGCCAGCCTGAAGGGCGTCGAGGCCAGGCTGAATGGGGAGCCCAGGTCCAGCGCCGCGGGTGTGGCGACACGGCATCAAGGTGAGGCCCGGGTCGAGAAAATCGGACGTGATGCCATCACGTTGTCACACGGCCCGATTCCGTCTTTGAAATGGGGCTCGATGACGATGGACTTCAAGTCACCGCCGCGCGGTCTGCCACGCGGGCTTGCGGTGGGCGATAAAGTCGACTTCGAGTTCACCATCGACGCCGAGAATCTGCCGCGGCTCACCAGCATGCGGTTGCTGGCACCCGATGCGCAGGCGCCGCGTGTTAGCGCCTCGGGTAGCCGGCCATGATCGCCGCGTTGATCCGTTGGTCGATCGTCAATCGTTTCCTGGTGCTGCTGGCCACGTTGCTGGTCAGCGCCTGGGGGGTGATCTCGGTGCTGAAGACGCCGCTGGACGCGTTGCCCGACCTGTCCGACGTGCAGGTGATCATCCGCACCACCTACCCCGGTCAGGCGCCGCGTATTGTCGAGAACCAGATCACTTATCCGCTGACCACCACCATGTTGTCGGTGCCGGGTGCCAGGACGGTGCGCGGTTATTCCTTCTTCGGCGACTCGTTCGTCTATGTGTTGTTCGAGGATGGCACCGATTTGTATTGGGCCCGTTCGCGCGTGCTGGAATATCTGAACCAGGTGCAGTCGCGTCTGCCGGCCAACGCCAAAGCCACGCTGGGGCCTGACGCGACCGGTGTTGGCTGGATCTACCAGTACGCGCTGATTGACCGCGGCGGCACGCAGGACGCCGGACAGTTGCGTGCCCTGCAGGACTGGTTTCTGAAGTACGAGTTGAAGACGGTACCCAACGTGGCCGAGGTGGCCTCGGTGGGCGGCATGGTGCGCCAGTACCAGATCGTGCTCGACCCGAACAAGCTCGCCGCCTACAACCTACCGCACACCCGGGTTGTCGACGCAATCCAGAAGTCGAACCAGGAAGCCGGCGGCTCGGTTATTGAACTGGGCGAGGCCGAATACATGGTGCGCGCGTCGGGTTACCTGCAGTCGCTGGACGATTTTCGCAAGGTGCCGCTGATGACCACCACTGCCGGTATCTCGGTGCGTCTGGGCGACGTGGCGCGGATCCAGATCGGCCCGGAGATGCGCCGTGGCATCGGTGAACTCGACGGTCAGGGTGAAGCGACCGGTGGCGTGATCGTGATGCGTTCGGGCAAAAACGCGCTCGAGACGATTGCCGCCGTGAAGGCCAAGCTGCGGCAGCTGCAGGCCAGCCTGCCCAGGGGCGTGGAAATCGTACCGGTTTACGACCGCTCGGGGCTGATCGAACGCGCGGTGGAGAACCTGGGGCAGAAGCTG
>JANNGR010000184.1:0-23497 GCA_031403955.1 Betaproteobacteria bacterium
CGACGTGCTGGGCGCCGACTTTGTGCAGCGTTCGCTGGCCCTGGACTACCGCGTGGGCCAACCGCGCGGCCATGGGCCGCGCAGCGACGCGCAACACCCGGTACGGGTGAGCGGCCGGGTTGGAATTCCGGACGCCGCGCGAGCGCGCGCCGACCAGCAATTTTGTTATGTCAACGGCCGTTTTGTGCGCGACAAAGTGCTTTCCCACGCGGTGCGCAGCGCCTATGAGGACGTGTTGCATGGCCAGCGCCAGCCAGTCTATGTGTTGTACCTGGAGATCGACCCGGCGCGGGTGGATGTCAACGTGCATCCGACCAAAATCGAAGTACGGTTTCGCGACAGCCGGGAGATTCATCAGGCGGTTCGCCACGCCGTTGAAGATGCCTTGGCAACACCCAGGGTCGCGGCCGACTTACAGGCAACTATGGGTACTGGTGCAACACCAACTAACGCGCAAAACCAGTTCGCCACCGCAACGCCTTGGACCCAACCGGCAATCCATTTCGGTGCCGCCGCCCCACACCGGGTGTTCGACTTTGAAGCCTTATGGCCGGTCCAACGCAGCACCGACAGCGCGCGCGACGATCCCAGCGCTGCTGCCTTGGGATCGGACGGCAGTTGGCCGCTGGGCCGGGCGCTGGCGCAACTGCAAGGCATCTACATACTGGCCGAAAACGCGCAGGGCCTGATCATCGTGGACATGCATGCAGCCCATGAACGTATCGTCTACGAGCGGCTCAAGACGCAGCTTGACGCGGCAACGGCATCCAGTGGCAGCGGCATGCGCGCCCTGGCCAGCCAGCCGTTGTTGCTGCCCGCCACCTTCGCTGCCACCGCGCAGGAAATGGCAACCGCCGAGATACATGCCGATACGCTCCAGACCCTCGGTCTGGAAATCACCGCCCTGACCGCGGCAACTTTGGCCGTGCGTGCGGTTCCTACCGCCTTGGCACACGGTGACGCGACCGAGCTGGCGCGCGGTGTTCTGGCCGAGTTGGCACAACACGAAGCCAGCAGCGTCGTTCAGCGCGCCCGCAATACGTTGTTATCGACCATGGCCTGCCACGGCGCAGTGCGCGCCAACCGCAAGCTCGGCGTGGAAGAGATGAACGCGCTACTGCGCCAGATGGAAGCCACCGAACGCTCCGACCAATGCAACCATGGACGGCCCACCTGGCGCCAGCTCACGATCAAGGAACTGGACACCCTGTTCCTGCGCGGACGCTGACGCGCCACCCCACCCTGGCAGAAGAACTTTCACCCCACATTGCATTGCGCTCACCCATGAAACTGCGTCACGTATTCACCACGGTATTGTTTTCCCTGACCCTGCTGATTGGCTGCGCCACGCTGGATGAAAAACAGGGCGAGTGGATTTTTCAGCCCGGCGACCGTAGCTGGAGCGGTGGCGTGAGCGCGGCCAAAGGCATGGACGACGCATGGATCGAGTTCAACTCCGTGTTAGCGGGACGACCGGTGCGGCTACACGCCTTGTGGCATGCGGCGGATGCAAAACCGCATGCCAGCCTCGACGCGGCACCGGTGTTGCTGTATCTGCATGGCGCACGCTGGAACGTGACTGGTTCAGCCCACCGCGTGCGGCGCATGCAGGAGCTCGGCTTCTCGGTCTTGGCACTCGACTACCGCGGTTTTGGCAAGAGCGATACGTCGATGCCCACTGAGTCGCTCGCCAACGAGGATGCACGCGCCGCCTGGGACTGGCTGACCGCCAAGTACCCGCAGCGGCCGCGTTATATCTTTGGCCATTCACTCGGTGGCGCGATCGCGATTGAACTCGCCAGCCAGGTCAACGACGAGGCCGGCACCATCGTGGAGGGTGCCTTTACCTCGATTCCGGACGTCGTCGGAACCATGAAATGGGGCTGGTTGCCGGTTGGTGGGCTGATCACGCAACGCTTCGAAGCAGTCAAAAAGGTGGCATCGCTCGGTTCGCCGCTGTTGGTTGTACACGGCGCCGATGACCGGCTGATCCAGCCCGAACTCGGACGGCGCCTGTTCGAGGCGGCGCGTGGTCCGAAAACGTTTGTATTGGTCGAAGGTGGCTCGCACCACAATACCAATGCGCTCGGTCTTCCCCAATACCGGCAGGCGATAACGCAGCTATTTGGGCTGAAGTAGGCTCGCCGGCCCGGGCATGCGGGCGTCGCGGCGCATCTGCTACGCTCGATTCAAATGCCGCCTTCGCCTGCCATCACGCCCCCCGCCGTTGTAATGCCCATGCCCGCCGGTGTCGTGGTACTGATACTGGCCGCGTTATTGGGCATACAACCGATCACGACCGATTTGTATTTGCCCGCGTTGCCCGCGCTGACCGAAGGATTTGGCGCGCGGATGGCGCAGGCGCAACTGACACTGACCGCTTTGTTGTTGGCGTTTGGTGTGTCGCAATTGTTCTGGGGGCCGTTGTCCGACCGCTTTGGGCGACGCCCGATTTTGTTGCTGGGGCTGGGCGCCTACATTGCCGCCGCCATCGGCAGCGCGCTGGCCCCATCGATGGAGTTGCTAATTGTCTGGCGCACCGTGCAAGGCGCGGCCATGGGTGCGGGAGTCATGGGTGCGCGCGCCATCATCCGCGACCTTTACACACCCAGCGAAGGCGCGCGCGTGATGTCCAAGGCCTTGTCCGGGCTGGCCGTGATCGCATGCCTGAGCGCTCCCACTGGGGGCCTGTTGTCGGACTGGTTTAGTTGGCGCGTCGCCTTGTTGACGCTGGCGGTTTTCGGCGCCGTTTCGCTGGGCCTGGTGGTGTGGCGGTTTGAGGAAACCCTGGCGCGAAAGAATGCGCGACCGCTGCAAGCGGTCACGCTGTTGAAGACCTGGCTGCAGATCGCGCGCCACCCGACGTTCCAGGCCTATAGCGCTTTATCGGCGGCATCCTATGGCGGCTTGTTTACGTTTCTGGCCGCTTCATCGTTCGTGTTCATCCAGGTATTGGGCCTTGGCAAAACCCAATACGGGCTGCTGATGTTCTCGATGTCGTTCTCCTACCTGCTGGGCACGTTCTTGTGCCGGCGCATGCTGCCGCGTTTTGGCGTGCGCGGTACCGTTGCGATCGCCTGCGCGATGACCCTGACCGGCGGCACCCTGATGGGCGTGCTGGCGCTCGCGGGCCTGAGCAGCGGCGCGCACGGGGGCTGGGCCATCATGTTGCCGCATTACCTTTTCATGCTGGCGCATGGAATCCACCAGCCTTGCGGGCAAAGCGGCGCGGTCGGCCCGTTCCCGCAGGCGGCCGGAACAGCCTCGGCGCTGAACGGCTTTGTGATGATGATCGCCGCGTTTGCAATGGGCGGCTGGTTGGGAACGCGCATGGACGGCACGGTGTTCCCGCTCACCAACGGGGTCTGGTTTTGGAGCGTTCTGATTGCGCTGGCAGGCTGGACGCTGGTGCAAAAACATGGCGAGCCCGGACTTGGTGCAAACGCCGCGCCCTGACGCGCCAGCGCCGTTATGCATGGCGCTGACCGGCCCTACCGCGTCGGGCAAGACATTGGCGGCCATGGCTATCGCGCAGCGACACGCGGTCGAGATAATCAGCGTCGACTCCGCGCTGGTGTACCGCGGCATGGACATCGGCACCGCCAAGCCGTCCGGGGCGGAGCTCGGTGCCGTCGCACACCATTTGATCAACATACGTGACCCATCGCAGGCCTACAGCGCAGCCGAGTTTGTACACGATACCCGGCGCCTGGTGGTCGAGATCAATCGGCGCGGAAATCTCGCGCTGCTGGTAGGCGGCACGATGATGTATTTCAAGGCCTTGCTCCAGGGGCTGCATGACATGCCGGCAGCCGACGCAGAGGTACGCGCCGCGTTGGAGCGGCAGGCGGCCGACATTGGCTGGCCGGCGATGCACGCCCAACTCGCCCTCGTCGACCCGCGGACCGCGTCCCGGCTGCAACCACGCGACAGCCAACGCATTCAGCGCGCGATCGAGGTCTACCGGGTATCGGGACGCGCCCTGAGCAGCTTTCACGACACCGACAAGCCCGCCGGCGCCACGGCGACTTTTGCCTCCATGCCGCTGGTTTCGTTGGAGCCAGCGCACCGGGCCTGGTTGCACGAACGTATCGCGCAGCGTTTCGACGCCATGCTGGCAGCCGGTCTTCTGGATGAAGTTCGAGCCCTTCACGCACGCGGCGACCTGACGGCGAACTTGCCAGCCATGCGTTGTGTCGGTTACCGGCAGGCCTGGGAAGCCCTGGACGGCCGCTGGCCGATGCGCGAGCTGCGCGACAAGGGTATTTTTGCGACACGCCAACTCGCCAAGCGCCAACTCACCTGGCTGCGCTGCATGCCGCAGCGCCATGTTCTGGTCTGCGACCAGCCGGACGTTGTGCCCCGATTGCTGGCCCTGACACGCGTGCTGATGCGAGCCATGTCATGAGCCTGGTGGTGGATCGGTTATGCAAGAACTACGGCGAAGTCGCGGTGTTTCGCGACGTGTCACTGGAAGTGGCAAACGCCGAGTTTGTGGCTATCGTCGGAGAGTCGGGTGTGGGCAAGTCGACACTGCTCAACTGCATGGCTGGCCTGGACAACTGGGACCAGGGCAGCGTCACGCTCGACGGGGCGGATATTGGCGCCATGCGCGACGAGCAACGCGCGTTGCTGCGCCGGCGGCATATCGGTTTTGTGTTCCAGGCGTTTCATGTGTTACCCCATCTGGACGTGGCCCAGAACGTGGCCCTGCCCCTGATGCTGCTGGGGTCGAGAGACCGACATGCGGACAACCGAAGGGTGCTGGCGATGCTCGATGCAGTCGGTCTGCAAAATCTTGGGCGCCGTTTGCCACAGCAACTCAGTGGCGGGCAGTTGCAGCGCGTGGCGATCGCGCGCGCACTGGTGCACCGTCCCACGCTGCTGCTGGCCGATGAGCCCACCGGCAACCTCGATCCCGACACCGCGGCAAAAGTCATGGATGCCTTGATTGGCCAGACCCGCGCGCATGGAGCGTCACTGGTGCTCGTCACGCATTCGCGCTCGGCAGCCGCGCGCGCCGATCGGGTGCTGCATCTCAGCGCCAGCGGAATCTCCGCCTGACCGAATCACGGCGCCGTTGGTAGTCGCCGGTGCACCACTGCCTATACTGTCGGCTCGACTTCAACGCTCTCTCAATGACATCTCCGATCCGCTCCCAATACGAAGATTTCATGCGCCACGTGTACTACAACGGCGCGCATAAGACCGACCGCACCGGCACTGGCACCAGGAGTGTGTTTGGCTGCCAGATGCGTTTTGACCTGAACGAAGGATTTCCGCTGGTCACTACCAAAAAGGTCCATCTGCGCTCCATCATCCAGGAGTTGTTGTGGTTCCTGAGCGGTTCGTCCAGCAACGAATGGTTAAAGCAACGCGGCGTCAGTATCTGGAACGAATGGGCCGGACCCGACGGCGAACTTGGACCGGTGTACGGCGTGCAATGGCGCAGTTGGCCGACACCGGACGGCGGCCATATCGACCAGATCGCCGAGGTCATCCACACGCTCAAGACAAACCCCGATTCGCGCCGCATGGTTGTGAGCGCCTGGAACGTGCCGGAGATTCCCAGGATGGCGCTAGCGCCCTGCCATGCCTTGTTTCAGTTCTATGTGGTCAACGGCAAGTTGTCGTGTCAGCTTTACCAGCGCAGCGCCGACATTTTTCTGGGCCTGCCGTTCAACATCGCCAGTTATGCGCTGCTCACCCACATGGTGGCGCAGCAGTGCGACTTGGCGATTGGCGACTTCATCTGGACCGGGGGCGATTGCCATATATACAACAACCATCACCAGCAAGTCGAGCTGCAGTTGAGCCGCTCGCCCTACCCATACCCGACCCTTGTCATCCGCCGCCGGCCGGCTTCGATGAATGACTATGTGTACGACGATTTCGAACTGCTGGGCTACCAATGCCATGCTGCTATCGCGGCACCAGTGGCGGTCTGAACCGCGATGCGGGTCAACCTGATTTACGCCCGCGCGCGTAACGGCGTGATCGGTCGCGGCAACACGCTGCCGTGGCACCTGCCAGAAGACCTGGCGCATTTCAAACGCCTGACGGCGGGCTACCCGGTGATCATGGGACGCAAGACATGGGATTCCCTGCCAGCGAAATTTCGGCCCCTTCCAGGACGCCGGAACCTGGTCATCACGCGCCAGGCAAACTGGAGCGCCGGCGGCGCCGAAGCGGCGTCCAGCCTTGAGGGTGCGCTCGCAACTTGCGCGCAATCGAAACCGGTGCCCGCGGAAGTCTGGATCACCGGTGGCGCCCAACTGTATGCGCAGGCAATACCGTTTGCCCATCGCGCCGTGGTGACAGAGTTGGCCCAGGAATTTGACGGTGAAATCTTCGCGCCGCTGCTGGACGCCCGCTGGGTTGAAACCGGGCGCGAAATCCATACGTCGAAAAACGGAATGCAGTTTGCATTCGTCACCTACCTCAACCATGAACTTTCGCGAGAAACCTGAGATGTCCTGACTCGGTTTTTACGTACATGGTCCAGTGGCCATGGCTACCAATAGCGTGGACGTTGACTGAAATGCCACGTGTGCCGCGCCTTTGCGTTCCAGTATTTCACGCCCCCGCTCGACCCGCCCGGCACTGGATCGACGCCTGCTTGACTGGGGCCGCTATCAAGCGGAAATCGTGGCGCGTCCGTTGTTCAGAACCGCTGAACTGGCCAAACTTCACGGAACGCCGAGCGGGCAGTCTAAGAACCTGTCAGCTGCCTTTCCAGGAGCCGCGGCGCTTCTCCTTGAAGGCTGCCACTGCTTCACGCAGATCGTCCGATCCGAAGGTGATGGCTTCGAGGTAGAACGAGAGATCCAGCACTTCATCGGCGCGCGACATGAGCGACTTGTTCAGGGCTCTCTTGGTGAGCTGCACCGCCAATGGCGGCAGGTCGGCGATCCTCTGGGCCAGGGCGTGCGCGGCCGCCAGCACGTCGGCGGGATCATCGACCAGGTCGGTCACGATACCCATGCGGTAGGCGTCCGCGCCGGTCATCGGATCCCCGGTAAGCAGATGCCGCTTGGCTCGAATCATTCCCATCGCGCTGGGCCACGCGACCGTTCCACCGTCGCCCGCCACCAGCCCCATGCGCACGTGCGGGTCCGAGAACTCGACGGCGGGACTTGCCACGATGGCATCCGCAACCAGGATCAGCGAGGTACCCAGCCCGTAGCAGTTGCCCTGCAGCGCAACCACCAGCGGCTTGGGAAAATCGGCCACGGCACGGAACAACTGCCGTCCTTCGTCGATCATCGCCAGACGGTGTGTGATGTTGTCCGCCGCTTCCAGCATGACGTCGGTATCACCACCGGCGGAGAAGAAACGGCCGGTTGAACACAACACCACGGCCAGGACTTTTTCATCGGTGGCGACCACGCGTAACACGTCTGTCATCTCGCGATGCAAAAGCATGTCGAATCGGTTCAAAAGCTCGGGCCTGCACAGTCGAATCTCCGCCACCCGGCCGGTCAGGTTGAGTTCAATCGCTTTCCATTCAGTCATGATTTCTCTCCATCGGGGATCGTTGGTCGGTCGTGCCGGGGTAGCCGCAGATCGGGCAGCAGTGACGAGCGCGCCTGGTGCGGGTAATAACCCATCAGATCCGGATGTGGCGCTGCCGCCGCGACCAAGCCGGGCATGGCAGCATCCAGGTCGTCGACGCTCCACAAGCCGTGCTTGTTGATGCTCGGCCCGGTGTGCCACCGATCAACCACCGAGATATGTCCGCCTCCGACGTTGAAGACCTGTCCGGTGACGTTCCGCGCGGCCGTGGTCGACAGCCAGCAGACCAACTCGGCAATGTGGTCAGGCGTGAATCCTTCCGGCGCGATCCCGCTGCTCATGCGAGTAAGGGCAATCGGCGCGATGGCATTTGCCGTCACGCCGTATCGACTAAGCTCCGAGGCAGCGACTGCCGTCAGCGCGGCGATGCCGGCTTTGGCGGCGGCATAGTTTGCCTGGCCCAATCCGAACAGACCTGAGGCTGAAGTGGTGTTGATCAGCCGGCCACCGGTGGCGCCTTTTGCCTTGAAGCGATCACGCCAGTGTGCCGCCGCAAAATGGGTCGTTGCGAAGCTGCCGAACAGATGGACACGCAGGACCGACGTCGCGTCTTCTTCCGTCATGCCGACGATCGTTCGCGGCCGCAGGATGCCGGCGTTGTTGACCAGGATGTCGATGCCGCCGAATCGGTCGATGGCTCGACCTATCAATGCCCCGGCATCTGCCCACGACCCGACGTCGCCCGCGTCGGCCACGGCTTCTCCGCCACGCTCCAGAATTTCCCGGACCACTGCGGCGGCGGCTCCCGGATCAGAGCCGATACCGTCCATCGAACCTCCAAAATCATTCACCACCACGCGTGCCCCGAGGCGGGCAAGAGCCAGCGCGTGCAGCCTGCCAATGCCCCCGCCGGCACCCGTGACGACGGCAACCCGAGCGGCGAGGCGCAGATCAGCCACGGGAAGGCGCGAGATCGCCGGCTAGATCGCGGCTGAGGCTGCGTTTGTCGATCTTTCCGGTTGGCAGCACGGGCAATGGCTCGGTCCGAAATATCCAGCGCGACGGAACTTCAAAGTAGGCCAGGTTATGTATTGCGAAAGTCCGAAGTTCCTCTTCCGACAAGTTGCATCCCGGACGCGTATACACGACTGCCGCCAGTGACTCACCGAACTCCTGGTCTGGATACCCAATCACGGCCACTTCGAGGACGTCGTCATGCGCGATCAGAGCCGACTCCACATGCGGGCATGAAATATTCTCGCCGCCTCGGATGACCATGTCTTTGGCGCGGCCGGTGATGTACACCAAACCGTCCTCGTCGATCCGTCCGATGTCGCCTGTGTGGTACCAGCCTTGCGCGTCGATCGGCTGTTCATCGTTGCCAAAATAACCCACCATGACGGCACCTGAACGGGCAACCAGTTCACCCTCGCCAGACGCGTCGGGCTGGTCGACCCTGATTTCGACACCGGGAATTGCCTTGCCGACCGTTCCCGGCTTTTGACCAATCTGTGCCGCCATGGCCATCGTGAGAAACGACGCCTCAGTCATGCCATAACCGACCGAAAACCCCCTTGCCGCGTTGGGCAGCCTGGCCTGCACGGCTGCCAGCAGCCGGGCCGGCACCATGGTGCCACCGGTGGCAGGCGCCACCAGGCTGGACAGGTCGTAAGCGCCGAAGTTCGGGTGTTGTAGCACCCGGTTGAAAACCGTCGGAACCGCCGACCACGAGGTCACTCGCTCGCGTTGAATCAGGTTCATCGCCTCCAGCGGATCGAATTTTCCCCGAAGCATCACCATGCGGTTGCCGTCGATCAGAGCCGACAGTCCGGCGACGACGGCACCATTGTGAAACATCGGCGTCGTCATCAGCGCAACCTTCTGTTCCGCCGAACTCGCGGGAGCTGGCGGCCGGCCACCGCGCATGATGTGCACAGTCTGCTGGGTCCACACCAGGTTGCGGTGTGATAACTGCACCGCCTTCGGTACGCCGGTGCTGCCAGCCGTGAACACCATCAGCGCGACATCGTCCTCGTCAATCTCGTCACGATAATCAGGCACGGCGACCGCAGGTCGCGGCAATGCCCACCAGGTGGAGACAACGTCGGGCGTGATGCGTTTGACCAGTCCGGCGTTGGCGCCCGTTAAAGGCATATCCGTGATTAGCAGCGCAGGACGAACGCGTCCAATCACCTCGACCAGATCACGCTCGCTCCACCACCGGTTCCCGAGAACCGGCACGGCGCCCAAGCGCCAGGCGGCCCACTGCGCAAGCAGGAACTCAGCTGAGTTGTAAAGCACGATGAGAACCTTGTCTCCGGTGCCGACTTTCAGGCGTGCGAGTTCCGCTGCCGCGTTATCGAGAGCATCGCGGAACGCGCCGAAGGAGATGCGCCGGTCGCCCTGCACCAGCAAATCCTGATCGGGGCTTCCCGCCGCCAGCGCGAGCAGGTCGAGAACCTGGCGCGGACGTTCCCGCCATACCTTGGTCGGGCGACCAAGCACCGGTTCGACTACCAACTCACTCCACGCGGGAGCGCTCAAATATTGCACCATGATCACGGTGATTTCCTTTCGGTTGGTTTGCGCAGCGGTTCAGTAACATAGTCTTCCAGCCTGGCCTGGCGCAACATCCGCCAATAGTCGACCACGCGCCATGGCACCAGCACGACGACGCGGCCGCGCGAGTTCTTATAGTACGTCGTGAACCCGGGATGCGACCAGATCATGCGCGAGTGGGCTTCATCGACGCTGGCGTTGTATGCGTCATGCAGGTCCTGGCGCGGCTCGACGCATGCCAGGCCTTTGCTTAACATCGCCTGCAGCAGCTGCACGATGTAGCCAACCTGGGACTCCGACCAGGCCAGGAAAGTGCCGCCAGAGCCACTCGTGTTCGGGCCGTACACGAAGAACAGGTTGGGGAAACCCGGAGCCGTGATACCAAGGTACGCCCGGGCGTTGTCGTCCTCCCAAACTTCACGCAGATCGCGGCCGTTACGGCCCTCGATCTTCAGTGGAAACAGGTGGCGATTGGCCTCAAAACCGGTCGAGAACACGATCACGTCGGATTTGCGCTCGATGCCGGAGGCAGCAACCACCCCGTGTTGGGTGATGGCAACCACCGGCTCGGTAATCAGCTCGACATGGGGTCGCTTCAAGGCGGCGTACCAGCCGTTGTCGATCAGCATGCGCTTGCCCCACGGGGGGTAGTCGGGAATACACTTCTCCAGCAGATCGGGGCGATCGGCGAGCTGGTCCTTGATGTAGCCCGTGAACACCACGCGATGCCGTTCGTTGGTCGCATTGATGCTTCGCCGCGGGTGCGGCCATTCGGGGTCTATCTGCACCGTCGCATGCAGCTTGTCATTAAACGTCCAGGCCAGCGAGAAGCGATACCAGGCGTGGTAATACGGCACATGGTCGATTAGCCAATGGACCGGTTTAGGCACCGCATCGAAATAGTTCGAGACCGGTATCACCCACGCGGGCGAGCGCTGGAAGACGGTCACCGACGCCGCAACATCGACAATCGCCGGAAGAATCTGCATCGAACTGGCGCCGGTTCCGACCAGTGTCACATGTTTCCCGCTCACGTCGAGGCCCATTGGCCACCTGGCGGAGTGGAATATCGGGCCATCGAAGTTGTCCATCCCAGGCAGGTCCGGTAGCTTCGGTTGGCTGAAGATTCCGACCGCTGTCACCACCGCATTGGCAACCAATTCGACCGTTTCGCCCGACGACCGAAGCGCGATGACGGCCCACGTCTGCCGGGATTCATCGAACCTGAGAGACTGCACCTCGATCCCGTACTGGATCGAGGCTGCCAGTTCGAACTTCGATACCACGTCGTCCACATACCGGACAACTTCATGGCGCCGGGCGAAATAGGTCGGCCAGTTGCGTGGAAAAAACGAGAAGGAGTACAGATAACTGGGCGTGTCCACGCCTGCGCCGGGGTAGCGGTTATCCCACCAGACGCCGCCGGCGTGATCGTTCTTTTCCAGCACCGTGAACTTTATCCCGGCCTGCTTTAGCTTGATCGCCGTCATCAAGCCGCCCAGGCCAGCCCCGATAACCACCACGAAGAAGTCCGGCTTTTCCGCGCGCGCAGGGGCCAGGTCGTCGTGGTCCACGAAGCCCATCTGCTGCGCGAGCATCACTTCATACTCAGCCGGCACATCCTCGCTCATGATCACGCTCATCATTTCGACCAGCCGCTGGCCGCTCGGACGCGCGACCTTTGCCGGCGCACCCTTAGCCCACGCCACGATGGCGGCACGAGCCTCCTGCCGGATCTCACGCTGGATCTCGTCGCTGAAACCTCCCGAGTCGTTGGGGTCCATGCCGAACCGCCGCACCGGCCGGTAGGGATGATTCAGCCAGCGCTCGTCGCCCGTTAGCTGGTAAAGAACCATCAGCAACGCCGGCAGGTTGGCGGATTCCAGAGCCGCCCGCAACGCGACGGTATCCAGGTCGGGGTCAGGGCTAGGGAATTCGAGCACTTGTTTCATTTCTTCACCATGGGTCTACAAACGGAATCGTCTTGTCGCTGAGCGGCAAACGTCCGCGGTGTGTCGCCATCGCCGAGCTGATCCAGGTCCTGGAGTCGGCGGGGTCAATCACGTTGTCAATCTCGTAATGCGTCGCAACGCTCAATGCACGACCCGAGGAAAACATCTCCCCGACCAACTTCTCGAACAGCACCTGCCGCTCCTGCAGGTCAATGATCGCATCGAGTTGCGCGCCGTGCGCAAGTTTGACGTTGCCTTCGATGTTCATGCCGCCGAACTCGCCGGTCGGCCAGCTCACCACGAAACGCGGCGCCTTGAACCACCCGCCCGCCATCAGTTCGGCGCCGATGCCATATGCCTTGCGAAGCACGATGGTGAAGAACGGAACCGTGAGATTGGCTCCGGTCACGAACATGCGGCCCATCTTGCGCACGATGGCGGTCTTCTCGGCCTCGGGGCCGACCATCACGCCAGGGGTGTCGCAGAGCAACAGGATCGGCAAGCCGAACGCCTCGCACAGGCGCATGAAACGCGAAGCTTTGTCCGCACCGTCGCTGTCGATGGCGCCTCCCAGGTGCAGCGGGTTGTTGGCGATGACCCCGAGTGGCCGGCCTTCGACCCGGATCAGGGACGTGATCATTCCCACGCCGAAATACTGCCGTAGCTCCAGCACCGAGCCGGTGTCGGCGATCAACGACACCGCCTTGCGGACGTCATAGGCCCGAAGGCGGTTTTCCGGCACGACGAACCGGGTAGCGCGCTGGTCTGCCGCTTGCCAGGCGTCGAGTGAACCCTGAAAGTAAGACAGGTATTTCTTGGCGGTTTCAACCGCCTCTTCTTCATCGGCAACCAGCAGGTCGACCACGCCGTTGGCGCACTGGACCTCCATCGGGCCGATCTGTTCGGGGGTGAACCGCCCCAGTCGACCGCCTTCTATCATCGATGGCCCGCCGACTCCGATGTTCGCGTCCCTGGTGGCGATGATCACGTCACAGCAAGCCAGCATTCCGGCGTTGGCGGCAAAACACCGCCCGCTGGTCACGCCAACCAGCGGCGTGAGCGCACTCATGCGACCGAGCTGGAAATACGAACTCACGTCCATCGTCCAGCCCGTGACACCGACACGGCCATCGGTATCCCCGGCCCGGCCACCGCCACCTTCGGCGAACAGGATGACCGGCCGGCGCGCCTGCTGGGCGACAGTTAAGGCATGTTTCAACTTGTCGCGCGCCATCTCGCCCATCGTGCCGGCAAGTACCGTCTCGTCGAACGCGATAACCAGTGACTGGGAGGCCTGCCGATCGAACAGCGTGCCGTTCACGCTGCCGAACCCGAGCACGACGCCGTCGGCTGGCGTCTTGCGGGCCAACTCGTCCAGCGAACGGCGCTGGCGCTGGGCCGCCACCACCAGGGCGCCATATTCGACGAAGCTGCCCGCGTCGCATAAGGCTTGCACGTTCTCGCGCGCGGTCCGGGCGCCCCTCGCGTGGCGGCGTGCCACGGCCTGCGGACGCTGACTGTCGAGCACGGCTTGCTGACGTTGCAGCACTTCCGCCAGGTCGCCGCGGATGAAATCCAGGTCGACGGCTTGCGCCTGCACGGAAGTCAGTTGCGCGAGTCCGTCCACCGCGATCATCGCCATGACCTGACCGGCACTGACCGCGGAGCCGGGGCTCGTCAGCACTTCCTGCACCGTTCCGCCCGAGCGCGAGCTTATGACGTGTTCCATCTTCATTGCCTCGACGATGGCAATCGCTTGTCCGGCCGCCAGCTTCTGGCCCGCTTCGACCAGCACACTGACAACCGTACCGGTGAGCCATGAGGTGGCGGCCAGCACGCCTGCTGGCAGCTCCGAGGAGTCGTCCGGCGCGGGCAGTTCGGCGCCCAGCAACTGGTCGAGGTGATCATCGACAAAGCGGGTCGTAAGCGCGTTCGAGTTCAGCGCCGGGTGTTCGAGCAGGGCAGCAAGGAAAGACAGGTTGGTCGGCACCCCCTGCACGACAAATTCCGACACAGCCCGGCGCGCCTTCGCGACCACTACCGCAAAATCATCGGCGGTGGTGCTCACGACCAGTTTCGCCAACAGCGAGTCGAATGCCACGTTGGTCACGTAACCGCGATAACCATAGGTGTCGACACGAATGCCCGGCCCACTGGACGGCTCGAAGACGGATAACGTGCCTCCATCCATCACCGGTGTGCCGTCGGGTAACAGACGCTCCATGTTGATCCTGGCCTGAAGCGAAAAGCCCGGCCTGGCCGTTCGCTGGTCGAGCCGGAGGTCAGCCAGCGTGGCTCCGGCGGCGATCAGGAGCTGAATGCCGACCAGGTCCACGCCCCACAGTTCCTCCGTGACCGTGTGTTCGACTTGCAGACGCGGGTTGGCCTCGAGAAAATAGAAACCAGACTCGCCCTGATCGAACTCCACCAGGAACTCGAAGGTTCCCACGTTCGTGAACGCGATCTCGGCTGCCATCCTGGTTGCCGCCGACAGCAACCGGTTCCTCAACAGCGGTGCGAGGGCCGGGCAAGGCGCGATCTCGACCAGTTTCTGGTTGCGCCGCTGAATGCTGCAATCACGCTCGCCCAGGTGAACCACCTTGCCGCTGCCGTCGCCAACCATCTGCACCTCGACGTGGCGTGCCCGGGTCAGCGCCTGCTCGACATACACTCGGTCGTCACCGAAAGAACGCAGGGCTTCAGATTGACAGCGCTGGTACGCCGGGTCGAGTTCATCGAGGGACGAAACCAGCCTGATCCCACGACCACCTCCGCCCGATAACGCCTTGACCATCACCGGCCGCCCCAGCCTGGACATGAAGTCACGGGCTTGTGTGAGAGACACGGCGGATGCCGTACCTGCCAGTACTGGAACACCGCAAGACACGGCGAGTGCGCGCGCTTGCGCCTTGTTCCCCAGCAACTCGAGTTGATCCGCCGTCGGGCCGACGAACAGGATTGCGGCTTCTGAACATGCCCTGGCGAAGGCGGAGTTCTCGCTCAGGAATCCATAACCCGGATGAATGGCATCGCAACCGGTCGCATGCGCGATCCGCAGAATCTGGTCCGCATCCAGGTATGCCGAGGGTCCGTGACCACTCAAGGTTATCGAGTCGTCAGCGCGCCTGACATGTAGGCAACGCTGATCGTCCTCGGGCGCGACGGCCACGGTGCGGATGCCCATCTCGGCCGCCGTACGGATGACGCGCACTGCGATCTCGCCCCGGTTGGCCACCAGTAGCTGTCGGATCATGCCTGCACCCTGGCGCGCAGGCGGCGCCGCAAGTAGTCGATGCGGGTCGCACGCGCCGCGCGCGCCACGGCGGTATCGGCGGCAAGCAGGTCGAACCCATGGAACGCGCCCGCCCAGACATGTATCTCGGTTGACACGCCGGCCTGAGCCAGGCGAGCGCCGAAATCGATCACCTCGTCGCGAAACGTCTCTACCGCTCCGACATCGAGATAGGTGGCCGGCAGCCCGGCGAGTACCTGTTCCCGGCTCGGCGCCGCGCAGGAAGGCACGCCGGCGCCGCCCCTGGCGCTGCCCAGCAACGCCTCCCATCCGGTGCGGTTGCTTCGCGCGTCCCAGACGCCTTCGCGATCCAGCTCGCTACTCGAGTGAAAGTCACCGACATCGTCGAGCATCGGACACATCAGAATCTGGTCCGATATCCGCGGACCGTCTCGCTCCCTGCAAAGCAGTGCAACGCCGGCGGCCAGGCCACCACCGGCGCTTGCGCCCGCGACCATCAGCGCTTGCGCGTCGATGCCGAGTATGTTTCGGTTGGCGGACACCCAGGTCAACGCCGAATAACAGTCTTCGACCGGTACCGGGTGTGGATTCTCCGGTGCCAGCCGGTAGTCGACCGACGCCACGACCAGGCCCAGTTCTTCGACCCAGGCGAGTACCGCCTCGATGCCGGTGCGGCTGTCACCCGAGACCATTCCTCCGCCATGGAAGAAACACACGCCTGGCCGCGGCCCGACGCCGCGCGCCGGACGGAGCACCAGCAGGGACAAGCGGGCAGCGGCGTCGGACGAGGGAATCGTCAACTGTTCGAATATGACAGCGCCTGAGCGACGCAACGCACTGTCCGAGACCCGTTGCTCGTCGGCAGCCTGCAACTGCCGAAGACGGGTTATGTGCCGGGGCAGCAAGGAGACAGACAAATAAGGCTTGGCTCTGAGCAAAGATTCCAGCTCGGGATCGAACGGGGGCCGAACGCCTTTGCGGCGGTCCAGGTTCACCTTATGACGCATGTTGTCCGTCCTTTCGCGCTGCGCCCGACAGGTAGCTCGACTCGACCTCATCCAGGCGCGAACGCACCTGGTCGGAGGTTCCCGACATGACCACCGATCCGCGCCGCAGCACGTAGACACGATCCGCGACCGACAGCGCGGCGCGCACATGCTGCTCCACCAGCAGTACCGCTACGCCGTCGCGAGAGGCGGCACGAATCGCCTCAAGCAGGCGTTGGACGATCAGGGGCGCCAATCCCAGAGACAACTCGTCGCACAGGAGAATTGCTGGCTTGGAGGCAAGCGCCCGCGCCAGCGCAAGCATCTGCTGCTCACCGCCCGAGAGCAGTCCCGCGCGTCGATCGACCAGGCTGCGCAGCTCGGGCATCAGTGCAAGGGCGGCTTGCGGATCGCCACGCCCCAGGCGCAGGTTCTCCATCGTCGTCAAGCCGCGAAACACGCCACGCTGCTCCGGTACGTAGGCCAAGCCCTCCCGGCTGCGCTGGTGCAGCGGGCTTTTCGTCGCCCGGCCGTGCAACTTCACGACACCCTGGCTTGGCGAGAGCAGCCCGGCCAGGGCCATGAGTGTGGTTGACTTGCCCGCGCCGTTGGCTCCGAGCAATGCGACGATCTCCCCCGACGACACCTGCAGGTCCAGGGTTTTGACGACCGGTATCGGTCCATAACCCACGGACAGGCCGCAGGCTTCGAGGACCACCCGGTGCGCCGATGTCATCCTGCCACCTCGTTCGATGGCTGGTGCCCGAGGTACGCCTCGATGACGCGCGGATGTGATCGGACTTCTTCCGGGGTGCCGGTCACGATCTCGCGGCCGAATTCAACCGCAACCACCCGGTCGCAGGTGCGCATGACCATCGACACGTCGTGCTCAACCAGCAGCACGGCGATTCCCCATTCGTGGGCCAGGTCACGAATCAGGTCGGAAAGTTCGTGGGTGCTGTTGTCGTCCAGGCCGGCAGCGGGTTCATCCAGCAACAGCACCGATGGCGTCGTGGCTACCGAGCGCGCGATTCCGACCAGTCTCCTGGTGGCGTACGGCAGAGCGTCGGGATAAGCGTGCAGCACCGCTTCGAGCCCGAAGCTGCGGATTACGGCCTGCGCAATATCTGGCAGTGGCTTCTTGCGTGGCCACACCAGGTCTGCCAGGTAGGAAGAAAAACTGCCCGGCTCGGCCGCGGTGCGTAAATTCTCCTCGACCGTCATGACCGAGAAAAGTTCCAGGGACTGCCAGGCCCTCGCTACCCCGAGGCGCACACGCCTCTGGGCACTCACATTCGAAATGTTGTGGCCGTCGAGCATGACCTGCCCGCTCGTGGGCCGCACAAACCCGGTTGCCACGTCGATCAAGGTGGTCTTGCCGGCGCCATTCGGGCCAATCAGGCCGAGCACCTCACCCGGGTTTAGGGTCAGGTTCACGCCGTCTAGGGCGAGAGTGCCGCCGAAACGTACGCTGATACCTTTCATCTCGAGTGTCTTCGGCGGCACCCGAATGGCCGGTATGGCGCGTGGTTCCGGCGCCACAACCGCAGGTTTCGCCTTCCGTCGAGCCAGCATGTGGCGAAAGTTGCGCACCAGTTCGTGCACCAGGCCATCGGGCACCAGCACGATCTGGACCACCAAAAAAGCACCGATGACGAGTGACCACACACCGCTGATATCGAAGAACTTCAGGAGAATGTCCTCAACCACTCCGCCCGCCACGATCACGCCGCCGACTGCCGCTCCCGCGATGTAACCGACGCCGCCGATGACTGCCAGCATCACTGCCGAGATGGAGCCCAGCGCCGAGAACTGGCTGAATTCGACAGCAGGGTTGCGAAAAGCGATCAGAACACCCCCCAACGCGGCCAGGCCAGACCCGAGCGCAAACGCGTACAACTTGGCGCCCATCACGTTGACGCCGATGCTGGCGGCGGCCCGCTCGTTGTCGCGCACCGCCAGAAGTTGCCGGCCCGATCTACCGCGACGGACATTCGCCACCACCAGACTCACCAGCAGCAGAAGGCCGAGACACACCAGCGCGTAGCGGGCGGGATAAACGACGGATTCAAGCTTGAGCCCGAAAAGCGAGGGAGGCTTGACGGTAGTTCCCAGCAGCCCGCCGGTGAAATCCGGGCTGCCAAGGATGACCGATTGCATGACGACCGCCAACCCCAGGGTCGCAACGGCGAGATTGACTCCGCGCGCCCGCAGGGCCGGCAGGGAGACCAGGATTCCGACCGGAATCGTGAGCACCACTCCAAGCACCAGCGCGGCGGAAAACGGCAAATCGAACTCCGCCGCCAAGCGGCTCGAGAACAAGGCGCCCATTCCCGCCAAGGCGTATTGCGCCAGCGATATCTGTCCCGCGTATCCGGTCACGACAACCAGTGAAAGTCCGATCACGGCGTAGATGGCGGAGGTAGTGACGGCGTCGATCCAGGACGACGGAAAAATGAACAGCGACGCAGCGGCAGCCGCGATTACCGCGGCGCACCAGCCAACACTGATTTTTCCAGTTCCAACCGCCGGCAGGCGATCGGACATGAAACTTCTAATCGGCAAGGCTCGGCCCCTGAAGACGAGTATGGCGATGATGACCAGGAACGGAACGGCCGCGTTCCATCCTGGCGTTGAGATCCAGCGCGTTGTTTGGGACTCGAGTACACCGATGACCAGGGCACCGGCCAGCGTCAACCAGAACGACGAGAAGTTCCCCACCAAAGCAGCGCAAAGGGCGGGAACGATCATCAGCGCGAACGCCGCCGGGCTCACGCTGGACAGGGGTACAAGAAGTACTCCGGCCAGTCCGGCAAGCGCGGCGCCGAGCGTCCAATTCACCGCCGCAACCATAGCCGGAGACCAACCGAGAGCCGAGACGGCATCCTGGTTCTCTCCGGCAGCGGAGGTCGCCAATCCGAATCTCGAAAATCGGGTCCAGGCCCAGAGAACGACGGTCAACCCGCAAGCGATGCCGAACAACCAGAGCCGATCGACCGGAAGGATGATGGACTCACCGACCTTGATGCTGTCGGTCGGCAGGAAGCCATTCACGAAGCGTTGCTGGTCGCCGTAGCGCAGTTGCGCCGCTTGCGTGATGACCGCCAGCACGCCGAGTGAGGCGATGACTTTGGCCAGCGGTGAGGATTGCCGCATCGGCCACATCACGGCCAATTGCGTGATGAGTCCACACGCCGCGGCCAGCGCGATGGCGATGCCGACCGCCAGCCAGGTGGGTAGCTGTCCGTACAAGTCGAAGTAGGCGTATCCGGCAACCAGCGCGAAGCCACCCTGGGCGAAGTTGACTACACCGGAGCCGCGGTAGACCAATACGACGCCAAGTGCAATCAGTGAGTAGACCGCCGACGCGCCGAGCCCCAGCAGGGTGAACTTGATGACGTCACCCACGGACTATCCGGTCGAAGGTGATGCCGTCGTCTGCCCGCCGCATCGGGGTGAACATCTTTTCGCAACGGCGACTTTGACGCGCGCCGCGCAGGTGCACGAACCGCTACCGCTAACGCTCGCTCTTCTTTCCGGTCAGCGTGTTGGTGAACGTGACCGGCCTGGGCGTGACGATCCTGTCACCTTCAATCCGGCCTTCCACCGTGGTGGGGTTGAAGGCGCGCGAGTAACCATTGACTGACACTGGTGCGGTGTAATCAAGGTTCGGCGTCAGACCATCGGTGCTGTAGTCCTTGAGTTCATTGAATACCTTCAGAACCTTGGCACGCGTGATCTGTCCATCCATGCGTGCGGCCACATACGCCAACTGGTGCACGCCGATCCACGAACCGACTGCCTGCTCGGTGTACTGCACGCTCGGCTGGTATTTCGCCATGGCGGCGGCAAAGTCATCCCAGCCCTTGCCGGCGCGCGAATAGTTACCGGCGAGAACCAGATTGTCCGTGAACCCTTTTAGTGGCCCCGAGAGATCCTCCGTGGCGATGACGGTCGCGCCGGTGCTGATCATGCCTTTGAATCCCTGCGCGCGCAGCGCCTTGATAAACGGTATCGCAAGCCCACGCGTCGTGATCACCGCTACACCATCCGGGTTGCCACGTATCGTCTCAGCGACATAAGGCGTCACATCGGTGGTTGTCGGGGGCATCAACACTTTCTTGTCGATCCTGGTTTGGGGGAAGTTGGGCAGGACCAGCTTTTCGACATAGTCCAGTACGGAGACAATCGCCGGTACCTGGAGGCTGGCGATCGTGAAAGTTTTCGCGCCCCGGCTGGCCAGAATTACCGCGGCGCCGGAGGCTCCACTCGGTCCGCCGGCCTCGACCGTGAAAACGTTGGGCGAGTTCCAGTCGGAGGGAACGTAGGCCTTGGTGGCGATCGCCGCCATACCGGCATTTTCCAGAATCGGGTTGACCTGTTCTCCACCGCCAAGCAGCGCATTGCCGACTGTCGCGATGATGGAGTCGTCAGCCGCGGCCTTGCGAGCACAGGCACCGGCCCGGTTCGGATCTCTCTGGGGATCGCAATGGTCCATCTCCAGCTTTCGACCATTCACGCCACCGCGCGCATTGATGGCTTCGACGGCGGCCTGAGCCCCTGGCACGATGTCCGCGCCAGTCGTGCCAGGCCCGGTTCCAGCGATCACGGTAAACCGTATGGGCCCCTTGCCATCCGCGGGCGGAGTCTGCGCGCCGCACTCAGTTGTCAGCGCCAACATTGCCACGGTGGCCACGAGCGCCGCGCGCGCTGCCCGCATGTAATCTGGTTTCAGGATATTCAACATTACGTGTTTCCTTATGTTGTGGTGGCCTCTGGCGGACAATCCCCATATTAGCGGTCTTGCATATCGTATTCAAGCAATCGACATGCGCGTTTTCCCTAACGGCGCAGGCAGTGACGGCCAACAGGTTGCCGCCATCGCCACCACCGCGCCGGGGGCGAAGCCAAGCCCTGAGGTGATGGCGTTTTCGGATTCATTCGAACCGCCGCTCTTCCCACCACGAGAAAAATTGCGGCATGTCACTCGATACCTTGAAAATACGCAGCGTCAATAACCCGCCGAAGTCGCGCCGCAGGCCCGGCGGATCGGTGTCAGACTGATTCGAAAAGTTGGTTTTGCCAGGCCCGGGCGACAAGTCCGCCCCGGCGCAAAAGGCCCGGCCGGCACCGGTCACCACCACGGCGCGCACCGCGTCATCCGCATCGGCACTGTCCAGCGCGGCAATCATCTGTTGTGCACCCGCGCGCGTGAACGCGTTCAGCTTGTCGGGCCGATTCAAGGTGATGGTGGCGATGCCATTTGCCACGTCGTACAAAACCAGGTTGTCGTTCATGGTCAGCTCCGGCAGGGGGGTAAGGTACTAGACGTCGAGCCAGGTGTCACGGTCGATACCCGCGTTCTTGCGTGAAAACCGGATGATCTCGGCAATCGATTTTCCCAACTGAGTCGGGTCCCTGGAAGCCGCGGTGAGTGGACCATGCTGCCAGCTCTCGGCAACCGCATAACCATAACCCCAGGCCTCAAACACCTTGCCGCTCACGTCGTGCGCCTCGGGGCTGGCAAGCCAGGTCACCAGCGCGGCGATCCACTCCGGGTCGCGGCGTTCAAGCTGCTCTGGCGTCCACTCGCGCAGGCCTTCGGTCATACGCGTGGTGGCGCGTGGCGCAATCGCGTTGACGGTCACGCCGTAACGCTCCAGTTCACGCGCGGCCACGATCGAAAAACTGGCAATCCCGGCTTTGGCGGCGGCATAGTTGGCCTGTCCGATATTGCAGAACAGGCCGGAATGCGAGGTGGTGTTGATGACACGCGCATCGACTTTTTTTCCAGCCTTGGTCTGCGCGCGCCAGTAGTTGCCGGCGTGGTGCGTAGGGGCAAAAGTGCCCTTCAGGTGGACGCGCAACACCGAATCCCATTCTTCCTCGCCCATGTTGATCAACATGCGGTCGCGCAAGATGCCGGCGTTGTTGACCAGTATGTCCAGGCCACCGAAGGTACTGACCGCCTTGCCAACCATCGCTTCGGCCGCCGCCCAAGAGGAGACGTCCGAGGTATCGACGATCGCTTCACCACCCATGGCACGGATCGTTTCCACCACTTCTTCGGCTGGCGTCTGGTCCGCTCCGATACCCTGGGCACTGGAGCCGATGTCGTTCACCACCACACGGGCCCCATGCCGCGCCAGCATCAGGGCGTGGGCACGGCCCAGTCCGCGCCCGGCTCCCGTCACAATCGCCACCCGGTCCTGGCATAGTTTCATGGTTTGCTTCCTTTGGCCTGTTTTCGTATGCTACCATCCAGTATGTTACATGATACCGACCCGTTCGATAGATCTGTAATGCAACTCGCCACCTGGAACATCAACTCTTTGCCGGTGCGCCTGCCGCAGGTGCTGGACTGGCTTGCCGTCAACCCGGTTGACGTGCTCGCACTGCAGGAAACCAAGTTGACGGACGACAAGTTTCCTGCCGCCGCCTTTGCCAGCGCCGGTTACCAGGCGCAATGGTTCGGGCAGAAAACCTACAACGGTGTCGCCTTGCTGTCAAAGTTGGTGGCTACCGATGTGGTGCGCAACATACCGGGATTTGCCGACGACATGGCACGCGTGGTTAGCGCCACGGTAGATGGCATACGCGTGATTGGTGCCTATGTTCCCAACGGACAGGCCCCGGGCACCGACAAATTCGAATACAAAATGCATTGGCTGCGCGCGTTGCGGGACTGGGTGCGCAGCGAACTGGCGCTGCACCCCAGGTTGGTGCTGATGGGCGACTACAACATTACCTTTGACGATGCCGACGTGTGGGACCCGGTGGGCATGAAAGACCAGATCCACTGCACCGAAGAAGAGCGTTACCAGCTACGTGCCTTGATCGCGTTGGGTTTGACCGACTCGCATCGGCTGTTTGACCAGCCACCGAAGAGTTATAGCTGGTGGGACTATCGCGACTTCGCCTTTCGCCGCAACCACGGCTTGAGGATCGACCATGTGCTGGTCAGCGCGGCACTGGCACCGGCGGTAAAAGCCTGTGTGATCGACAAGACGCCACGCAAGAACGAGCGGCCAAGCGATCACGCGCCGGTGGTGGTGCAGTTCGAGTTCTGAGCCCTTTGCCTACGCCCCAATCACGCCGGCGACGCTTACTCCAGGCCGAGATCCTGGATTTTGCGCGTGATGGTATTGCGTCCAATGCCCAGCTTCTGAGCGGCTTCGATGCGGCGGCCCTTGGTGACCAGCAGCGCGGCCTTGAGCATCCTGGATTCAAAA
>JANNGR010000185.1:0-4573 GCA_031403955.1 Betaproteobacteria bacterium
GCCGCCGCCAGCGCGATCATGGCGCCGTTATCGGTGCAAAGATGAAGTTCCGGGTAAAAAACACGCGCGCCGCGTTTTGCGCATGCCGCGTCGAGTTGCGCGCGCAAGACCCGGTTGGCGCCGACGCCACCTGCCACAACCAGACGCCGCAGTCCGGTTTGTTGCAAGGCTGTGAGGGATTTCTTCACCAGCACCTCAACGATCGCCGCCTCGGTCGAGGCGGCCAGATCAGCCTGGACCTTCAACGGCAACTCGGAAAACTTTCCGGCTGCCAAGCCTTGCGCCGACTTGGGCGAAGCTGCAAGTAACTTTTTGGCCTGCACCATCACGGCTGTCTTGAGGCCGGCAAAAGAGAAATCAAGATCCCCGCTGTGTATCAATGGGCGCGGCAACTTGAAGGCCGCCGGGTCACCCTGCTCGGCCAGACGCGACAAGGCAGGGCCTCCCGGATACGCCAGTCCCATCAGCTTGGCGGACTTGTCGAACGCTTCACCGGCCGCGTCGTCGATTGTCTCTCCCAGCAACCGGTACCGTCCGACCGCCTGGACATGCATCAATTGGGTGTGCCCGCCCGACACCAGCAGAGCCACGAATGGAAATTGCGGTGGGTCAACACTCAGAAAGGGCGACAACAAATGCCCCTCCAGATGGTGCACCGCCAACACCGGTCGGCCCAGCGCCGCGCCCAACGCGCAGGCCACCCCGGCACCCACCAGCAGCGCTCCTGCCAGACCGGGTCCACGGGTATAAGCCACCACATCAACCTGCGCCAGCGTGCGCTGCGCCTGTTGCAAAACCGATCGCGCCAGCGGCAATACGCGTCGAATGTGGTCGCGACTGGCCAGTTCCGGCACCACCCCGCCATAAGCCTGATGCATCTCAATCTGGCTGTGCAGCGCGTGCGCCAATAACAGCGGAACCCCGCCACGGGTTGCCTGAACCAGCGCCACACCGGTTTCGTCGCACGAGGATTCGATGCCCAGCACCAGCGGTTCAATCGGGTTCATTTCCATCTTGCCTTCAGTTTAGGTGACTGCAAACGGCCAAATGCCATTACGCCAGCAAGCGATGGCGCAATTCTTGCTGCCGCGTTCACATGAAAAACGCATTGCGGATTGTGGTCGTGGCCCCCGATCTGTCGGTCAACGACCTGACCGACGACTACGCCGTCAGCCAGGCTGAACGCTCCCGCAGCCTGCGAATCGGCTTGCTGGAGAACGGCTTCAACCTGATCGCGGTTTTGCCGGCAGACACATTTCTGCAGGAACGGCTGGCCCAACTCCAGCCTGACATGATCATCGTCGACGCCGAAAGCCAGGCACGCGATGCGCTGGAACAGGTCGTGATGGCCACCCGCGACGAACGCCGGCCGATTGTGATGTTCACCAACGACAACGACACCTCACACATGAAACACGCGGTCGCCGCCGGGGTGTCGGCGTATGTCGTGACCGGTCTTTCATCTGATCGCATCCGCCCGATACTCGACGTGGCGATGGCACGTTTTCAGCGCGAGCAGGAACTGCGCCAGCAATTGACCGACACCCGCAACGAACTCGACCAGCGCACTGCCCAACTTCAGGAGCGCAAAGTCATCGACCGGGCCAAAGGCCTGTTGATGCAGCGCCAGGCTCTGTCAGAGCAGGAGGCCTACGAGAAACTGCGCAAGACCGCGATGGACAAGAACCTCCGCTTGGTGGACGTGGCCCAGCGCATGCTCGATGTTGCCGACCTGCTGGCCTGAATTGGTGCAACGCACACAACCGGTGCGATATTTCCGGTGCCAGACGCGGCCGGTGCCCCGCTACGCCCCATCCGGATGGAGCAGCCATGGTCTTGCCAGTGAGCTAACGAGCGTAGCGGCTGGCACGGCAATTGCATAGAAAGCCGTAAGGCCAACGATGGTCGTTCGAGGGCATAACCCAATGGCGGGTTGTACCCCTAAGTTCAGGACAAAGGCGTCCCAACCCTGAGGCAGCATTGACCCCCGGTCAAGCAGCCCTGCGGTGAGGACGCCTTTTTTGTTTTTTAGTCAGTTGGGGACAGAGCTTGCGGCTATGCCGCCGCGGTCTGTCCCGCAAGTTTTAGTCAGTTGGGGACAGAGCTTGCGGCTATGCCGCTGCGGTCTGTCCCGCAAGTATCAGGATTTACCGCCATGACCGCATTTTTGACTACCAGCCTCAGCCGACGCGCCGTATTGCAATCCGCCGCAGTAGGCGTTATCGGCATCAGCCCGGCCCTGCGCGCCACGGTGTATGCGCAAGGGTCGGACGCACCAGAGAAGAAAGAAGTCAAGATCGGCTTCATCCCGCTAACCGATTGCGCTAGCGTCGTCATGGCGTCGGTACTGGGCATAGACCAGAAATACGGCGTCAAGATCATCCCGACCAAAGAGGCTAGCTGGGCTGGCGTGCGGGACAAACTAGTCAACGGCGAACTTGATTTTGCCCATGTGTTGTACGGCCTGGTGTACGGCGTGCACATGGGCGTGACTGGCCCCAAAAAAGACATGGCCGTGTTGATGAACCTCAACCACAACGGACAGGCCATCACTTTGTCCAGGAAACTCGCTGACAAGGGCGCCATTGACGGCGCCGGACTGGCCAGGCTGATGGCTGCCGAGAAACGCGAATACACCTTCGCCCAGACCTTCCCCACCGGTACCCACGCGATGTGGCTGTATTACTGGTTGGCGGCACACGGCATCGACCCGATTAAAGACGCCAAGGTCATCACTGTGCCGCCGCCTCAAATGGTGGCCAACATGCGGGTAGGCAATATGGACGGTTACTGCGTCGGCGAACCATGGAACCACCGCGCAATCATTGACGGCATCGGTGTCACGGCCACGCCAACCCAGGACATCTGTAAAGACCATCCGTAAAAGGTGCTGGGCACTACCGGCGACTTCATCAAGAAATACCCCAATACGGCGCGCGCCGTGACCGCGGCGATCATCGAAGCCGGCAAGTGGATTGACACCGGCTTGCAGAACAAGAACAAAATGGCCGAAACGATTGCCGACAAATCGTATGTGAACACCAGCGTGGACGCCATCAATCAGCGCATTTTGGGGCGATACCAGAACGGCATGGGCAAGACCTGGGACGACCCCAACCACATGAAATTCTTCAATGACGGCGCGGTCAACTTCCCCTACCTGTCCGACGGCATGTGGTTCCTGACGCAGCATAAGCGTTGGGGACTGCTGAAAGAGCATCCGGACTACCTGGCAGTGGCCAAGCAGATCAATCAGATCGACATCTACAAACAAGCCGCGGCCGCCGCCAAAGTCAGCGTTCCCAAGAGCGACATGCGCAGCCACAAGCTGATCGACGGCGTGGTATGGGACGGCAAAGACCCGCGCAAATACGCCGACGGTTTCAAACTCCACACTTGAGGAAAAGACCATGGTCAGCGCAGTTTTTCATGCACCAATGCCGGCTCGGCCGGAGCCCTTCAACATCGCTCAAGACAGGCCGCTCAACGTCCAGGTCACAGCCGGCCCATCGACGGGACTCAGGACCGCCAGCCCGGGGCAACCGGCGCAAGCCGCAACGCAGCCAACCCGAACCCAGGCCCAGGCGATCACTGCACCCAAGCCTGCGCGCGCCGAACGCGTGCCTTATGACTGGCGCGATCTCTGGCTGGCGGTCTTGCCACCAATATTCGGCCTGGGCCTGCTGGTGGGATTGTGGGCACTGGTGTCCATCACCACAGCCAGCCAGATACCATCACCCATCGATACGTTCAAGCAAGCGGCGACGATCTTCAGCGACCCGTTCTACCGCAACGGCCCCAACGATCAAGGGGTGGGATGGAACGTGTTGGCCTCGCTGCAGCGGGTAGCTCTGGGTTTCGGATTGGCGGCACTGGTCGGCATACCGGCCGGCTTCATGATCGGTCGCTTCAGCTTCCTGAGCCGCATGTTCAACCCGCTGATCAGCCTGTTGCGGCCGGTGTCGCCGCTGGCCTGGTTGCCGATCGGGCTGCTGGTTTTCAAGGGCGCCAATCCGGCGGCGATCTGGACCATTTTCATCTGCTCGATCTGGCCCATGATCATCAACACCGCGGTGGGTGTGCAGCGCGTGCCGAGCGACTACATGAACGTGGCACGGGTGCTCAATCTGTCCGAGTGGAAGATCATCACCAAGATTCTGTTCCCCGCCGTCTTGCCCTACATGCTGACCGGCGTACGCCTCGCCGTGGGCACCGCCTGGCTGGTAATCGTGGCGGCGGAAATGCTGACCGGCGGCGTCGGCATCGGGTTCTGGGTCTGGGATGAATGGAACAACCTGAATGTCAAGAACATCATCATCGCGATTTTCGTGATCGGCATCGTCGGCCTGGTGCTCGAGTTCGCGCTGATCAAGCTGGCCACCGCGTTCACCTTCGAGGAGGTGAAGGCGTGAGCCGCCCGGCCGTTCCGAAGGCTCATAGCACCGCAGCCCGAAGGGCGAAGGTACACCAGTGAGATGCCGGGCCATTCCCAAAGCCAGGGCCTTCCGGACCTCTCGGGGATCCTCGGCGAAGGAGACTGGGACCGAGTCTTCGGGACCGAAGCTCCCGCACT
>JANNGR010000186.1:0-7788 GCA_031403955.1 Betaproteobacteria bacterium
GAGCAGATTCAGGCAATGGGCGACAAGGCGTCGGCTCGGCGACTGGCCCAGGAGGCCGGGGTGCCGACGGTGCCGGGTTCGCCGGGGGTGCTGGAGAGCGCCGAGGAGGCGGTGACGGTGGCCGAGGCGATCGGGTTTCCGGTGATCATCAAGGCGACGGCGGGCGGAGGCGGGAAGGGGATGCGGATTGCCCACGATGTGGAGCAGTTCGGGCAGCTGTTTTCGCTGGCCCAGAACGAGGCGCTGGCGGCGTTCGGCAATGGGGCGGTCTACGTCGAGAAATATCTGGAGCACCCCCGGCACGTGGAGATTCAGGTGATCGGAGATAGCCACGCACAGGAGATGGCACCGGAGGTGCGGGGGGCGGCCGTGGGGGACACGGAGCGGAGCGTCGGCGAGCGAAGCGAGGCGCCGCGTAGCGGAGGGTCTCCCACGGCCGAGCGCATGTCGGCTGTCTCCCCTGGGGTGCCCGACCCCGAGGTGGTGGCCCGGCCGAAGCGGCGGCGGTTCACGGCGGAGTACAAGCTGCGGGTGCTGAGGGAAGTCGACGCGTGCAGGCCGGGTGAGGTCGGGACTCTTCTGCGGCGCGAGGGACTCTACTCCTCCCACCTGGTGCTGTGGCGCCGTCAGCGGGAGGAGGCGGCCCAGACGCAGCTCAAGTCTCGGAAGCGGGGTCCGAAGGCAAAAGTCCAGGACCCCCGCGTGAAGCAGCTCGAGCGGGAGACCGCCCGGCTCCAGCGGCGGCTGAAGAAAGCTGAAGCCATCATCGAGATCCAAAAAAAAGTTGCCGCGCTCCTGGGGATCCCCCTGAAGAACCTCGACAGCGACGAGAACGACTGATGCAGGCCACCGAGGAGCTGGCCCCCCAGGTTGGGATCGCTCCCCTGTGCGAGGCCGTTGGGCTCTCCCGGGCCAGTCTCTATCGCCGTCGCCGTCCGGGCAAGGAATCTCTCCGGGCGACACCTGCCCGGGCCTTGAGCGAGCCGGAACGGCAGCAGGTCCTGCAGGTCCTGCACTCCGAGCGCTTCGTTGACGCGGCGCCGGCGCAGGTCCACGCCGCGCTGCTCGAGGAGGGCAGCTACCTGTGCTCGCTGCGGACGATGTACCGCATCCTGACCGCGAACGGCGAGGTGCGCGAGCGGCGCGACCAGTTGCAGCACCCGCACTACGCCAAGCCCGAGCTGGTGGCCATGGCCCCCAAGCAGGTCTGGTCCTGGGACATCACCAAACTGAAGGGACCGGCGAAGCTGGTCTACTTCCACCTGTACGTCATCCTCGACATCTTCAGCCGCTACGTGGTGGGCTGGATGATCGCCGAGGCCGAGAACGCCGGGCTGGCCGAGCGGCTGATCGAGGAGACCTGCGTCAAGCAGGGCATCGAGCCGGGCCATCTCAAACTACATGCGGACCGCGGCTCGCCCATGATCAGCAAGACCGTGGCCCAGCTCCTGGCCGAGCTCGGCATCGACAAGAGTCACGGCCGACCCCATGTCTCCAACGACAACCCCTTCTCCGAGGCCTTGTTCAAGACGGCCAAGTACCGCCCGGCCGTGCCGGAGCGGTTCACCACGCTGGACCACGCGCGCGCGGTCTTCCGCACCGTCTTCGACTGGTACAACAACCAGCACCACCACAGCGGGATCGCCTACCTCACCCCCGCCGTCGTCCACCACGGCCGCGCCGAGAGTGTTCTGGACGCGCGCCACCGCGCCCGCATGGCCGCCTACCTCGCGCACCCGGAGAGATTCGTCAACGGCGCGCCGCGGCGCCAGACCCTCCCGGAGACGGTCTGGATCAACGCGCCTGAGAAAACGACTCGCCAGGATGCCCCAGGATCGACGATCGTCGACCCGGACGACCCAGAGGTCGTCCCCGTTTGCCGCACTTACGCCCAGGTCCACACTCTCGGGGTCATGCCGCGCCAGCTGGCCACGGCCCCCGAGCGGACTCACTAAATGCCAGCAGCGGATGTCTCACAATCGTTGACACGCACCGGTCCTCCGGGTCGAGGCCCCAGGGGCAGCTCGGTGACGATCAGCTTCGATATTCGCAACACCGGCGCCAAAACGCAAAACCTGCTGATCGATTTCCAGGTTCATTTCGTCAAGGCAAACGGCAGCACCAGCGCAAAGGTGTTCAAGCTCAAGTCGCTGAAGTTGGCAGCCAGGCAGACTGCGCGCCTGCAAAAGAAGCTGTCACTGACCAAAATGACGACGCGCAAACACTTTCCCGGCAAACATCTGGTTGAAGCACTGGTCAACGGCCGGGTGATGCCGCTGGGCAGTTTTTACCTTGTTGAATAACAACCCTAAATCTTGAACGCCTCCATCGACTCCGGCGCAAACAACTCGCTCGGCTCCAGCAATCGCTTCGACAAACCCTGCTCGAAGTGGTAACGCAAAAACGTGCGCAGCGTGGCTTCGTTCTTCTCGAAACCGTAAGGCCAGAAGTCTTCGCCCATCTCCAGCTTGACTTGCTCCACGTGGGAGGTCAGCCAAGGCAACATGGTCTTCAGCGCTGCCGTCTCATACAGGTCTTCGTAGCTGCGGCGCTGCGACTCCCACAAGGCTTTCATCATCGACTGCGCGATCCAGCGATTGGCCTCGTACACGTCGCGACGCATCGCCACCGTGTGCATGATCGGGAACAGGCCGGTTTCCTTGAAATAGTTGCGCTCGACCTGTTCATAATCTTCAAACAGACGCTTTACCCTTCCGCCGCCTTTCAGAAAACTCGATGGCATACGGGCGGTGTATAACGCATCGATTTCGCCATCCAGCAACATCCGCGCCAGCGTCTGCTGCGGCCCAATACTTTGCACCTGGATATTGGCCGGCAGATCGAGCTTGATTTTTTCCGAGCGCCCCGGCTCTTCTTCGCCGCCAGTGAAATAAGTGACGCTGTCCACCGGCACGCCGTAATGGTCCGACAAAATGCCGCGGATCCACACCGGTGCCGTCATCTGGTATTCCGGGTTGCCAATACGTTTGCCAATCAGGTCTTTCGGCTCGCGAATGCCGGCGTTGGCATTGACATAGATACACGAGTGGCGGAAGAACCGCGACGGAAAAACCGGTATCGCCACAAACGGCCGCTGCGGGTTGAACATCGATACCGTGTACGACGACAGCGAGAACTCGGCCACGTCGAACTCTTGGTGCCGCAACATGCGAAAGAAGGTTTCCTCCACCGGCATGTTCAGGTAGTTCAGGTCGATGCCGTCGGGCTCGACGCTGCCATCCATCAGCGCGCGAGTGCGGTCGTAATTCCAGCAGCCAAAAGTGAGCTTGAGTTTGGACATCGAGGCTTATTCCGGTTTCACGCCGGCGACCTTGATCGCTTTGGCCAGGCGCTCGTTTTCGCTCTGAATCGCCTTGGCATAGTCGGCTGGATTGCTGCCAACCGCCTCAACACCCAGGATGCTGAGCGCCTGGATGGTCTCGGGCAAACGCGCAATCTTCTCCATCTCGGCGCTGATGCGCTCCACCACCGCGGCCGGTGTGTTGGTGGCCGCCAGCACCCCCACTATCACCGCGAAATCAAAGCCCGGAATCACTTCGGCGATCACCGGCACATTGGGTGCCAGGCTGGAGCGCTGCGCGGCATTGCTGGCCAGCAGCTTGACCTTGTCGGCTTTGACAAATCCCGACAGCGACGGCAGCGCGGAAAACGCCACGTCAACCTGGCCGCCGATCAATGCCGGTACCGATTGCGCCGATCCCTTGAACGGCACGTGTTGTAGGTCCATGCCCAGCGCCGCTTTCATGGCTTCCATCGTCAGGTGGTGCGAACTGCCAACACCCGATGAGCCATAGTTCAGCGCGCCGGGTTTGGCCTTGGCCATTGCCACGAATTCCTGCAGTGTGTTGACTCCGGTCTTGGGATGCACGGCCAGATACAGCGGCGCGCGTGCGGCCAGCGACACCGGTACGAAATCGCGTTTGTAGTCGTAACTCAGGTTGCGGTAAATGGCCGGGTTGATTGAAAACATCGACCCGTCCGTTACCAGGAAGGTGTATCCATCGGCCGGGGATGACGCCAGCACCTGCGCCGCCACCACGCCGTTCGCGCCGGGTTTGTTGTCAACCACCACCGACTGGCCAAGGCGTTCCCCGAGCCGCTGGGCAAAAATGCGCGCCACCGTGTCGGGCAGGCCACCGGCCGAATACGGCACGATGAACCTTATCGGCTTGTTGGGGTAGGCCGTCTGGGCGCTGGCAAGCGGAGGCACGGCCAGCGTACCGACCGCCAGCAAGGCGGTGGCAAGCAAAAGAGTGCGGCGTTGTTGCATGAAAGGTCTCCTGATGGGTGTTTGAAACGGATGAATATTTGGCCATTACTGGGCCGGGGTCGAATACGACGGTTCCAGCGCGGGTTCACTCGAATCCCACACGTACGACACCGGAAAAGCGCGCCAGTCGGTGGTTTTGGGAACGATGGCCTGGAACGAACACACGGTGGAAGGAATACGCGTGTCGCCGGTGCCGATGGCCGCGTCGCCATTCTGAAACGCGCGCACCGCCTCCAGCATCTGTTTGCGAAACTCGACAATCGCCAGATCACTTGCTCCGAGCCGGTCGTGGGTGCGGTCGGCAATCGGCCCCATGGTCACCCACATCGCGATGTCCTGGTTCGGGAAACCGGTGATGCCGGTGAAGTTGCCGGCTTTCATCGCGCCCCGGTCCTGCCAGAAGTGGTTGGCGCGGTTGCGCAGCGGTACGTATTTGTCGTCCAGGTCCACACCCACCGTCTGCCCCAGGAACTTCCTCCAGGTAGCCGTTTCCGGGGTTTGGGACGGATGACCCCAGGCCATGAAATAGAACGCGGTATTGACGTCGTCCATCGGCACGTTGATGTTGGCCACGTTGTACAGATTGTTGGGCGGAATCAATGCCGTGGCCGGGGCGACAAACACGGTCGAACGTACGTAATCGTTCACTGACGCGTTGCTGATCGGCCGGCGGATGGCCGCGTACCTGAATCCATAACCGCCGCGCTCCACCTGCATACGCGGCGCCTTGTCGGTGGACGGACGCAGCCAGGCGGTGTCGGTTGCCTTGGCGCTGTCGACCCGGGCTGGCACCATGTCCGATGAGTGCAGACTGGAACTGTGGGCCGAGTCGATGGCGCCTTCCAGGATCTGGGCCCAGTTGCAGGGGATGATGGCTTTTGCAATCGTCACCCGCGTATCCGCGCTAGGGGCCCAGGCGGGAGGCTCGAACTCGGGCCGGGTGTCGCTGGGGCCCATGTAGGCCCACACAAAACCGCCCCATTCCTTGGTCGGGTAGGCGAGATGTTTGACTTTTTGCGCCATGCCGCTGGCGGCGGGCTCCGACACCATCTCCAGCACGTTACCCAACACGTCCATCTTCCAGCCGTGGTACAGGCAGCGTAGGCCGCAGTCCTCGTTGCGGCCAAACACCAGCGACGCGCGCCGGTGCGGGCAATATTCGTCCATCACGCCAACGCGGCCGTTGGTGTCGCGAAACACCACCAGATCTTCGCCAAACACGCGCGCCTTGATCGGAGCGCCGTCGGGCTCGCTGACCTCTTCGATCAGGCAAACCGGCGTCCAGTGGCGACGCATCAACTGGCCCATGGGTGCCGCGCCTTCGACACGGCACATCAGATCGTTTTCTTCACTTGTCAACATGCTGGTTTCCTTTTTGGCTGATATTCATCAAACAACTTGCAAATTTATTCTTAGTTGACTAAGATTATTGGCACCGGTCCGGTTTGTCAAGTTTTTTATGACGTCGGCCAATGCTGGAGATTTGTCCGTGAATGCCAACACCGCCACCAGTCCGCCCGTGGAGCCACCGTTTGTCGATCTGCTGGTGGCGCGCAAAGCCACCGTCGCCAGGGACACTTATTGGTTCGAGTTGCGCCACCCGCAAGGCCTGCCCTTGCCGCCGTTCACGGCCGGATCGCATCTCACGGTGCAGGTGCCAGGCGGCACGCGGCGCAACTACTCGTTGTGCGGCGACCCGGCTGATGCGAGCGTCTACCAGATCGCCGTGAAACGCGACGCCGGCGGGCGCGGCGGCTCCATCAGCATGGCCGACGCCGTGCACCAGGGCGACCGGCTGCCGGTCAGTGCGCCGCGCAACAATTTTGAGTTGCATCCGCGTGCGACCAGTTTCCTGTTTATTGCCGGGGGCATTGGTATCACGCCCATCATGGCCATGATGCGTCACCTGAAAACCCAGCAACGCGGCCAGTTCAAGCTGATCTACTGCACCCGAGACACGGACAATACCGCCTTCCTGAAAGAATTGACCGGCCCCGAATTCTCCGGCCAGGTGCAGTTGCACCATGACCACGGCGACATCAACCAGGCGCTGGACTTCTGGCCGGTGTTCGAAACTCCGGGCAACGCCCACGTGTATTGTTGCGGCCCGCGCGGCCTGATGGATGCCGTGGCCGATATGTCGGGCCACTGGCCGTTTGGTTCGATTCACTTCGAGAGTTTTGGCGTCGATGCCAGCGCCTATGCGGCCAACACCGCATTCACGGTGCGCCTTCACAAGGCCGGCATCACGGTACCGGTGACAGCGCAACAAACCATTCTGGAAGCGCTGCGTGCCTGTGGCCAACATGTGCCAAGCTCGTGCGAAAGCGGCACCTGCGGGTCTTGCCGCACTACCCTGCTGGCGGGCGAGGCCGAACACCGCGACATGGTTTTGGGTGACGACGACAAGGCAACGCAGATCATGGTCTGCGTGTCGCGCGCGAAGTCTGCCGAACTGGTGCTCGACTTATGAGCCGCCGGGCCGTTCCCAAGGCGAATAGCCCCGCAGCGCGTAGCGCGGAAGGTAGTCCAGTGAGCGCTCCGGCGTTGCGTATCGGGGTTGCCGGGCTGGGCCGGGCCTTCACCTTGATGCTCCCCACCTTCCAACACCACCCGCGCGTCAGGCTGGTGGCCGCCGCCGATCCGCTGCAGCAGGCACGCGTGCAATTTGGCCGCGATTTCGGCGCCGCGGCTTATGACAACGTGGAAGCCTTATGCGCCGACCCGAAGGTGCAGGTGGTGTACATCGCCACGCCGCACCAGTTGCATGCCGAACATGTCGCGCTGGCGGCGGCGCATGGCAAACACGTGTTGGTGGAAAAACCGATGGCCATCACGCTGGCGGAGTGCACGGCGATGATGGAAGCTTGCGCCATGGCCGGGGTCCACATGGTGGTGGGACACAGCCACAGCTTCAACACGCCCATTCTTCGTACCCGCGCGCTGATCGACAGTGGCCGTTACGGCCGGGTGAAGATGATGACGGCCATGAATTTCACCGATTTCCTTTACCGTCCGCGGCGCCCCGAAGAGCTAGACACAGGTACTGGTGGCGGCGTGATCCACAGCCAGGCCAGCCACCAGATCGACATATTGCGCTTGCTGGGCGGCGGGCTGGTGCGCAGCGTGGCGGCGCATACCGGGGCGTGGGACCCGACGCGCCCGACCGAAGGCGCCTACCAAGCCTTGCTCGACTTTGAAGACGGCGCGTTTGCCAGCGCCAGCTACAGCGGTTATGGCCACTTCGACAGTGACGCGCTGATGGACAACATTGGAGAGATGGGCCAAGCCAAGAGTCCACTCGACTACGGTGCCGCCCGCAAGCGCCTGGGGCAGGCCGCCAACGCGCAGGAAGAAACCAGGCTAAAGGCCGCGCGCAACTATGGCGGCGAACTGTACAGCGGCATCGAGCCCGTGGCATGCGGTCTGGCGCACCAGCACTTCGGCCAAATAATTGTCAGTTGCGAAAAGGCGGACTTGCGGCCGACCGCCATGGG
>JANNGR010000187.1:0-10631 GCA_031403955.1 Betaproteobacteria bacterium
GACTGGGACGGCTGCCGATGGGACGGGCGCAGCGCTCACTACGAAAGTTGGTTCCAGCGTGCCAATCACCCGACGCGACCGCTCGCGTTCTGGATTCGACACACCCTGTTCTGTCCGGGCGCAAATCCCGAAGCGTCCGAGGGCGAGATCTGGTCGGTCTGGTTCGACGGCGAGAAGCGGCGCACGGTGGCAGCCAAGACCGAGATACCACGGCGCGACTGCGCTTTCGAGCCCAATCGCCTAGAGGTCAATATGCCCGGCGCACAACTCAAGCCCGGTGTGTTGCAGGGCGGGACCGGCGCGCTGAAATGGAACCTCACCTGGTCGGGTGGCGGGCCTGTCAGCCTGCTGTTGCCCGAGCCGCTTTATGCGGGACGCTTCCCGAAGGCCAAAGTGCTGTGCGTGAGCCCCAACGTGTGTTTTGATGGTACCTATGTGGTTGACGGTGAGTCATACGCGATCGACTCCTGGCCCGGCAGTCACAACCACAACTGGGGTAGCCAGCATACTGACCGTTATACCTGGGCGCAGGTTTGCGGCTTTGATGGCGCGCCGGACGTGTTCCTCGAGTGCGCCACCGCGCAGATCAAGGTCGGCCCGGTGATGACGCCCCGGATGACCATCGCGGTACTCTCGGTCGAGGGGCGGCGCTACGAGTTCAATTCGATCAGCCGCGCGTTGCGCGCGAAGACCGACGCACGCGGGTTTCTGTGGCGCTTCCTGACGTCGGCCGATGGGGCCGAGATCGAGGTCGGCGTCGAGGCGTTGCGGGAACATTTTGTCGGGCTGCGGTATCGGAACCCGCCCGCCGGCGCCAAAGCCTGTCTCAACTCGAAGATTGCCAGCTGCCGGCTGGTTTTGCGCGCGCACGGCAAGACGCGCACGTTCAAATCCGTGCATCGCGCCGCGTTCGAGATTCTGTGCGAAGAGAACGACCCGCGCGTGAAGTCAATGGGCGGCTTGTCCGCTTGACGGAGCCGCAATGGGGCTGCCCTTTGAGCGGGGGACTCCCTCAACCCGGCGGCAGTTGTAGACGTAGGCAGGTCGCACCTCACCCGGCCTAGCGGAATCGGCGCTTGACCGATGGGCAAACGGCTAAGACACTAACACGCAGCCCTGCACATTAGTCACTTCTTGCTAGGAGAGCACCATGGCCACCCGACCCCACGTATGCGTTCAACGACCGCTGCCGGCGGACCTGATGCGGTTTCAATCCACCGTGCGCCGCGGCGGCACGCTGCGCGCCATCATTCCGATCGGCAAGTTGTGGATGAACGGCAGCAAGCTACGGGTGCGCTTCATTGGCGGCACGGCGGCGCAGCAGGCCCAAGCCAGGGAACAGGCGTTGTGGTGGACGCAGCATGCCAACCTGAAGTTTGACTTCAACAATGCGCCCGACGCCGAGATCCGTGTGGCCTTCGATTCGAGCGACGGCGCCTGGTCGTACGTGGGTACCGACAACCGCGGCATTCCCTTGGACCAGCCGACGATGAACCTCGGGTTCATGGACGGCGGCACGGCCGGTCACGAGTTCGGCCATGCCATCGGCCTGGCGCACGAGCACCAGAATCCGGCCGGCGGCATCAGCTGGAACGAGGCCACGGTGATTCGCGACCTGTCCGGACCGCCGAACAACTGGACCGAGGCGATGGTCCGCCACAACGTCCTCAACAAGTACCGCGTTGATCAGGTCAATGGCACCGCCTTCGATCCCAATTCGCTCATGCTGTATTTCTTTCCCGGTAGCTGGGTCAAGAGCGGCATCGGAACTCATGCGAACGATGTGTTGTCAGCCGTCGACAAGGCCTACATAGCCAGCGCCAAGGCCTACCCCAAGACTGCGCCGACGGTGGTGGATGCCAGCGAGATAAAGGTCGGTGCCACCCGGCGCACTGCCGCCGCGATCGGCAAGGCGGGTGAGGAAGATCTGTTCAAGTTCACGGTCGCCAGCGGCGGCACCCACCTGATCGACACCCGCGGGCCGAGCGACGTGGTGATGAAACTGTTTGGCCCGAACAGCCACACCAGCGTGATCGCCGAAGACGACGACAGCGGCGTGGACACCAACGCGTCAATCAAGGCCGACCTGATCGCCGGCTTGTACTACGTGCAGGTGCGCCATTACAACCGCGCCAGCGGCATGGGAAGTTACAGCGTGAAGGTGCGGCGCGCCTGAGGGGCGGGGCCAGCTTTGGCACCGATTGGCGTCAGTACCATCAAACATGAAAACGGCCTGCTGGCATCCCACAAACTGGGTATGAAATCCGCTGCCAATGCTTGACCGATAGGCCGGCGCTTAGCACACTGCCACTGGCGCTTGAATTTCCTGCCTGTGGCAGGAGGAGGGCCGGCGAATGGCAAACACAAACTGCGATGCTGATGGTTCCGGGGTTGCAGCCGGTAGCGGCGCACTCGTTGCGCGGGTTGCCATGGTGTGTCTGTCGTGCGGCTCCGAAAACCCGGAGCGCTTCCAGTTTTGCGGGCAATGCGCCGCGCCGCTGGGCAAGACCGCGCCAGCCAGCGTTGCGCCGAAGGCCGGGCGCGCCGGCGGCGAGGCGGAGCGACGGCTGTTGACCGTTATGTTCTGTGATCTGGTCGGCACCACGTCGCTGTCTGAACAGCTTGACCCGGAGGACCTGCGCGAAATTTTGCGTAAATACCAGGCGGTTGGTGCCGCCGCGATCGAAAGGTTCGATGGATCGGTGGCGCAGTACCTGGGCGACGGCATCCTGGCTTATTTCGGTTATCCACGCGCCCATGAAGACGACGCGCAACGGGCCGTCGCCGCGGGCCTGGAGATAGTGGCCGACGCGGTGCATCTGATCGCGCAGTTCGGGCGTGAAAGCGGCGCGCGGCTCGCGGTTCGGGTGGCCGTCCACACCGGCCTGGTCGTCGCTGGCGAAGTGGGTAGTGGCGGCTGGCGGGAACATCTGGCCGTCGGCGGTACGCCCAACGTCGCGGCCCGGCTGCAGGCCCTGGCTGAGCCGAACACACTGGTCATCAGCGCCGACACCTATCGCCTGGTGCGTGGTTATTTCAGTTGCCATTCGCGCGGCAAACACGCGCTAAAAGGCGTCGCCCTGCCGATGCCGGTCTACCAGGTGACCGGAGCCACCGGGGCGACGCGGCTGGATGTCGCGGCATCCGCTGGCCTGAGCGCGCTAGTCGGGCGCGAGCCAGAACTGGCCCGGCTGCGCGGTTACTGGCGCGAGGTTCGCAACGGGGCGGGCAAAGTCCTGTTGCTCAGCGGCGAAGCGGGCATCGGCAAGTCGCGCCTGGTTGAGGCATGTATGGCTGACGCAGACGCCGCGACCTTCACGCGGCTGCGTTATTTCTGCTCCGAGCAACACACCAGCAGCCCGCTTTATCCGTTGATTCGCCAGGTGGAGAGCGCGGCCGGATTCAAACGCGAGGATTCGTTCGACGCCCGGCTCGACAAGCTCGAAGCGCTGGCCGCAGCATACAGACCGTCGCAGGAAGAGCTGGCGTTGCTGGCCGATCTGCTCGGCCTGCCGGTGGCGGCGCAACGTTATCCGCCGGTCGATCTGCCGCCGCAACAGCGCCGGCAGCGCACGTTTACCGCATGGCTGCGGATGGTCGAAGAGCTGGCCGCGCGCGGGCCGCTGCTGATGTTGTTCGAGGACGTGCACTGGATCGATCCGACCTCATGCGATCTGCTCGACGCACTGGCGGCGCGTGTGGACCGGCTTGCGGTTCTGGTCATCGTCACCTGTCGTCCCGAGTTCCAGTCCCCCTGGGCGCATCTGCCGCATGCCGAAGAGCTGGCGCTTGGCCGTCTCGACCAGACCCACCGCAGGATCCTGATTGAACAGATTGCGGGCAGCAACCGGTTGCCGGAGCGTACGCTGCGCAATATCGCCGAGCGCTCCGATGGCGTGCCGCTGTTCATCGAAGAACTGACGAATGCGGTGCTGGAAACCGAACAGCGCTCGCTCAACCTGCCGGCCGCGATCCCGGCTGGCGCCAGCGACCTGGCGGTGCCGGTGACATTACATTCGTCGCTACTGGCACGGCTGGATCGCCTCGGCGCCACGGCCAAGGAAGTCGCCCAGATCGGCTCGGCGATAGGCAGGCAGTTTTACTACCGGCTGTTGGCGGCCGTGGCCGGCAAAGCCGAGGGCGAGTTGGCGACAGCGCTGGCGGCGCTGTGCGACGCCGCGCTGCTCACTTGCCGCGGCACGCCGCCGGAGGCGAGTTACCGCTTCAAACATGCGCTGGTGTGCGACGCCGCCTATGCCACGCTGCTGCGCGGGCGCCGGCGGCAATTACACGCCGCCATCGCCAGGGAGCTTGATATCCAGCCCTCGGGCCGCGCCGCGTCGCAGGAACTGCTGGCGCACCACCGCACCCAGGCCGGCCTTTACCGCGACGCGGTGCGCGCCTGGAAAGCAGCCGCGCGCGACAGCGTTGCGTGCGGCTCTTTTGCCGAAGCCCAGGCGCAGCTTCATAGCGGCCTGGCCCTGCTGGAACAAATGCCGAACGACGCCGAGCGTGACCGGCAGGAGGCGGCGCTGCAAAACGCGCTCGGAAACGTGCTGATCGCGCAGCGTGGTTACAACGCTCCGCAAACCATGGCGGCGTTCGAGCGCGCGCGCGACCTGGCGGCGACACTGGACGACTCGGGCCAGGGGTTGCGCGCATTGTGGGGTCTGGGAACCGCGCTTCTTTTCGCCGGCCGGCTTGGCGCGGTGCTGAACATGATGCAGGATGCCGCTCCGCTGGTGGAGAAAAACGGCCACCTTGACGCGCGACTGGCGTTCTCGGTGGTGCATGGCAGCGTAATGCTCGATCGCGGGCGGTTGAACGAGGCGCGCGGGCAACTCGAAACCACCCTGGCGATGGACAACGACCCGGGCCGCGACCGCGAACGTGCGATCCTTTACGGCCAGTCGCCGCGCATTTCGGCGCTTGGCCATCTCAGTATCGCCTCGCTGCTGCTAGACCAACCACAGCGGTCCTTGGAACAGTCGCAGCAGAGCGTGTCGGAGGCGCAGGCGCTGTCGCACAAACCGATGCTTTGCCTTGCCCACGGGCTGGCGTGCCGGCGCCACTGGCTGGCGGGCGACAAACAACACCTGGCAAGGCACGCGCTGGAGCTGCAGCGCCTGGCTTCCGACCAAGGTACACCGTTGTGGCTCGCGCTTGGCAAAGTGTTCGGCGGATGGAGCCTGGTTGAGGGGGGCACGCTGGAGGCCGGCGTCGCGCTGATAGCCCAAGGCGTGGCGGCCTACCGGGCCAGCGGAGCGGACTCCGCCATGCCGCTGTTGCTGCTGGCGCTTGGCCGGGCTTATGCGCGCACGCAGCGCACCACCGAAGCCTTGGTGGTGCTGGCCGAAGCCCTGCGTGGTGGCAACGCCGGCGACGAACGCTGGATCGAGGCGGAGGTGCACCGCGAACGTGGCGAGATACTGGCACGGCAGAGGGATTTCGCCGCCGCCGAACTCGCATTCCACAGCGCGATCAGCACTGCCAGGGGGCAGGAGGCGCGGCTGTTCGAGTTGCGCGCCGAAGCCGGCTTGACCCGGATGTTGTTTGCGCGTGCCCAGTCGCGCGTCGAGCCGCATGAACCCGTCCGGCCGCTGCACTTGGTGACGAAGCAGCCATAAACATGTTTATTTACCGCGACAACCGAATTGCCAAATACCTGGTGTCGCATTTCGCCTGGTTCTGGCGCGCGGTCCGCGCCGTGCCCTGGCTGAAAAAGTTGACCAACCGCTTCTTTATCAATTTCATAGTCAACTCCGCCCAGCCGCGCCCGTATCCGTTGTCGCTGTGGGGTCCGGCAGAGCAGCCAGGTCCGATTGCCGACTACATCTGTTGGACCGGGCTGGTTGATCGCGGTTATACCGGGCGCCACTTGCCGCCCGCCAGCCAGACGGATGTCGATGCGCTGCCGGACATCAATGACCTGGGCGTCTTGTTCCAGCGTGGCGCGGATATGACGGCTTGCCCCAAGAGCTCGGCCCTGTTCGGCCTGTTCGCGCAGTGGTTCACCGACAGTTTCCTGCGTACCGATCCGCTCGACCCACGCAAGAACACTTCCAACCATGAAATCGACCTGTGCCAGATCTACGGGCTCAACGCCGCTGACACCCACCTGATTCGCAGCGGACAAGGCGGCAAACTGGAATCGCAGGACATCGGTGGCCAGGAATACCCGCCTTATCTTTTTGAGGATGATGGCCAGCGTGTCAAGCAAAAGTACCTGACGCTGTCTTACATCGAGGGCGGTGATTTCCGTGGTGAAGTGGTGCCGCAGGAGTTCAACACGCCGCGGCGTAGGGCCAAATTTTTCCTGACCGGGCTGGAGCGCGGCAACTCTACCATCGTCTATAGCGCGATCAACACCTTATTTCTGCGCGAGCACAACCGCCTGTGCGGGGAAATCGCAATTTGCCATCCGGACTGGGACAACGATCGCCTGTTCGAGACCGCGCGCAACACCAATATCGTCCAGTTGCTGAACATCATCATTGAAGACTACATCAAACACCTGTCGCCGGCCTTATTCAAGATGTTCGTTGAAATCGGTTTCGCCGAACGGCAGCACTGGTATCGCAGCAACCGCATCTGCGCCGAATTCAATCTGCTGTATCGCTGGCACCAACTGGTGCCCACCGAGCTGTCGATCGACGGTGCCCGGATTCCACACGCCGATTTTCGATTCAACAACGATCTCCTAGTCGGACAAGGTATCGAGAAAGTCATCACCGCCAGCGCGACTCAGCGCGCCGGGCGCATCATGCCCAAGAACACCGCCGCTTTCCTGGTGCCGGCGGACCTTGCCGCCATCGCCAAATCGCGCGCCTGGCGCATCCGGCCTTATTGCGAATACCGGCAGCAGTTTGGTCTCTCGCCGGTGATTTCGTTTGCTGACTTGACCAGCGATCAGGAACTTGCGGGCGAGCTGAGCCGTCTGTATGGGAAGGACGTGAAGAAGGTCGAATTTCTGGTCGGGCTGCTGGCGGAGAATTGTTCCAGCAAGCAGGTGCTGGGCGACCTGATGAATTTCATGGTGGGAGCCGACGCTTTCTCGCATGCGTTGACCAATCCGTTGCTGGCCAAAAACGTCTACGGCGAGGCGTGTTTTTCAAAGCCCGGCATGGATTCAATAAAAGGTACGCGTAGTTTTGGCGATCTGGTGGGTCGCAACACAGGCATCGGTGGCGCCAGCGCCAGTTTCTCGATGCGCCGCGCACCGGGCAGTTTTGGTCTGCCGGTTCTGGGCCCGGTGCTCGACGCGATCGACTTTTTTCTGATCAGCGGCTGGGAGCGGTTCTTCCTGCGCCGGCAAACCAAATACAACAGCACGGTGTTCAAGGTCAACCTGTTCAATCCCACCATCGCCATGCTGGACGATCGCGCCATCACGGCGTTGTTTGCATCCCGTGACCTGGTGCCGGATCGCCCGAGCGACGGTTTTCAGTTTCAGATACCGCCGCTGCCGCTGCTTGGCAACGTCGTGCCCAGCATGTTCGAGACCGCAGCGGCGCACGACCAGCCGAAAGCGTTTTATATGCGTCTCCTGCGTACACGTTCGACGACGTTGGTGGCGCAGTTCGAGCGCACGGCGGACGAATTCATCGAACGCTGGTTGTCGCGCAAGCGCTTCAGTTTTCGTGACGAACTGGAAAACTTTGCCGTCACGTTTGTTTTTCGCTGGATTCTCGATGCTCATCCCGATCCCGCCATGGTCCGTCGCCTTTTTGGTGGCCTGTTTTTGCATTGGGCCGTGGCGGTTACCAAATACCTTCCCTGGTCGGCTTATTCGCGCTCGGTGCGCGACTACCAGCGCCTGGTCGATTGCGTGTCATCCGCGCCCACGTTCAATGCGATGCTGGAGCTCGCGGGCCTGGAAGGCCTGGGCGACCGGGACCTGGTTGCCAAACAGATTAGCTACCTGCTTGGCAACAACTCGTTTCTGGGAATTCAAAGTGTGCTCAAGTCGCTTATTGGCGAATTAAGCCGGCACCCCGATTGGTGCGACCAACTACGCGAAGAAATTGTCTCCGTGTTCGGGCACCAGCCGCGCGATGTTGATACCAGGCGGTTGGCCAAGTTGCCCAAGCTCGACCGGTTTCTGCGCGAGGTGTTGCGCCTGCATCCGCCTGTATTTTTCATTTTTGGGCGCGCCACGCGCGACCGCGTGATCGAATCCGCCAGCGGTGTGTTCGCCATCGATAAAGGCCAACTGGTGATGGGTGTGATACCGCTTGCGCAGCGCGACCAGAAAGTGTTTGACCAACCGCAGCGTTTCGACCCCGACCGTTTCAACGCGCCCGAAGCCGCACGGCATTTGATCTGGCCGCGCGGCCAACAGGACAGCCAGGTCGCGCAGGACGACCGTACCTGCCCGGGCAAGGACCTCGCGATTGAGATCGCCAAGTTGTTCTGCATCGCGCTGCTACCCAGAGTGTCGTGGAAGCTGAAGCACCCGCCGCGCTGGGGCCGACGGTTGTTTGTGCTGAATGTCGCGGCACCGAAAGGCGCGCTTGGCGTGAAGGATTTCTCTCGCCGGGCGCCTTGACGCGCGGTCCAAGTCAAACAGGGATTCATCGACTACGCCGGGTTCTGAAATGCTGGACCGCGTCGAGGGCACTTGGGCCTTGTAGTGCGCGTTGGCAGGAAAATTGTGGCCAGCGTAAGATGCCACGAGCCATCTTCCCAGTCTCAATCAATTACAGGAGTTCAGACATGGCGAAATTGACCGTCAATGGATTGGTACGTGACTTTGATGCCGAAGGCGACACGCCACTCTTATGGGTGCTGCGTGAACAGCTCGGCCTTACCGGCAGCAAATACGGTTGTGGCATCGCCCAGTGTGGTGCCTGCACGGTACACATTGACGGGCTGCCCATACGCAGTTGCGTTCGGCCAGTGTCCAGCATTGGCGTCGCGGAAAAAATTGTGACGATTGAGGGTCTGTCACCGAATGGATCACATCCGGTTCAGAAAGCCTGGGCCGCTCTCGATGTGCCGCAGTGCGGCTTCTGCCAGAGCGGCATGATCATGGCGGCGGTGGCATTGCTCAACGACAAACCGAAACCGACCGACGCCGACATAGACGAGGTCATGACCAATATTTGCCGTTGCGGCACCTACAACCGGATTCGCGCCGCCATCAAGGTGGTGGCAAACGGCGGTAACACCAAGCTGGCCGCGTTGTCGATTCAGCACGCCGATGGGAGCACGACATGAAAACCACCCTTACGCCAGGGTCCGATGTTTCGCGCCGCGGTTTTATCGCCAGTTCCATGGCCGCCACCGGTGGACTGGTGCTGGCCTTCCATATCCCGCTGATGGGAGAGGCGGTGGCGCAGCAATCCCAAGCAACACCCACGGCGGAAGTCAACGCCTGGGTGGTCGTGAATCCCGATGACTCGGTGGTCATCCGCATCGCCCGTTCTGAAATGGGCCAGGGCACACTGACCGGCCTGGCGCAGTTGGTGGCAGAAGAACTGGACTGCAATTGGGCCAAGGTCACGACTGAATATCCGACACCCGGCCAGAACCTGGCGCGCAACCGCGTCTGGGGCAACTTTGCCACCGGTGGCAGCCAGGGTATCCGGCAATCCAACGACTATGTGCGCAAGGGCGGCCCTACCGCCCGCATGATGCTGGTACAGGCGGCCGCCGACGAGTGGAAGGTGAGTGCATCGGAATGCCGCGTGGCCAGCGGCGTCATCACCCACACGCCAACTGGCCGCGGCACCACTTATGGCAAGGTCGCTTCCGCGGCCGCCAAGCTTGCGGCACCCGCCGTTGTGACGCTAAAGGACCCCAAGGATTGGAAACTCGCCGGCAAACGCCTGGCGCGCCTGGATACGGTGGACAAGACGACCGGTGCCCAGATTTACGGCATGGACCTGAAACTGCCTGGCATGCTGAATGCCGCCATCAAGGACTGCCCGGTGTTTGGCGGCAAGTTAAAGAGCTTCAACGCCGCCGCGATTGACAAGCGTCCGGGCGTGAAAAAGGTGGTGCGCGTGGGCGACAGTGCGGTGGCGGTGATTGCCGACACCTGGTGGCGTGCCAAAACCGCGCTCGACGCGCTGCCGATAGAGTGGGATGAAGGCCCCAACGCAAAATTGTCCAGCGCCGGTTTTAGCGTTATCTTGAAGGCCGGCCTGGACGCGCCGCAGGCCATCGTGGGCAACCAGAACGGCGACGCACTGGCAGCCATAACAACTGCCGCGCGCAAGGTAGAAGCGGTTTATTCCTACCCGCACCAGAACCACGCGACGATGGAGACCATGAACGCCACGGCACGTTACACAACGGAACGCTGCGAAGTCTGGACACCGACCCAAAACGGTGAAGCGGCGCTGGCTGCCACATCCGAAGCCTCCGGTCTGCCCCAGGCAAAGTGTGATGTTTACAAGCTGCATCTGGGCGGTGGTTTTGGCCGCCGCGGGGCGACCGACTATGTGCGCCAGGCGGTGGCTCTGGCCAAGGAAATGCCGGGCACGCCGATCAAGCTGATCTGGTCGCGCGAAGAAGACATGCTGCACGGAAAATTCCATCCCGCAACCCAATGCAAGCTCACCGCCGGGCTGGACGCGCAAGGCAACATCAGCGCTTTGCACATGCGCATTTCAGGGCAGTCGATT
>JANNGR010000188.1:0-5244 GCA_031403955.1 Betaproteobacteria bacterium
TCACGGTGTTTTCAAGCGACCATGCGCCGTTTCGCTACGACGCGCCCGAAGGCAAGAAACCGGGTGGCCAGGAAGTGCCGTTTCGCCATATTCCGAACGGCATTCCCGGCCTTGAAACGCGTATGGCGCTGCTGTACTGCGAGGGTGTGCTGGGCCGGCGCATCACCGCCAACCGGTTTAACGAACTGACCGCCACCAACCCGGCCAAAGCGTATGGTTTGCATCCGCGCAAGGGCACGATTGCGGTGGGCAGCGACGCCGACCTGGTGGTATGGGACGAGCGTGAACTGACTACCTGGTGATGCAGCGTGGCGAGTTTATTGCGCGCGGCGCGGGTGCGGACATGCAGGTCAAAGGCGTGCACCAATTGGTGGCGATCTGAGTCTTTGCGCAACGCACGAGACGCCACTGCTTCCGTGCGGTGGCCTATAATTTTTTTGATGATGTTTACCTATCTCCGATTCGCCGCAATGCCGCCTCTGCTGCTGGCTTTCGCGTGCCTATTCGTCATTGCAGAGCCGGCTGCGAGCGAAGAAGTCCCGTTCATCGTTTCACCGGACAACGTCACGCTCGAAATGTTGAGCATCGCGGGCGTGAAGCGCGGCGACCACGTGCTCGATCTGGGTTCGGGCGATGGGCGCATCGTCATTCTGGCGGCCAAGCGCTTTGGGGCCACCGGCCTGGGCGTGGAAATCGATCCCGCCCTGGTGCGCACCAGCATCGGCAATGCGCGCAGCGCGGGTGTGGCCAATCGGGTGGAGTTTCGCGAGCAGGACTTGTTCAAGACCGACCTGTCTACCGCCACCGTGATCACCATGTACCTATTGCCCGAGGTCAATATGCAGCTGCGCCCGGCGCTGCTGGCACTCAAGCCCGGCACGCGCCTGGTTTCGCACGACTGGGACATGGGCGACTGGATGCCGGACCGATCGACGGTGGTCCCGGTGCCGGACAAGGAGGTCGGCAAAGAGAAATCCAGCAAGGTGCACCTGTGGTTAGTGCCCGCCCGCGTCGATGGCCTGTGGTGCGGCAGCGGCATGCTGCGCGGCGCCAGCCTGCGCCTTGCGCAGAAGTACCAGGTGGTCGATGGCACGCTGCACCAGCGCGATCGGAGCCGGGCGCTCTCGGGCCAGATAGCCGGCACGCATCTGCGCATGCTGTCCGGTCTTCGCGGAGAACTGGTGCTGCAAGCCGGCGGCGACGCGTTGCGCATTGCCTCGGGAAAAGGCGAGCTGGCGCTGGCGAAAGGGCAGGTTTTTCGGCGCGCGGCTGGCGGCATCTGTAGTTGAGGTAGCTGCGCTTTTAATCGGTAGCGGACCGGCCTCCCGCTCAAGGGCAGATCAGATTTACCTGAGGAAAGTAGCGCCGGTATCGCGTTGCATCACGCGTCAATAACGTCCAGTCTTCGGCTTGCGCCTGGGCACCAATAAAGAAATCTGGCAGCACGCCGGTCTTGGTGCCCTTGGTTCGGCGGTAGCGCATAAACGCGCGACTGGCCAAGAAGGCTGCATCGGTAGAAACCGGTGCGACGACGATGCCAGTCGGTTTCAAAAATGAATCAAGTTCGGCGGCCGAGTCGTAGGCCACCGCAATTTCTGCGTAGATTAGCGCATTGATGGCCAGCCTGCCTTGGGCCTTGGCCTTTCGCAGCTGGGCCAGCGACCAGTCACACCAAACCGCGTCTCGTGTCATTACGTCAATCAAGACGTTGCTATCGACCAATACCATTCTCGCTACGTGTTCCAGTCGTCGCCACGGGTCGCGCGCATGACCTTTTCGGTACTCACGCCGCGTTTACCGCTGCCCTTCATGCGCTCAAACGGATCGTCCGCTTTCGGCTGGCGCGGCTCGACCGGCGCGATGGCGACGCGACCGTCCGCCATGGGCTCGAACTTGATCCGTTCACCGGGTTCAATACCCAGAAAAATCCGTATTTCCTTGGGCACGGTGACTTGGCTCTTGATGGTCAGGGCAGGGTGCATGGAGCCTCCGTATTACTTGCGGCAATTGTATTACTCGGCCTCTGTCCGAAGCAACTGCCTCATGTCGCCCAAATCCGAGACAATTGCAGGCTGACCTTCCACAGCTCCGGACGCCATGCGGCCCATACCCGCCGCGGCAAATCCATGGCGGGTTCAACCAAGGGCAATAACACCCGAACTAGCATTACCTGGCCGCGTGACTCGTTGCGTCGGCGGTGTCGCGCAAGGGGTGGCCGTGCATCATGCTGCGCGGGCCGATCTGATTCTGAGTCAAGGCCGTTCAGCACTACTTATTCGAGTCGGCACCACGCGTCGCGCGCCGGTGGTGGCGGCTACCCAAGGCCGCAATGCGCGCGATCAGTGCCAGTGGTGTGAGCACCAGCTCGGCAACGACGCCACCTCGCTTGTCACCCGTAGGCTCGCTGTGCTGTTTCGCGCAGCGGTACACCAGCTCAAAGCCCTGCTTGCGAAGGCGATCCATGGCAAAGGGTGGACGGGCGCAGGTGCGCAAGAGTCGCTCCAGTGCGGCGCGGTCGAGTGCCTCAATGCACACAGCGGCATCCACCGAGAAGCCGCTGTGTTTGTAGGCCAGCATCTCTTTGGCATCGACGCGCTCGATCAGCCCGCACCCGACAAAGGCGCGCAGGATGCGGCGGCGAAAATCGGCGACGTGCAAACCGAACATACACAAAAACCGCGCGAATTGCGTGAACGCGTGGTACAGGACGACGGTGCGGAAGTAATCATTCTTGTCGGGGCGCCGCTAGCCGGGCTGGCACGCGCGCTGCGCGGCCAGTTGCCGGTGCCGGTGCCGGTGGTAGATGGTGTGTCGAGCGCCGTGCGCCATGCTGAAACCCTGGTGGCCTTGGCGCCCGGCAAGCAACGGGCGGCAGTTTTTCCGCGCCACCGGTCAAGCCCAACCAGGGCTTGCCGGAAGCGATGCGCCGGCTGCTGCAGGGTTGAAAAATCGGTACCCGGCCGCGGCGACCGCTACGCCAGCAACTGCCGCAGCACATACGGCAGGATGCCGCCGTTGCGGTAGTAATCCACCTCGATCGGCGTGTCGATACGCAAGGTCAGCGTTAACTCTTGCCGGGTTCCGTCTGAGCGGGTGATGACCAGTTGCGCGTCGCTTTGGGGCGTGAGCTTCGAGTCGGGCGACACATCAACCAGTTCGTCGCCCGTCAGGCCCAGCGACTGCCACGAATCGGCACCCTTGAACTGCAGCGGCAACACACCCATGCCGACCAGGTTGCTGCGATGGATGCGCTCAAAACTGCGCGCCACCACCGCCCGAATTCCAAGCAATTGCGTGCCCTTGGCGGCCCAGTCGCGGCTGGAACCGGTACCGTATTCCTCGCCCGCAAATACCACCGTCGGGGTGCCTTGTTGCATGTATTGCATCGCCGCGTCGAAGATCGGCATTTTCCGCGCTGCCGAACCATTCGAACGAAACAGCGTCACGCCACCTTCCTCGCGCGAGCCATCCAGCGCGGGCGGGATCATCAGATTCTTGATGCGCACGTTGGCAAAAGTGCCACGCACCATCACCTCGTGGTTGCCGCGGCGGGCGCCGTAGGAATTGAATTCGGCCTTCATCACGCCGTTGCGAACCAGCCACTGACCGGCCGGCGAACTCTCTTTGATCGAGCCCGCGGGTGAGATATGGTCGGTGGTGATCGAGTCCCCGAATAGCGCCATGATGCGCGCGCCGGTTACGCGCTCGGTGCTGTTTTGCGATGCCGGATTTTGCAGCGTGAAGCCGGCGAAAAACGGCGGCTCGGCAATATAGCTGCTGTGTGGCCAGGTGTAGGCGGTGCCGGCGACGCCCTTGATTTCTTCCCACAACTGGCCCGGCTCGGACTTGACGCGGGCGTAGTTCGATCGGTAGGCCTTGCCGTTCATCGCGAACTTCATTAGCTGGTAGATCTCATCGCTGCTGGGCCAGATGTCACCCAGGTATACGTCGCGCAGCTTGCCGTCCGCGCCCGCGCCCTGCCCCAGGGGCTCGGTCATCAGGTCGCGCATCACGTTGCCGGCAATCGCATATGCCACCACCAGCGGCGGGCTGGCAAGAAAATTGGCCTTCAGATTGGGATGGATGCGGGCCTCGAAATTGCGGTTGCCCGACAACACGGCAGCGCACACCAGGTCGTTGGCGGCGATCGCTTCATTTAGCTCGGGCGTCAGGTCGCCCGCGTTTCCAATACAGGTGGTACAGCCATACCCGGCCAGCGCAAATCCGAGTTGCTCCAGATACGGCAGCAGGCCGGTCTGCGTCAAGTACTCGGTCACGATGCGTGAGCCCGGGGCCAGTGATGTTTTTATATGCGGCTTTACCCGCAGTCCCGCCTGCACCGCCTTCTTGGCCAACAATCCGGCGGCCAGCAGGACGCTCGGGTTGGAAGTGTTGGTACAACTGGTGATGGCCGCGATCAACACGTCGCCATTGCCCACCGTGAAGCCGCTAGAGACGACCGGTGGCGCTTCGGCTTGCGCCTGGCTGGCTTCCAGCGTGGGGCGGTTACCTACCATTTCCACCACACTGCGGGGGGCGCCGGGCGCAAGTGGTGGTGCCAGGGGTGCGTTGTGCCCAGCCTGGCTGCCAGCCGCGCCAACCGGGTAACGGTCGAGCAGCTTGCCCGCACTCTGGTTAAAGCCATTGTCGGAAACCGGTTTGGAGAACAACGACGCGAATTGATTCGCGACCTGACCCAATTCAATCCGGTCCTGCGGGCGTTTCGGGCCCGCCAGGCTCGGCGTCACGTCGCCCAGGTCGAGCGCGACGATTTGCGAGTAGTCGATCTCACCCGGCATTGGTACACCAAACAGCCCCTGCGCCCGGCAGTAGGCCTCGAACATCTCAATCTCGCCTTTGGTGCGTCCGGTGCCCTTGAAGTAGGCGATGGTGCGCTCGTCTACCGGAAAGAAACCCATCGTGGCGCCATATTCGGGCGCCATGTTGGCGATGGTGGCGCGGTCGGGCAGCGCCAGCGTACCGGTGCCAGCGCCGAAGAATTCGACAAACTTGCCCACCACCTTGTGCCGGCGCAGGAGTTCGGTCGCGGTCAGCACCAGGTCGGTGGCGGTAACCCCTTCGCGCAGGCGCCCGGTCAGGGCGAATCCGACCACGTCGGGCGTCAGGAAATACACCGGCTGGCCGAGCATCGCGGCCTCGGCCTCGATGCCACCCACGCCCCAACCCACCACACCAATGCCGTTGATCATCGTGGTGTGGCTGTCGGTGCCAACCAGGCTGTCG
>JANNGR010000189.1:0-2512 GCA_031403955.1 Betaproteobacteria bacterium
GCCTGCCCACAATGCGCCGTCATTCATCGAGTACGGCAGAGCGGAGTTGTAGATGTATCGCAGTTCACCGGCGTCGAACGTCCAATGCAAGGCGTGTCGGTCGCCCGTATCATTGGATATGCGGGGAGCCGAGGACGAGACCGCGCGCATGAGGGGCGACGCCAGCGTCGCGTTGCCGGGAGTCTGTGCGGTGACCGTTGCCGCGACCAAGCTGCATGCGACAGCAACCAAGGCATGCGCCAGTGGCCTGCGCGTGGTGGTGATCGCGGCCGTTGCAATCCTGGCCGGCGCCACCGCCGTCGCCGCGCAGGGCGCGAACCTTTCGCAACTGCCATCCACAATCTTTGTCGGCACCGAGGCAGAAAACTACCTCAGGCAACTACAGACGCTCGGGTTGGTGGAACGGTATCCGTGGTCGGTGCGCGCCTTTTCGCCCGTCGAGATTGATCAACTGGGGCCGCGGACGCGGGTGCATCCGTGGCGGGACCAGCCGGGCCTTGAGAGGTCGGCGTACAAGAAGCGAGGAGTGGCATTCGAGTTTGCCCCGCTGACACTTGGCGCGTGGTACAACAGCGCCGAGCCGTACGGATTCAACGATGGCGCCGTATGGGTGGGGCGTGGCGCCACATTCGAGACTCAGTTCGGGGCTGCTGCGCGATGGCGCGGGTTGAGTCTAACGCTGGCGCCAGCGTCGTTTATCGCAGAGAATCGCGCGTTTGCTCTGCGCCAACGGGGCAGAGCGGGCCGCAGCAGTATGGTGACGGGCCGTTCTGGGATCGGGTGGATCATCCGCAGCGATTCGGCTCGTCGGCGTATGCTCGCCTGGATCCCGGCCAGTCTACGATACGACTCGACGCGAAAGGCGCGACGATCGGCTTTTCCACGGCCAATGACTGGTGGGGACCGATGACCGTGTTTCCCTATGTCCTCGGGAACAACGCAGCCGGGTTTCCGCACGCGTTTGTTGGCACCTCGACGCCGAGGAACATCGGCATCGGGCGGTTGCACGGGCGGGTGATTTACGGGAAGATTGACCAGTCCGCGTACAGCCCGGTGGATACCGGGCTGCGGGTCCGGTTTGCTTCTGGGTTGGTTGGCGTACTTGAGCCGCGCGGCTTCCCCGGACTCGAGCTTGGTGCGGCGCGGTTCTTTCACATCGCGTGGCCGGCCGGCGGGCCGACGTCGGAGTACTACACGCATCTCTTCGAGGCAGTGCTCAAGAGCAGGCTTTCGCGGGTTTTTTCGCCGGCAGGTGCTGACAAACAAAGTGCCGACAACCAGCTCGCGTCGGTGTTTGCACGATGGGTGTTACCGCACAGCGGTGCGGAGATCTACGCCGAGTACGGTCGTGAGGATCACAACTGGAACGGACGCGACCTGATCGTCGAGCCGGACCATTCGGCGAGCTTGGGCTATGGAATCCGGAAGGCGTGGCTCTCGGGCGGTACGCTTCGGACGATCGGGCTCGAATCCATCAACTTCGAGGAGTCGACCTTGGCGCGGCATCGGCCGCAGGGCGGGGCGTACTATCACACCTTCACTCGCCAGGGGCACACACAGCTGGGCCAGATGCTGGCCACCAGCCTTGTTGGGAGTGGCGCGGGGACAAACGTATCGTATGCCAGGTACGCGCCAGCAGGTATGACGCGGCTATCGTGGACCCGGCTCGTCCAATCAGATCCAGGTCGCTCGGGGGGGTCACCCAACGCGAAACATGCGATCGAGTACGAACGGTCTGTTGTGCGCGGTCGCACGACCGTCGCTTCGAGCTTTGGAATCGTCTATGACATGGCACGGCCGCCCGGCCCAGCGGACTTGGTCAACGTTGTGATACGGGCACGAGTGACGCGCGCGGTAGCATCGGTGAAGCGATGAACACCGTCCGTGTGACAGGCGGCGCTGGATTCGTCGGAAAATTCCGTGAAGGTTCACACCCATAGAGCTGCGCGAGGTTCCGCTTGGGCGTGCACCTCTTGATGAGACCGGCCATAGCTGCCGACGGTGTGACAAAAAGGAGATTGAACAGGTACCGGACCTCCCCGGCCGGGCCACCAAGATCCAGGCACCAGTACCGGGTGAATTCTCAGATCACGCTTTGCCGGGATCCAACGACTGCGCGACAGCACGCGCATCGGTGCCGCTGCTCGGGCGTCGCGGTTGGATGTCCAGGCGCCGATCCATGACTGCGGCCGAGGCAACACGATTGGCTTCAAACCACCGCTGGACTGCGGGCGCCAGCAACATCATGAGGCGCTCTACGCCAAGGTGCGTGTAAGCGCCCGGACGCTCGCACCAGAAACGCAGCGTTGCCTCGCCGATTGTGCCGTCCGGTGTCTCCCAAGCAATGGGGCACTCTATCCGCAGCGGGCGCGCTTGCCGGGGCCCGATATGGCGATGCGACGGCCCGACGTACGGAGCGGGGTTTGTTTCGAGCGCGACTTCGAGGAAGCCAAGGTCCTCGGCGCCCGCACTGAGCATTAACCTGAGCTCATCGAGTGACTGGGCTTGGACC
>JANNGR010000190.1:0-4843 GCA_031403955.1 Betaproteobacteria bacterium
AAGGCTTTGCGGTCCCGAAGCAAACGGGTTTTCAGCATGAAATGTCTCCGAAATGTACGTCTTAAGGGGCCTGGAGCGGCTGCCATCGATCCTTCAATGATAGACAGCGCCATCGCACGTGTTATCGTCATTCGAAATGGGTGGCCATAAACGGCGGGCACAGGCGCTGGCACAACTCTCCATCGCCACCGGCAGCGGCTTGTTGGCAATCGGGTTGCGCCGAGCCACCGGCTCCATCAAGCGCGGCGTAGGTTGAGCGCGCGAGCGGCGGTCACTTGTTCACGACCTGATGATCGTCCGCCGAAACGGACTGGTCGCGACGGCAGCTTCGATGACTTCACTCAGGATGCGGCCCCCGGTGTCTTTCATGCAGACGATCGAAAACTCGACATCCTCGCACGGCGACAAACCAGGGATAGGGACCAGCGTGCCGGCCAGCAGCTCACGCTGGATCAGGTTTTCGGACAGCAGGCCTATACCGGCGCCCGAACTCACGATACGCAACGCACCCAGTGTGTTGTTGATGGCGTTCACGCGGTCCAGTTCCACGCCATGCTCGACCAGCCTGCGCGTGGCGTCGCTCCAATAAAAAGACTCTCGGTGCACGCACCAGACTTGCAGGCCTTCGAGCCGCTTGGCGGGATCACCGCCCCAGCGTTCCTGCAGCACCTGCGGCGATGTGACCCACAACATGCGGTCAAACCCCAGGCTCATGGCTTTGAATTTATTCGGATCGACCGGACCTGAAACCATGGCGACGTCCAGCTTGCGCGACTCCAGCAGATCGAGCAGTCGCCCAGCGCGGTCAATCTCGACATCGTAAGAGACTTTTGGCATCGTCCGCGACACGCGCATCGACAGTGCACCAAGCATGTCCAGGCATATGCTGCTTGCACCGATTCGCACCACCCCGGCTGCACTGGCTTTGCTAAAGGACTGTGACAATTCCTCCACTTGGCGCAGCAGCTCTCCGGCGCTGCGCACGAACTCTCGCCCCTCTATCGTGAGTTCCACACCTCGGCCCTGGCGAAGAAACAATTTCTGTCCGACCGCTTCCTCAAGCTCCCGCACGCGCGCCGAAACTGCCGGCTGCGTTGTGTAAAGCCGCTCTGCCGCGGCCGTGAAGCTGCCAAGCTTCGCAATCCAGGTTGCCAGCTCAAGGCTGGCGGTGGTCAGGATTCTCATTGGAATTGTCTCCTGCAAATATTCGTAGTTCGAGGCGCGACACCAGCGCCAGACTCACTCCTGTTTCAGAAGGCGATCCCATCCGCCGGTAAAGCATGTCCAGACAACCACGACTCAATTTCCGGTGAATACCGCATCGCGGCGCTCGCGGAATGCGGCAACGGCTTCTTTGTGGTCGCTGGTCAGGTTGGACAGCATTTCGTAGGCTACACCCGCGTCGAAATGGCTGTGCACTAACTGTTTCAGCGGCAGATTGATCGTGATCTTGGTCCAGCGGATCGCCTTCGTAGCGCCACGCGCAAGCCGTTCGGCAAGCCCGTAACTCGCCTCGTCCAGTTGCTCGGACGGCACGACCTCGCTGAGCAATCCAAGGCGCTCAGCTTCCCCCGCGCTCAGGATGTCCCCAGTGAGCAGGTACCTTTTGGCCTTGGCATAACCCATGAGCTGCGGCCACAACAGAGCGCCGCCGTCGCCCGCCACCAGCCCAACCTTCACATGCGGGTCGCCAATCTTGACGCCAGTGTGCGCCACAACGATGTCGCAACACACCGCCAGCGTGGCACCCAAGCCGGTGGCGTGTCCGTTGAGTCGGCACACCAGCGGCTTGGGCAGGTCCAACTGCGAATAGATGATCGCCTTGGCTTCGGCCGCGACGGCCTCGAATTCAGCCGGCCGATCGATCGACGACTGCATCCAGTCCAGATCGCCACCCGCGCAGAAAGCCCTGCCGTTGCCGGTGAGCACGACGACGTCCGAATCGGGGTCGGTGGCGGCGTCCGTGAACACCCGCGCAAGCTCCGTGTGCAGCCGGCCATTAATGGCATTGAGCTGGTCCGGACGGTTGAGCTTGATCACCAGCACGCGCTGGCGCCGCTCGAACTGTATGCATTGGTAGTCATCCCATTTCATGGCGCTGTATGTCTCCTATAAAAAAACCGGACCCGCGGATCGGGGCGCTCGGGCGTTACGGGATGGCGCCAGCCGGCCGTGCCCGCATACAGCGGCATCCGTCTTCATTGCGTGCCGGTGGTAGTTGCCGCCTCGGCGCGCACGAAGGCATCCAGATGCGCATCGCGGTCACCCAGTAGCCGGTTGGTGACCATGATGCGCTTGAAATAGTGGCCAACCGCGAGTTCGTCGGTCGTGCCTATGCCGCCATGCATCTGCACCGCTTCGTGCGATATCTGCCGGCCGGCTGTGATGACGTGTGCAACCGCACCCATGACCGCACGTTCCCGTTTCGGTCCGGCAAGGCCGCCGGCCAGCTGCGCCGCTGTTATGACGGCGGCCGCCTCCTGCTCCAGCATGTATAACTCGACCATGCGGTGCTGCAGGGCCTGGTTCATGCCGATCGGGCGACCGAACTGGCGGCGGTCCTTTAGGTAGGCCAGCGTCAGGCGATTCAGCGCACGCATCGCGCCATGGGCTTCGGCGCACAGGGCCAGCCGTGCGTCGAGCAGCACCTGTGTGAGCAGCGGTGCGCCTTCGCCACGCTGTCCGAGCAAGGTGGCCGCCGCCGCATTGAAATCAAAACTCGCCGCGCCACGGCCATCGAGCAGGCGGTAGGCGGTCTTGCGAACCCCCGACTGGGTAGCGTCCACGGCGTACAACGATACCCGCGGTTCCGCGGTGCCAATGGTATTCGCCGCCTCGGCTACGCTGACCAGGATCTCATCGGCCAGGTCGCCATGCAGAACCACCAGCTTGCGGCCGTGCAGCTTGCCGCCTTTGAGCGTGGTCTCCACCTGGCCTTCGAATGCATTGGCCGTGTGCTCGGCATGCGCCAAGGCGAAAAGCCTGAGGCCGGCAGCCAGGGCTTTCAGCCGCGACCGGGCCGCTTCACCGTTGCCACAAAGCGCCAACAGGCGGCCACACACTACGGCGCTCGCGAACAGCGGCTCCAGCGCCAACCGCTCGCCGGCATAACGCATGAGCGCCGCCACGGCCTTCGGGTCGCTGCCAAAGCCGCCGTCTTCCATCGGCAGCGCGGCGCCGAGCCAACCCATCTCGGCGTAGTCGCTCCAAGCCTGCTTGCTGAAAGATGGCGATGCTTGCAGCAGCGTGCGGTAGGTATCGAACCCGTATTTGTACTGGCCGTAGCGCTCCACGCTGTCGGTGAACAGCTGCAGCGTCTCGGAGTCGAGGGCGGTTGTTTGGGTGATTGTGTTCATCTACATCCCCAGCGCCAGCTTGGCGATGATGTTGCGCTGGATCTCGTTGGAGCCGCCATAGATCGTGGCGGCGCGGCCATGCAAGTGGTCCTTGAGGATGCCCGGCGCCTCGAACGGACCCTCTCCCGGTGCGTGGCCCATGTCCGCCAGGTCGGCGGCGTCGTAGACGATGCCCGCCAGACCCAGTGCATCGACCATGGCTTCCGCAATGTCCTGCTGCAATTCGGATCCGCGAATCTTCATTAGCGAAGCTTCGGCGCCCGGCTCGCTGCCGGCCATGGCGTCGGCAACGGCCTGGTAGCAGGTGGACTGCAGTACGAAGTGGCGCAACTTCAACTCGGCGAGCCGGCGCGCGAAGGGCGCGTAGTCGCGCAGGGGCTTGCCATCGCGCAATGTCTCCGCCGCCAGTTTGTCCAGGCGCCGCAGCTGGCGCGTGGAGCGACCAACCTCGGCCACCAGCACACGCTCGTTGCTGAGCAGCACTTTAGCGTAGGTCCAGCCACCACCCTCTTCGCCCACCAGGTTCTCCACCGGCACACGGACCTCGTCGAAGAACACTTCGTTGACGTCGTGGCACATATCCATGGTGATGATCGGCCGGATCGTGATGCCGGGCGATTTCATGTCGATGAGCAGGAAGGAGATGCCCTTCTGCGGTCGGTCCTCCTGGCTGGTGCGCACGAGGCAGAAAATCCAGTCGGCCCATTGCACGTAGGTGGTCCAGATCTTCTGGCCGGTCACCACGTAATGATCGCCGTCGCGCACGGCCCGCATGCGCAGGCCCGCGAGGTCGGAGCCCGCGCCGGGCTCGGAATAACCCTGGGCCCACCAGTCCGCGCTGCCGCGGATGCGCGGCAGGAAGCGGTCCTTCTGCGCCTGCGAACCGAAGGTGTAGAGGATTGGCCCGACGTAGTTCACGCCGAAGGGGATTAGCCACGGCGCTCCCGCTTCACTGGTTTCCTCCTCGAAGATGAAACGCTGCAGCGGCGTCCAGTCGCAGCCGCCGTACGCGGCAGGCCAGTGTCCAACAATCCAGCCACGGGCCTCCAGTAGCCGGAGGTAGCACACGTAGTCGTCCTTTTCCAGCTTGAGGTTGTTCGTGACCTTGTGCCGCAAGTCAGCGGGCAAGGTCCTCGCAAAGTCCCGTACCTCGGCGCGGAACGCCCGCGGATCCACGGCGCCGTTGGACGAACTATCTACCATGCATCATTCTCCGGTGAAGGCAGCCGTTCGCGACGATCAGTTGGGCTCGATGCCCGCCGCCTTGACCAGGTCGGTGTTGAGCTGGATGTCCTTCTTGAGGAAGGCATCGAACTCGGCCGGCGACATCGGCATGGCGTCCATCACCAGCGTGTTGAACTTCTCGCGCAGCTCAGGAGAGCGTAGGGCCTTGACGGTTTCCTCGTTGAGGCGGTTGATGATGGCGCGCGGCGTCTTGGCCGGCGCGAACATGCCGATCCAGACCTCGTAGTCCGAATTGGGCAGGC
>JANNGR010000191.1:0-4352 GCA_031403955.1 Betaproteobacteria bacterium
GCCAGCCAGATTTTCGCTGGCCGGCTTTTCGCTCGGCGGCTTGTGGGCGCTGGAGTTGCTGCGACTGGCGCCGCACCGGGTGGAGCGTATTGCCATGATCGCCAGCAACGCGCAAGGCGCCAGCGCGATCGGGCGGCGCAAAAGCGCCTGGTTGTGGAAGATGTGGCGCGACCGCGGGCCGGGCGAAGTGGCGCGGCACGTCAAGCCGGCCTACTTTCACCACGAGCAGTGCCGGCGCCGGCATGCCTCACTGGTGCACGACATGGCGTTAAACACCACGCGCAAGGCCGCCTGGGCCGAGTTTTCCTGGGCCGCGACGCGTCCCGATGGCCGCGCTGCGTTAGCGGCCTTCGAAGGGCCGCTGCTGCTGGTAAGTGGCGCCAAAGACCGCTTGTGCCCGCCGCGCTGGCAGCGTGCCATGCTGCAGGCGCAGCCGGGCGCCACCTGGCTGGAACTGCCACGCGTGGGCCATTTCATTCCCCTGGAGGCAAGCGCGCGGCTCAGTGGCGCATTGCTGCGCTGGATCAAGAGCTGAATCTCCCAGCAAACCATTTCCCACTGACATACCTAGGAAACCAGCATGTTGACCGAAGACCAGATCAAGCAACGCTTCATCCCGTTTCAGGGCTTGCGTTACAGCACCGACGCGTTTATCGACTACCGCATTCCCGGTTGCGGGCCGAAAAAGAACTATGCGTTGATTGGCGCCGGCGTGTCGCAAAACCCCAACCAGCCAGTCAGCCTGCGCGAGAAACACGGTTTTCAGGTTGGCGGCGTCGCGATGCCGCACGGCGTCACCAATCCGCCGCATATGCATTTCACGGCCGAGGTGTTTATCTGTACCAAGGGCACCTGGCAATTTCATTGGGGTTTCAACCCCGACCCCTGCAGCGCCGAGTTTGGCGAAGGCGATATCTGCACCGTGCCGACCTGGATCTACCGCGGTTTCAGGAACGTGGGCGCCGATGACGCTTTCATGTTCACCGCCCTGGGACGTGACGATACCGGCGGCATCCTGTGGGGCCCGGCGACGCTCGAGGCAGCGCGTGCGCAAGGTGTGCATCTGACTGAGGACTACCGGATCATCGACGAGCAACTGGGCCAGACCTGGAACGAAGTCGACAAACGCCTGCAGCCGATGACGGCGGCCGAGATTGCCGCCTTGCGCCAGTGGACACCGGCCCAGATGGCGCGCCGCATTGTGCGCTTTGCGGATCTGGACTGGTCGGCCAACGCGCTGCTCGATGCCGGTCTGCCCGGTTGCGCCGCGCAGATGGCGCCGGTGATCGGATTGGGCATGACACAAGACCGCAACCACGCCGCGCAGGTCGACAATTCACATGGGTTCTCGATCGAGTGGCTAAAGCTGCCGGTGGGCGGCGGTGTGTCGCGCCATGCGCTGCAGGAGAAACAGGTATTGGTGGTGTACCGCGGCTCGGTCGAGATCGCCGTTGAATCCGAGGGCCCGGTGGTGTCTAGTGTTGCCTGCGGCTCGCCCGACGGCTGGGACAGTTTTGCGATGCCCGCCGCTTGCTGGCGCAGCTACCGCAACCAGGGCGATTCAGAAGCCGTGGTGCTGGTAATGACACCCGGTGACGGCCGCAAGACCATCACCTGGTCGCCCGACGTGGTTGCGGCGGCGGGCGTAATGGACCGCGCGATCGACGCCAACGGATTTGTTGGCCTGAAGCGATTTGTCGATCGTTCGCAGCGCTGATTCACAAACCGCGGTCAGGTCAAACCAGGAGAAATTATGAACCAGCGCATCTTGACAACCCATGTCGGCAGCCTGCCGCGTCCCGAGCATGTCGTCACCCAGTTGTTTGCGCAGGACAGTGGCCTGAACTATGTGCCCGCGGAATTCGACGCCGTCATGGCCACCGAGGTCGCGAACATAGTGGCCAGGCAGGCGCTGTCACGCGTCGATGTGGTCAGTGATGGCGAGATGAGCAAGATCTCGTACGCCACCTACATCCGACACCGCCTTACCGGATTCGAACTCGGTGAAATGCCGCGCGCCGTGCCGCGGGACCTGGATGATTTCCCGGACTTCAAGGAGCGCCTGGCCAAGCTGGGCGCCACGCCCAAATACCACCGCCCGATCTGCACCGGCCCGATTGCGGTCAAGGACTTGAGCGGCCTGCACAAGGATATTGCCAACCTGAAGGCGGCCTGCGCCAAGGCCGCCGGAGCGGCAAATGCTCCGGTGCGCGCCTTCATGAACAGCGCCTCTCCGGGTGTGATCGCGGTATTCCAGCCGAACAAATACTATGCCGGCACCGAGCAGTATCTGCAGGCGCTGGCCGACGCGATGGCAACCGAATACGAGGCGATTGTGGCCGCCGGGCTGGACCTGCAGATCGACGCGCCGGATCTGGCCATGGGCCGGCACATCAAGTTTCGCGATGTGGACGACGCCGAGTTCTTGCGCAATGCGCACCTGCAGGTGGAAGCCCTCAACCACGCGCTGCGCAACGTACCGGCCGAACGATGCCGCATGCATATCTGCTGGGGCAACTATGAAGGGCCACACCACCATGACATCGGGCTGGAGAAAATTCTCGACGTGGTGCTAAAGGCCAAACCGGCTACCGTTTTGTTCGAAGGCGCGAACCCGCGCCATGCGCACGAGTGGGAGGTGTGGGCGCAGGCCGGGCGTGCCGGCAAGATACCGGACAACAAGATACTGGCTCCCGGCGTGTTGGACTCGGTCAACAACTTCATCGAACATCCGCGCCTGGTGGCCCAGCGCCTGTTGACCTACGCCAACATTGTCGGGCGCGACCGGGTGATGGCCGCTACCGACTGCGGTTTTGGCACTTTCGCCGGTTTTGGCGCGATCCATCCACCGATCTGTTTTGCCAAGCTGGCCAGCATGGCGGAAGGCGCCGAAATTGCCAGCAAGGAACTCTGGAATTGAACATGCTCGACCACCCAAGACCCCTGGACACCCGCCTTCCCGACATGTTGCGCAGCGGCAAACGCCTGCGCGGCATCTTCAACGGCATTCCATCACCTGCCTTGGTCGAGATGTGTGCTTATGCCGGTTTCGATTTCCTGGTGATCGACAACGAACACGGTAACGCCAGCTTCGAGACCACCGAAAACATGCTGCGGGCGGCGCGCGCCAGCAATCTGCCCACGTTGGTGCGTTGCCTGGAGAGCGACATTGCCCGCACACTCGACATTGGCGCCGGAGGTCTGCAAATCCCGATGGTCAGTACGGCAGCCCACGCGGCGGCGCTGGTGCAACGCATCAAATACCCGCTACCCGGCGCTGCGAGCGGCATCAGCGGGCAACGCGGTAGCGCGTTTTCATCACGCGCCGCGGGTTACGGCGCATTTGGCGGGCCGGCCCACACGCAGCGCAGCAACGACGGCATTGCCTTGGTGGTGATGGTTGAAACGCCGCAGGCGGTTGCCAACGCGGCGGCGATCGCCGCCGTGGACGGCGTGGACGCGGTGTTCATCGGCCCCAACGACCTGGCTCACAACCTGGGTTGTGAGAACCGCTGGAATGAGCCGCCGGTGCAAGCCGCCATAGAGAGTACGCTCAAGGCCGTGGCCGCCGCGGGCAAGTGCCCCGGCATACTGGCGCTGACTCCGGAGGACGAAGACAAATACGCCGCCTGGGGCGCGCGTTACTTCGCCACCGTCAGCACCGGCATCATCACCAAGGCTTTGAAGGAAGCGGCGCAGGGTGGGCGAGCGCAGCTGAACTACTGAGCCGCGCGGTAGGTCCGCCACAGATTCGGGCGCGGTCCGAAATTGACTTGCGCACTTGGCTTGCGTGTGCTCACAATCGGGTAGAAAAACCGACCTCGTCATCAATTCTGGGGATGCCCCTCATGCCTGACCCTGGCACCATGCCTGGTATCGACGCGCAAGCGCCAGCAGACCTGCTGCACTTGGCCTTGCCGCAAAGCCAGAAGGTGGTCTTGGTGATGGATATGGTGGAGTCTGTTCGATTGATGAATGCCGACGAGGCGGGTACGGTAGCGCGCTGGCACAATTTTGTGCACCACGCCCAGGTAGAGACCATTGCGGCCCACAAGGGCCGGCTGGTCAAGAGCCTGGGTGACGGGATCATGGTCGAGTTCGAGCGGGCTCGCGATGCAGTGAATGCGGCGCTCGCCCTGCACGGCGAGTTGAGTCGCGTCAACGAGGGACTGCCGGCTGAGTTGCATATGCACCTGCGCGCTGGCGTCAATAGCAGCCATGTGTATAGCGACAACCTTGACATTTATGGCGCCGGGGTGAACCTGGCAGCGCGCTTGGCTACGTTGGCCGGTCCCGACGAGACCGTGGTGTCGGCGATCGTGCGCGATGGCCTGACCGACGGCCTGGACGCG
>JANNGR010000192.1:0-2600 GCA_031403955.1 Betaproteobacteria bacterium
GCTACGGCTGCGGCCTTTTGGCCTGCATTGCATCGACGCGCCGATGTCCGGCGGCCCGGCGCGTGCACGCGACGGCAGCATGAGCCTGATGGTGTCCTGTACCCAAACGGTTTTCGAACGTAACCGGACGCTGATAGAGGCCCTGTCGTCCAAAGTATTTCGCATCGGCGAACGCATCGGCGACGCCGCGCGTACCAAACTCGTGAACAACCTGGCGGCGGGCATCAACCTGGTAGCGGCAGCCGAGGTGCTCGCAATGGCGCAGCGCATGGGGCTGGATCCAGGCCGCACGCTGGACGTGATCGAACAGTCCAGCGGCCAAAGCTGGATCGGCTCGGACCGCATGCGGCGTGCCATCGAAGGCGACTACGCCCCACGCGCCCATATGACGCTGCTCGAAAAAGACACCCGCCTGGCAGTGCAAGCCGCGCTGGACGCGGGCTTCAACGGGCCCTTGGGGGCCGCTGCGCGCGATGTGTTTGCCAGCGCCAGCGCCAGTGGTCTGGCCGATCTGGACGACGCGGCGTTGCTGAAGTGGCTGGCTGAGAAAAACTGATTCGCCGTGCGCCGAGCCGGGGGATTGCTGGCACCCTAGAATGCCGCATGATCTCTCGCGAACCTACCATCGAACGTCTGGCAATTGCCAAAGCCCTGTTGCTTGCGCCATTCGACCTGAATGAAGCCCACCTCTCCCGCGCCCTGGCTGAAATCAAGTCACACAAGGTCGATGAAGCCGACCTCTACTTCCAGTACACCCGCAGCGAAGGCTGGAGCCTGGAGGAAGGCATCGTCAAGACCGGATCGTTCAGCATCGACCAGGGGGTAGGGGTACGCGCCGTCAGCGGCGAGAAAACCGCGTTCGCCTACTCGGACGACATCTCCAACGCGTCGCTGCTCGACGCCGCGCGCACCGTGCGCTCGATCGCTTCGGCCGCCACCGGCGCAAAAACGAAGGTTGCTTCCAGAAAGATAGCGGGCACGCGCTCGCTGTACCCGGATCTAGACCCGATCTCCACGCTCGACAGCACGGCCAAGGTCGACCTGTTGGGCAAGGTGGAAAAGCTGGCGCGCGCACGGGACCCGCGCGTGGCGCAGGTGATGGCGGGTCTGGCGAGTGAATACGACGTGGTGCTGGTGGCACGCGCCGACGGCACGCTGGCAGCCGATGTGCGGCCCTTGGTGCGCTTGAGCGTGACCGTGATCGCCGAGCAGAAGGGGCGGCGTGAAGTGGGCAGCGCCGGCGGCGGCGGGCGCTTCGGGCTGGCCTATTTTGACGACGCGATGATTGCCAAATATGTGGACGAGGCAGTCAAGGCGGCGTTGACCAACCTGGAATCACGCCCCGCCCCGGCTGGTGAAATGACCGTGGTACTCGGCCCGGGCTGGCCGGGCATACTGCTGCACGAGGCCATCGGCCACGGCCTGGAAGGCGACTTCAACCGCAAAGGCTCAAGCGCCTTCAGCGGCCGCATCGGTCAGCGCGTGGCAGCCAAGGGTGTTACGGTGCTGGACGACGGCACCCTCTCGCAGCGCCGTGGTTCGCTGAACGTGGACGACGAAGGCAACACCAGCCAGCGCAATGTGTTGATCGAAGACGGCATCCTCAAAGGGTATATCCAGGACGCGATGAACGCGCGCCTGATGGGCGTTGCGCCAACCGGCAACGGCCGGCGCGAAAGTTACGCCCACGTTCCAATGCCGCGCATGACCAACACCTATATGCTGGCTGGCGACAAAGATCCGCCGGAAATCGTGGCCAGTATCAAGCGCGGCCTGTATGCCACAAACTTCGGTGGCGGCCAGGTCGACATCACGTCGGGCAAGTTCGTGTTCTCGGCCAGCGAGGCCTACTGGGTCGAAAACGGCAAGATCCTGTACCCGGTCACGGGAGCCACCATCGTTGGCAACGGGCCCGACGCGCTGACCCGCGTAACCATGATTGGTAACGACATGAAGCTCGATAGCGGGGTTGGAACCTGCGGCAAGGAAGGCCAAAGCGTACCGGTGGGTGTGGGGCAACCAACACTTCGCATTGACGGCCTTACGGTGGGTGGCACGGCGTGAAACCCTGAGCTTGGCCAAAGGTCAGAAACCGCCGGCAAGCCCGGCGGTTTTTTGTTTTTGAACATGCCCCACCTGACAGGAAAAACCGATGACCGACCGAATCGAAACCGCAAGCGGCGCCGCCCAGGACCAACGCACCCAGCCGGATCGTCGCCGCAACGTCCCGATGACGGACCGCACCAGCCAAACCGACGACGAGCGCATCAAGGCCATCAATGTGTTGCCGCCACCGGAGCACCTGATCCGGTTTTTCCCGATTCGCGGCACGCCGGTCGAGCAGCTGATTGGCGCAACGCGGCGCAACATCCAGGCCATCATGGCCGGTACCGACCAGCGCCTGCTGGTCGTGATTGGGCCGTGTTCCATCCACGATCCCGCCGCGGCGCTGGAGTACGCGCGCCGCCTGATGGCGCAACGCAGCAAATACCGCGAAACGCTGGAGATCGTGACTTCAACCCGCCTACTCATCTCGGCCCAACTTCAGTTAGGGGCCTTCATACGGCACCAGGCTGTTCACGGTGCGGTTCACCGGTCAC
>JANNGR010000193.1:0-10865 GCA_031403955.1 Betaproteobacteria bacterium
CAGGATCGTGCCACCCGGCACACGCGACAACACGTCTTGCGCAAACAGAATCATCTGCCGGTCCGGGTAGATGTTGTTGCCTTGTTTGGTGACGATGCCCAGCCGGTCGCCGTCACCGTCAAACGCCAGGCCCAACTCGGCGTCGGTGCTTTTTAGGGCGGCCATCAGGTCACGCAGGTTTTCCGGCTTGCTCGGGTCGGGATGGTGGTTGGGGAAATTGCCATCGACCTCGCTGAAGAGTTCGGTCACCTCGCATCCCACCGCGCGAAATATGTCTGGCGCGGAGGCACCGGCGATGCCGTTGCCACAATCGACCACCACTTTCATTGGCCACGCCAGTTTGATGTCCGAGACGATACGCGCCGTGTACGGCGCCAGCACGTTCAGGTTGCGCACCGAACCGCCGTCTCGCAACGTCCAACTCTCGGCCTCCATCATGCGGCGCTTCTTCCCCACGGATACCAATCAATGGGGTTCTCGGCGTGCTGCCGAAGATACGGGGAGGTTTCGTGGGCGGCTGATCCGTTGAGCTACCGTCATCTGGAGGAAATGGTGCACGCGCGTGACGTGTTTGTCGACCATTCTGGGATCAACCGCTGGAAAACCCTTTGGACGATCCGGTTTCTGCCGCTGCTGGAAAAATTTGTACGTCGGCTTTGCGGCAAGCAAATTCAGGGAGTGGTCGTCAGGACCCGACCAGGAGCTGCCGTTCGCCTGGCTTTGTCTTACGACCGGTGAGACTGAACCCGGTCACACGACTTTTCGATCTGCCTTCTCCACAGCCGTCATTGGATCGTGGGCGTCTCGGTCGGCTCTACGGCCACGATTTCTTGGAATGCAGTACACGCGTGCGACGAGGGGATGAAGTTCTGGTGAGATACCTTCCAGGAACTGAGGACAGCGAGCCAATGCAGGGACCGGCCTGTACGCTTGTGTCCCAAGCCCAAACTAAATTGGAGCTAAAGGGATCCTTCGCCAACCTGTTGTCGCCTATGGTGATGATCTTTTTCTGGAGATCGCCCTCGATCGCCGTAAGCGAATGGAGACCTTCAGAAATGCGGCGTTCACATTTTTATGTGCTAAGCTTTTCACATATTTGCGTACGGAACAGTGCCAAACCTCACCATCCACCTTGACGACGAAACCCATCGCTTGGCCAAGATTTACGCCGCTCAGACCGGCACAAGCCTGAGTAGTACGTTTCGTAATCACATCAGAGAAGTCATGAACGCCAATATTCCTGCCGGCGAGAAGGCGGTCCTTGAGCGTTATTCGAGACGGGATATTTCGGCGGCCGATGCCATGTCTGCGCTTGACCTACCGTGTATGGAAAGTCTGATGGCTGCGACGGTCGAGGCCGGTCTTCATCTGCCTCACGTCGACAGGAAGTTGGCTTTGCAGATGGCTAAATCTGTTATTCGTGAGCTGCGGACGCCCTCTCATGCGTAGCTGCGCCTTGGTCATCATGGACGCAGGTCCGTTGATCAAATTGGCCATTGCGGATCAGTTGGATTTACTGCTTTTCTTTGGCACCAAGATCTATATACCGGATGAGGTCTATTTTGAGGCTGTTGAAAAGTATGCGTGGGAACATCAGGCCGCGCTCACGCACGACAAGATCCGCCTCAAAGAGTGGGTGGCCGCGCAGGGCAACAAGGCCTTAGTTTTCTGTCCCGAAACGCTTGTAGGAGAAATGGCGAAGCTCAAGCGGGAGACTGGCGCATATTCTCCTGGGGCCAAGAATCATCGCAAAAACACGGGTGAACTTGCAGCTCATGATTTTTTCAATCATCGCGAGCAGTGGGGTCATCCTGGCGAGGCTGCGCTCATGCTTATCGATGACGGACCAGGTATTGAGAAGCTCAAGATCCACAATCTAGATGTCCATATCTTGTCGACCTACACGATGTTGGTTGCTCTTGAATGTGAAAGCTTGATACCTTCTGCTGAAAAAATTTGGAACGACATCGAAGTCGCCATACCTACCGTTCATCGAGCGGCGGCAGATACGTCGGTCCGAGGCGACACTGAATTCGTGTCATCGTTGCGGATTCGCGCCGGACGGTGATCGCGGAAAAGCGCGCGTATTTTTCTGAAGCAATTTGGGTCTGGCGCAGGGGGAAATCTGGCAATTGACTGGGCGAAAAAATCGGCTGTCTCGGTCTGGAAAACGCCCTCCAATAGACCCGAGGCCCTATCTGGGCTAGTATGAAAAAAAGTAACTACCGGTACCAGAGCAGATGAATATCGAAGCCGCGCTGAATCTCGAAGACATACGAAAACTGGCCAGGCGAAAGCTACCCAAAATAGCCTTCGACTTCATTGACGGGGGTGTGGATGACGAACACTGTCTGCGCCGCAACCGGGAAGCATTTGGCCGATACAACCTGGTGCCGCGTTATCTGATCGATGTGTCGCAACGCGACCAGTCCGTGAACCTGCTGGGACACAACTATGCCAGCCCTATCGGTATCTCACCGACCGGCTTGGCCGGCTTGTTTCGTCCAGACGCGGACTGCATGCTGGCACAAGCTGCTGTGAACCACAACATACCGTACCTGATGTCCGGCGCCAGCAATCACTCGATCGAGACTGCGGCGCGGATCGCACCAGACCATGTTTGGTTTCAGATTTACTGTACCCCCCAAGAACGCATCAACCTGGATTTGATTGGTCGCGCGCGTGATGCCAAGGTCAAGACCCTGGTGGTCTCGGTGGATGTGCCGGTGAATGCCAACCGCGAGCGAAACCGCAGAAACGGCTTTACCCGCCCATTCAGGATGACCCCCTGGATTGCCATGGAAGCCTTGACACATCCTGGGTGGCTGCTGGATTACCTGCGCACAGGAGGCATGCCCCTGATGCAGAACTGGGCTCCCTACGCACCCAGTGGAGCGACAGCGGAAGAGGTGGCTGACTTGTTCGGCAGCCTGACGCCAAATCCAACAACAAACTGGACAACACTGGAGAATATCCGCGGTCTGTGGACCGGCAATCTGGTTGTTAAGGGCATCTTGCACCCCGACGATGCCAAGACCGCCGTGGAGGCCGGGGTGGACGCAATCATTGTCTCGAACCATGGTGGCAGACAACTTGACACGGCACCTTCGCCGATCGACATGTTGCCATCCATCCGCGCTGTGGTGCCAAACACGCCGATCATGGTGGATAGCGGTGTGCGGCGAGGTTCGGACATCATCATTGCCATGTGTCTGGGTGCGAGTTTCACTTTCTTCGGCAGACCTACTCTGTATGGGGCCGCCGCCGCCGGGCTAAAGGGTGTCGAAAAAACCATCAAATTGGTTCGGGCCGAAATCGATTTGGTGATGGCGCAAATCGGTTGCACACAACTCAAGACGCTGCATCCAGGTTACCTGCGCCGCGCGGACGCCGGTTAAACTGGTTGACATGAAAACACCAACTTTCTTCAAGGCGTTTTGCGTGGCGATCGGGTTGGCCGTTGCCGCTACAACGGCGCTGGCCCAAAACTACCCAATGCGGCCGGTGCGCTTGATTGTTCCGTTCCCGCCGGGGTCTGGCTCCGACGTGGCGGCGCGCGTGGTGGGGCAGCATCTGGGCGCAGCGCTCGGCCAGCCTTTCGTGGTGGAAAACAAGCCCGGAGCAGGCGGTTCCATCGGGGCCATGGAAGTGGTGCGTGCGTCGCCCGACGGCTACACGCTGTTGTTCGGATCGAGTTCCAGCCTGGCAGCCAACGTGGCTTTGCTGAAGAACATGCCTTATGACCCCGCCCGGGACCTCGCCCCGGTTGCGGGTATTGCCGATAGCGTGACGGCCCTGATAGTCAGGTCTGACTTTCCTGCCAAAAACCTACCGGAGTTGATTTCCTACGTGAAGCAGCGGCCAGGTAAAGTCAACGCGGGTTATGGGTCTTCCAGCACGCAGATCAGCATTGCGGTCCTCAACAAGCTGGCCGGTCTGGACGTGGTGGCGGTGCCGTACAAGGGCACACCGCTGGCGGTGAGCGACGTACTGGCTGGCACGCTCGACTTCACCTTTGCTGACCTTGGCAACGCGTTATCCCATGTGAAGGCAGGCACCTTGCGCGGCATCGGCCTGACCACTCCCAAGCGCAGTTCGATGGTGCCCGACTGGCCTCCCATCGCCGACACCCTTGCTGGCTTCGACGACATCACCGGCTGGATAGCGATCGTCGGGCCTAGCGGCTTGCCCAAAGACGTGGCGGAAAAGCTCAGCGCAGCCACCAACCTGGCGTTGCAGCAGCCCGAAGTCAAAAACAAGTTGGCCCTCTTCGGTCTGTCGCCGATGCCCATGACACCGGAGCAATTGAAGGCATTCATCGGCAGCGAGATTCCCAAGTGGACTCGCATGGCGAAAGAGGCAAAAATCCAGCCGGAATAGCCAGGATTCTGAGGCGGCAGTTGCGGACTGTGTTGGGTCGATGGGCCGTTACCAACACCTGGCAATTTGCAAGCCGCACTGGGAGACAAAAGCGCCGCTGATTGCTCCGGGCGCCAGGCCAAAAGCGGCGCCTTTCCGCTCCCGGCAAATTCAACTACGTCGGCACGAAACCAGCCGGGCTTATGCCGAAGAACTGGCCCAATTTGCCCGCCATGGTTGCGCTGATCTTTCGTTTTCCCGCCAGAATCGATGACAGATTACTCTGGGGAACAATGGCTGAAAGATCTTCCTGCTTTAGGCTGCGTGCCTCCATCAAGAAACGCAGCACGTCCTTGGGATTTGCGGGTTTGATCGCGTGATGTTTTTGTTCGTACCTGGATACCAGTTCACCTGCCAGTTCAAGCAAACTGGATAGGGGATGGTGTTCGTCATCCCCTGCCACGTCCAGCAGAGAATTCACCATTGCGAGCATGCGGTCGTACTCCATCTCGTTGTGGATCGGGCGCAGGTGCGCCATGCGGTCGAACGTCTGCCAAGAGGATTGCAGGGCCTGAATGTCGAACTGCGCGCGCGCTGAATGCATAGTTACACCATGCCCTTCCGATAAAGCTTGTTCCAATTGTCGTATTCCCGATGCGTCATCCCCAGCGGCACGGCGCGCCCGGCTGGCACAAGCCTTGGCGTGAACCGAAGCGTTCCTGATTTGAAAAAAGCCGTCGCTGGATGCCGTGACCAACGCTACCATGGCACTGTTACTTCAGGAAGTTGCATGACATACGGTTCTGTGTTTGCCAAGGGTCTGTTGGCCGGCAAGGTGATGGTAGTGACCGGCGGCGGCTCGGGTATCGGGCGCTGTACCGCGCATGAACTGGCCGCGCTCGGCGCCCATGTGGTGCTGATCGGCCGCAAGCCCGAGAAGCTGCAAACGGTACAGGATGAAATCACGCAAGACGGCGGGTCGGCCAGTTTTCAGGTGTGCGACATTCGCCAGGAAGACGCGGTCAAACAGACCGTAGCCGCGCTGGTGGCCGCGCACGGCCGCATCGATGGGCTGGTCAATAACGCCGGTGGGCAATACATTGCGCCGCTCGCGTCCATCAACGCCAAAGGTTGGCGGGCGGTGCTCGACACGAACCTGACTGGCGGCTTCCTGATGGCGCGCGAGTGTTACGTGCAGGCCATGCGCCAGGGTGGCGGCAGCATCGTCAACATCGTGGCCGACATCTGGGGCTCGATGCCGGGCATGGGGCACAGCGGCGCGGCGCGCGCCGGCATGGTCAGTTTCACCGAGACCGCGGCGCTGGAATGGGCCCACAGCGGCGTGCGTGTCAACGCCGTTGCGCCAGGTTATATCGCCTCCAGCGGCATGGACCACTACCCGCCGGAGTTTGCGCCGATGTTGCGCGACATGACCAAGACCGTGCCGTTGGGCCGCTTCGGCAACGAGGCCGAGACATCGGCCGGCATTGTTTTTCTGCTCAGTCCCGCGGCGTCGTTTATCAGCGGCAGCACCTTGCGTATAGACGGCGCGCGGCCGCAGGTCCGGATGGGCTGGCCGCTGGAACAGGCTGACCCCGCAATGCCGCCGCGCGACGCGATCAAGCCGTTTGAAGGCTTTCACCGGGCCATGACTCCCAAGATTTTCTCCTCCTGAACAAATTGGCCCAACCATGCATTACACCCACGAACATCTGGAAATCCAGCACACGCTCAAACGTTTCATCGACGCCGAAATCAACCCCCATGTGGACGAATGGGAAGAGGCGGAAATCTTCCCGGCCCACGAGGTGTTCAAGAAACTCGGCAATCTCGGGCTGCTCGGCCTGACCAAGCCGGAGCAGTACGGCGGCGCCGCCCTGGACTATTCGTACGCGGTGGCGATGGCCGAGACTTTGGGCCATATCCATTGCGGCGGCGTGCCAATGGCCATCGGCGTGCAGACCGACATGTGTACTCCGGCGCTGGCGCGTTTTGGCAGTGACGAACTCAAACGTGAATTCCTGGCGCCGGCAATTGCGGGCGACACGGTCGGCTGCATCGGTGTCAGTGAACCGGACGCCGGCAGTGACGTGGCGTCGATCAAGAGCTACGCCCGCAAAGAGGGCGACGACTACCTGATTAGCGGCCAGAAAATGTGGATCACCAACAGCCTGCAGGCCGACTGGATGTGTATGCTGGTGAACACCGCAGAGGGGCCGCAGCACAAGAACAAGAGCCTGGTGATGGTGCCTATGAACACACCGGGCATTGAAAAGGCGCGCAAGATTCGCAAGATCGGCATGAATTCCAGCGACACCGGGCTGATTTATTTTGACCAGGTGCGGGTGCCGCAGCGTTACCGCATTGGTGCGGAATGCCAGGGCTTCATGTACCAGATGATGCAGTTCCAGGAAGAGCGGCTGTGGGCGGCCGCCAGCGCGCTGGAGGGGTTGAGCAACTGCATCCAGTTGACGGTGGACTGGGCGCAGCAGAGAAAGTTGTTCGGTGCCACGCTGGCCGACCAGCAATGGGTGCAATTCAAGCTGGCGGAAATGAAGACCGAGGTCGAGTGCCTGCGTGCGTTGACCTACCGCGCTTGTGACCTCTATGTGCAGGGCCAGGACGTGACCGAGTTGGCCTCCATGGCCAAGCTGAAATCGGGTCGCCTGAATCGCATTGTGCCGGACGGTTGCCTGCAGTTTTGGGGCGGCATGGGTTATACCTGGGAGAACCGGATTTCGCGCAAGTTTCGTGATGGCCGGCTGGGTTCTATCGGTGGCGGCGCCGACGAAGTCATGTTGGGCATCCTGGCCAAGACCATGGGCATTGCCAAGAAGCCACCGAAAAATCAATCTTGAACCAGCGTCGCGAATGAACCCAAACCAAAACCAAGACATGAGCACCCACGCCCAGGATGAGCGCAGCGAATGCGAGGCCTTGTCGTATCTGGTGACCCGATTTGCCACCAAAGAGATAGCGCCGCATGTCCAGGAATGGGATGCGGCGGGTGAATTTCCGCGTGCCTTGTACACCCGCGCGGCGCAATTGGGTTTGCTCGGCCTGGGTTACCCGGAAGACCTGGGTGGCACACCGACCTCGTACCGGATGCGTAATGCGATGGCACTGCCGCTGGCACGTTTTGGTGCCAGCGGGGGTGTGTTTGCCAGCCTGTTCTCGCACAACATCGGCCTGCCTCCGGTGTTGCGCCACGGGTCGCCGGAGCTGCAGCGCGAGATCGTGCCGCCGGTGCTGCGCGGCGAAAAAATCGCTGCACTGGCCATCACCGAACCCGGCGGCGGGTCGGACGTGGCCGCTCTGCGCACGACCGCGCGGCGCGACGGCGACGAGTATGTGATCGATGGCGACAAGGTATTCATCACTTCCGGCATGCGGGCTGATTTCATTACCGTGGCGGTGCGCACCGGCGACGCGGGCCAGCCATCCGATGCCACGGACACACTGCCTGGCGGTTTGGCGGCGCCGGCAGGTGGAGCGCGCGGCATATCGTTGCTGGTGGTGCCAGGTGACGCCAAGGGTCTGTCGCGCAACCGGCTGGAGAAAATGGGCTGGTGGTGCTCCGACACCGCGCAGTTGCGTTTTGACGGCGTGCGGGTGCCGGCCCGCAACCTGATCGGTGAGCCGGGCGAGGGTTTCAAGATCATCATGAATAACTTCAACGGCGAGCGATTGGCCATGTCGGTCGGTGCGCTCGGTTTTTCGCAGGCCTGTTTTGACGAGGCGCTGGACTGGGCGCGCCAGCGCAAGACCTTTGGCCAGGCGCTGGTCGAGCGCCAGGCCATCCGCCACAAGCTGGTCGATATGCAGATGCGTATTGCGTCCACCCAGGCCTGGGTGGAGGCAGTGACCAGCCAGGCGGACGCCGGTGACGCACTGGCCGGTGGCGAGACAACCGCCCACTGGGTCGCGCAAGTCTGCATGCTGAAGAACCATGCCACGCAAACCATGCATTTTTGCGCCGATCAGGCGGTGCAGATTCTGGGCGGCATGGGTTTCATGCGCGGCACCCGCAGTGAGCGCATCTACCGCGAGGTCAAGGTAATGATGATCGGTGGGGGCTCCGAGGAAATCATGAAAGAGCTTGCGGCGCGCCAGCTCGGCCTATGACCCGCGGCGCCACACCACCGGTGGGCTTCGAACCCGAGTTCGTGGCGGGTTTGAAAAAGATCTTCGAGGAAATGATCGTTTTCAACCAGTTGCTGGGCCTGAAAGTAACGTCGGTCAAACCCGACACCGTGAGCGCGCGCATCGCAATGCGGCCCGAGCTGATCGGGCATTACAGCCACAAGCGCTTGCACGGCGGTGTGATCAGCGCCGGCCTTGACAACATCGGTGCCCTGGCCGTGATGGCGGCCATCGGCGCGCGCCACATGCATGAAGCGCCGGCTGTGCGGCTGCATCGCTTTGGCAAGCTTGGCACGATAGACCTGCGCATCGACTACCTGCGCCAGGGCATTGGCGAGTATTTCGACCTGCACGCAAAGGTCATGCGCCTGGGCTCGCGCGTGGCCTCGACCCGCATGGAATTTTGCGACCCCGAGGGCAAGTTGTTGTCCACCGGGTCGGGTGTGTATATCGTCGCGTGAGCATCAAATGCCCTGGGTCACAAGCTTCAGCGGAAATATTCCGACACCACCTTCCACTTGCCATCGGTAATCTGTGACAGCCGGGCCGAGTCGGTTCCGGCGTGTTTGGTGGCGGAAAATGTAGCCTCGGAACCACCAAAAATGTCGGGTGGCAACACCATGCTGTCCATCGCCTTGATGAAGCTCTCGGTGCTCAGGTTGGCGCCGGCCTTGCCGGCTGCCCTGGCAAAGGTGTCGACAAATACATAACCGTAAATCGACAAGGTGGACGGGTCTTCGTTGAACTTGGTCTTGTACTTGTTGGCCCAGAAGCGGATTGGTTGCGAGGCTTCGTCCAGGTACGGGTTTTGCACCGTGTTGGTGGCATACATACCGTTCATGGCCGCTCCGCCGAGTTTGTGGATCAAGTCGGTGTAGGACGCGTTGGAGCCCAGGAACACCGGGCCGAAACCCAGTTTGCGCGCCGTGCCGATGGTGCCGATGGTTTCGCGGATGATGGTGCCCATCACCACCATGTCACAGCCGGAAGACTGCATTTTGGCGACCTGCGACGAGAAGTCGGTCGCGCCGCGTTTGAACGAGGTCCGCTCGGTGAAGTCCATGTTCATGGTTTTCAAACCGGCCTCGGCACCACGCAGCACTTCCTGGCCAAACTCGTCGTCCTGGTAGATCGCGCAAACCTTCTTGGCGCCTTTTTCCTTGGCCAGCTTGGGCACTGCAACACGCATCTGGTCGAAGTAGCTCGGTCCGAACGCGTACTTGAGTCTGTGGAATGGGTCGGCCATTTCCTTCGATGAGGTGATCGGCAGGAAGTTGACTATGTTTTTCTCAAACAACACCGGCATCGCGGCCAGGTTGTGGGCTGTTCCGACATGGCCCACCATCATGAAAATCTTGTCCTGGTTGACCAGTTTCTGCGCCGCCAGCACCGCTTTCTTCGGGTCGTAAGCCGAGTCCTCGAAGATGATTCTGAGTTTGCGGCCGTGGATGCCGCCTTGCTCGTTGACTTCGTCCACGCGCAACTGCATGCCCTGGCGCGCTTGCTTGCCAAAAGCCGCGATCGGGCCCGACAGGTCCTGGATCGAGCCCAGGACGATTTCGTTCTTCGATACACCCTGGGTTGGCACGGCTTTCTGGGCGTTGGCCCCGAAGGCGGCCAGCGCCAATGCGGCCAGCAGGGTGGTGGTTTTGTGTTTCATCTTCAGTCTCCTTCAGGGTTAATGGTCTGTCAGCGGTACATAGCCTCGATCTGAGGCTGGTATTTTTTTTCCACCAGCTTGCGTTTGAGCTTCATGGTGGGCGTCAGTTCCTCGTCCTCGGCGCTGAGTTGGGTTTCGAGCAGGAAGAACTTCTTGATTTGCTCCACGCGCGCAAATTTCTTGTTGACGCGCTCGATTTCGCCGTGAATCAATTCCTGCACGACTGCCGACTGCGTCAAGCTGGCGTAATTGCCAAACGGCACGTCGTTGTCTTGCGCGTATTTCTCCACATTGTCCTGGTCGATCATGATGATCACGCTCAAATACGGCCGTTTGTCGCCAATTACCACGGCATCGGTGATATAGGGCGAAAACTTCAGGTCGTTTTCCAGTTCACTCGGAGTGATGTTCTTGCCGCCGGCCGTGATGATGATGTCTTTCATGCGGTCGGTAATCGTGAAATAACCGTCGCTGTCCATGGCGCCCACGTCGCCGGTATGCAGCCAGCCGTCGGCGTCTATCGTCTCGGCGGTTTTTTCGGGCTGGTTCAGGTAGCCCATGACGACGTTGGTACCGCGCACCATCAGCTCTCCGGTGACCGCGTCGACCTTCACTTCGTTGTAGGGGCAGGCCAGGCCGATCATGCCGGGCTTGATGCCGTTGGGAGGCGTGTACGTGGCTGCGCCGCAGCTTTCGGTCATGC
>JANNGR010000194.1:0-4470 GCA_031403955.1 Betaproteobacteria bacterium
GGCGAAGGTGGACGATTTGTTGCCGATGGACATATTGAGCCAGGCGGCTCGCTGCCGGTAAACACCAACGGCGGCGGCTTGTCCTGCGTGCATCCGGGCATGTACGGCCTGTTCACGATCGTCGAAGCAACCCAGCAACTCCTGGGCACCGCCGCCGAGCGTCAGCTTGCGTCGGTGAACGTGGCGTTGGCGCACGGAAACGGCGGCGAGCTTGCCAGCCAGGCAGTCGTAATTTTGGGCAGCGAAGCGGCGCTTTAACGCGTGTAGCCACGCGGGAGATTGAACCGAGCGCATTCTGAGCCAGATACCGATGGCACGGTGGGCACAGCCGGACGAAGTGGTGAAGCTCGATGCCCGGAAATCGCAGCCGGTATTGGGCAATCAGCCGGGGCAGCCAATGCGCGGCCAACGAGGCCAAAGCCGCAATTCCGATCCGCCCTTTGCGGGCCGACGCGTGTTCCTTCAGATCCAGTTCGATCTCTCCCAACTCCTGCATCACACGCCGCGCCGTAGCCACGAATCGCAAGCCCTCGGCGGTGAATGTGATGTGCCGGCGATCACGATCCACGAGTTGAAGACCGACATCATCCTCGAGCTTGCGCACCATCTGGCTCAACGCCGACTGGGTAACGAAACAGCGCTCCGCCGCGAGTGAAAAATTTCGCAGATCTTCCAGAGCGACCATCGCCCTGAGGGTTCGGGAAGAGATGTCAATCATCCGCTAATAACAAAAGTCGAATTATTAATTTTACTTTTGGGAATGCAAGCGTAGTATTTCAGCTTCTCTGATGCTCACGGCAATTGTCAATGAACACTGACCCACTCGCAGGCATTCGTGTGCTCGATCTGACGACTGTCATCATGGGGCCGTTTGCGACGCACATCCTGGCGGACATGGGCGCCGAGGTGATCAAGGTGGAGGCGCCCGAAGGTGATGCATTCCGGCGTTACGGCCCCAGTCGAAGCGAGGGAATGGGCGGTTCCATCTTGCAGCTTCATCGCAACAAGCACAGCCTGGTGCTTGACCTGAAGAATGCGGTGGCGCGTCGGGCGCTCGACGTTTTGATCGCTCGCAGCGATGTGGTGGTGCACAACCTGAGGCCAGGTCCGGCCAAGCGCCTCCATCTGGACTGGAAGTCGGTCCAACAGGTCAACCCGAAAGTGGTCCTGTGCGCGGCGCGCGGATTTGGTGCCGCCGGCCCTTACGCGGACAAGGCCGCCTATGACGACATAATCCAGGCCGGCTCGGGGTTCGCGGCCTTGTATGGACAGGTGCATGGCGTTCCAAGGTATGCGCCTACCGCCCTGTGCGACAAGATTGCCGGCCAAACCATAACCTACGCCGTGCTGGCCGCGCTTCTTTACCGGGAAAGAAGCGGCATTGGCCAGGAGATAGAAGTGCCGATGTTCGAGACCTCGATCGATTTCATGATGACCGAACATCTCGGGCCTTCCGCGTTCGAGCCTCCTTTGGGTCCGGTGGGGTTCAACCGGCAGTTGTCCGCGCACCGCAAGCCTTATAAGACCGCCGATGGTTGGGTGTGCATATTGCCTTATTCGGATCGCAACTGGGCCGACTTCTTCGATTTGGCAGGCATGCCGGCGCTGGTCACCGACCCAAGATTTTCAACCATCGACTCACGCGGAAAACACGTCGACGCGTTGTATGCCATGGTCGAGCGGGAAGCCGCCAAACGTTCGACGGCGCAGTGGATCAGCCTGTGCGACAAAGCTGGAATTCCATGCATGCCCGTCATTTCACTACAGGATGTCGGTGACGATCCGCATGTACGTGCCGTCGGCCTGATTGAAAGCTCGGTCCATCCAACCGAAGGTGCGTACCGTTCGATTCGTCCTCCAGTCACATTTGGCGCGTCGCCTTATACATTGCGCAAACATGCGCCCCGCCTGGGTGAAGACAGCGAGCGGATACTGGCCAGCCTTGGGCTACCGGCCGACGATTTGCGGCAACTGCTGCCGCAATCGGGAGCAGCCGAACAACGCGAGCTTGCCTGATGATGGGCGGCAGCCCCGATCTGCAAGGAGTTTGATCTTGGCCGCTTCTGTCTTCAAAAAGGTTCTCGACCTACCGGTTGCGACGGATGGTTTGCGGCAGGAAGTTCGACGCTTCATTGCCGCCGAGATGCCGTCCATACCGGAAATTGAGCGGGCAAAAAACTGGACCGCGGTGAATCCCGAATTCAGTCGCAAGCTCGGTGTAATGGGCTGGATCGGGATGACCTTTCCAAAGCGCTACGGCGGCGCCGAGCGGTCTTTTCTTGAACGCTACGTGGTAATGGAAGAACTGCTCGCGGCTGGCGCACCAGTGGGCGCCCACTGGATCGCGGACCGGCAAAGCGGCCCATTGCTGATAAGGTACGCGCCGCACCTTGCGCAGAAGATCACGCCGGCAATCGCACGCGGCGAAACCTATTTTTGTATCGGAATGAGCGAGCCGGACAGCGGTTCGGATCTGGCGTCCATACGCACCAGCGCAAAAAAGGTGCCAGGTGGCTGGGTCATAAACGGCACGAAGTTGTGGACGTCGTTCGCCCAGCATGCGCACTACATGATCGCGCTGGCCAGGACCGGCGCAGCGCAAAAGGAGCGTCACAGCGGACTGTCCCAGTTCCTGGTCGACATGCGCAACCCCACAGTGCATGTTTCGCCGATACGCAATATCGTCGGCGATGAGGACTTCAATACCGTGGTGCTGGACGAATGTTTCGTGTCCGACGCTTGTGTGATAGGCCAACCCGGGGATGGTTGGGCCCAGGTCACCTCGGAACTTGCGTTTGAACGTAGCGGGCCGGAGCGTTATCTCTCCAGCACCCAACACTTTCTGGAGATGCTGGGGCAGGCGGACCCGGAAGATTGCCGGCACAGCGTGGAAATCGGGCGCCTGGTGGCTCAGTACGCGTCGCTGCGCCAGATGTCCATTTCCGTTGCCGGTTTGCTGTCGCGCCAGGAAGATGCCTACCTTGCCGCGGCCCTGGTCAAGGATTTGGGTGCATTGCTGGAGCAGCGTATTCCGGAAGTTGCGTATGGCCTGTTCAGCGACCTGGATCTGCCGCCGAAGAACACATTTGCAGCGGTGGACGATTTTTCAACCCAGACCTGCGTTTCCTATTCGTTGCGAGGCGGAACCCGGGAAATATTGCGTGGCATCATCGCGCGCGGACTGGGGCTCCGATGAGCGATACCGGGGACATGATCGCGCACAGCGTCACCCGCCTTTTTGCGCAGCTCTGCGACCCACAAGAGCTGGCACGTTTTGATCGGGACGGCGCGTCGGACGCGGTATGGCGTGCCTGCGTGGATCTTGGCCTCGACCGCGCACTGTTCAGTGAAGCGCACGGCGGTATCGGTGCCACTCCCGAGGAGGTTTTTCCGATTGTTTACTCGGTGGGTTATTTCGCGGCTGGCACGCCGCTGGCCGATACGATGGTGGCTTATCGGCTGCTCGCGCGCGCCGGGATAACGCCACCGGTTGGCCCCTGCGTGTTGATTGACGACACCGGCAGCGGCAATGCGCTGCGCGTGCAACGGCATGCGCAACAAAAGCCTGTGCTCGGCGGTCTGGTGCGCAAGGTGAACTGGGCGCAAAAGGCGCAATGGGGGATTGCCGCGCAGTGCCATGGCACGGTGTGCGAGGTCTACCTGATTGCGCTCACCCCGGAAAATGGCGTCGGCAAGGAGCCGAGGCAGAACATCGCAGCGGAGCCGGCGGCCGATCTCGCGTTCGAGAATACGCAGGTCATTGCGGCAGGAGAATTCGCCGCCAATGAAGGTGTCAATCCGGTACGTCTTGGAGGAGCATTGGTTCGCAGTGCACAGATCAGTGGTGCCCTGGAACGGGTGCTCGAACTCTGCGTTCAATACGCCAAGGAGCGGGTGCAGTTCGGCAAGCCGATAGGCCACAACCAGGCGGTTCAGCACCTGCTTGCCGCCTTGGCCGGGCAGGTTGCCGCTGCACGCGTCGCGGCCCTGGTTGCTTGGAGCGGTCAGGCGGATTCGGTGTTCGACATTTCGGTTGCCAAGGTGCGCTGCAGCGAAGCCGCGGGTATCGCCGCCAGCGTTGCGCACCAGGTACACGGCGCCATGGGTTTCACGCAGGAGCACATGCTTAATTTTTTTACCCGGCGACTCTGGTCATGGCGCAAGGAGTTCGGCTCCGATAGCTGGTGGAGCGAGCAGCTTGGGCGTCACGCCATCCAGGCCGGTAAAGAGAACTTCTGGCGTTCGCTTGTGGCGCGCCAATGGACGGGCTGAGCCGGGATGCCGCGACTCAGCCAGAAACTCCAGTGGCTTGACGCAGCAATTCCCGAAACAGCGCGGCTAAGCTGGGCCGCCGTGTCCCAAACGGATCACTCGCGTGCCGATGATGTCATGCCGGGACGAGATTGATGCTTGCCTGCACTTCATTCCAGGGAGCCGTCAACCGCCGGCCATCCCGCACCAGAAGGCCGC
>JANNGR010000195.1:0-3535 GCA_031403955.1 Betaproteobacteria bacterium
ACGCCCACGGTGTGGCTTTCGGCTTATCTCCACAGCCTCAGCACCCCGGACAACCCGCAGCTTTCGCCACGGGGCATGCATTACGCGGCTCAATACCCGGCCCGCACGTACCCCTGTCAACGCTTCGCCCACACCCTCACGAATGTGCACGCATGACTCGGGGCCGCCGTAGCTGGCTAAGCTTTCAACGTATGACTCTTTCATTCACAACACTTTGCCGGTTTTGACCGGCGCACGGAGACACACATGAAAGCATATTTGATCGCCTATATTGACGTTGTAGATCAAGACAGCTACGCGGAATACACGGCAAAGGCGCCAGCTACGATTGCTGCATTCGGTGGACAGTACCTTGTGCGGAACGGTACCAAGTATGAGGTCGAGGGATCGACCCCCGACAAGCGGGTCGTCGTGGTGGAGTTTCCCTCAATTGAAAAGGCCAAGGCGTGGTATGCATCGGAGGCGTATCAGTCCTTGATCAAGATTCGCCAAGTCAGTACCAAAGACGACACCCTCTTCTTTATTGAGGGCTGCGAGGCCCCGTGATCGAATTACGACAACTACGTTATTCATCGCCGTGGCCGACAACCGAGGAACCCCGTGTAGCCTTGTAGCTCGATACGATCAAGGCCGACATGGTGCATGAATTCCCGCAAGATCAGCAAGCCAGCTAAGAGAAGTGGATCAAGACGGACTTCACTGGTCCAGACGCCGCGTTGCGCTGCGAGCGCCAGTCGCTGGTGGGTGCCCACAGTTTGCCATTTGGAGTCAGCCGTGGAAGCGAGGACCGGCCGTTCGCGGTCGCGTTCCGAGCGGCCGAAGCGGTCACTCAGATTTTGTGGTCAATGTATTTAGCTGACTGGCTCCAGCGCATCGTCCACTCGTCAACCTCAATGCCAAGGCAGCGAACCGTGCCTTCCAACTCTTGTGGCCGAGCAGCAGCTGTACCGCCCGTAGGTTTTTGGTGCCTCGGTAAATCAGGGTGGCGCCGCCGGGGACTTAACCGCGATGGGCGTTTGCCGATCAGAGGTGGTCATTTAGGGTCGATGCGGAACCCTGCACCGTTACCCTGCGCAAGTCGCGCGGATGGATGTGGGCCTCATAGGAACGTCCCCGATGCATCGTGCTCCGGTTATCCCAGATAACCAGGTCGTGGACCTGCCACACATGCTGATAAACGAATTTTGGTTGCGTGGCGAACTCCGTCAATTCGTATATCAGTGCTAACGCCTCTGGGGTCTGCCACCCATGTATGCGGCCGATATGCGCCGACAGAAAAAGCGAGAGACGACCCGAACTTTCATGCCGACGAACCAGTCGCTGGGGCGACGGAGTGGCACGTTTGAGCTCCTCCGCGGAGAAGGCTTCAAACCCAAGTTTGGCGCGTGAAAAAACTATCGAATGATCGCAAATTAGGTCCTTGACCTTCTGCTTCATCTTTGGAGGCAACTCATCCCACGCCGCGCGCATGTCAGCGAATTCTGTCTCGCCGCCCTCTGGTGGAATAACGCGAGCATGCAACATGGAGTATTTGGCAGGCACAGGCTTGAAACTGCTGTCGCTGTGCCAAAGAAGGTTGCTGAGGCTGTACATCCGGTTGCGGTCGTCCGCCGCCATGATCTTGCCATCCGCCCCCAAGTTGGAGATGTCGTTAATCTGTTTATTGGCCAATCGGTGGCCTTTTTCCTTGACCCCCGAGGCCGCATCTTCAATCGGTCCAAACCGGCTTCCGAACGCAAATTGCTGCTCGTCATCCAGGCGCTGATCCGGGAAAACCAGTACGGCAAAGCGATCCATTGCTGCGTCGATAACGTCCCTTTGCGCGTCTGAAACCGGGCGGCACACATCGAACCCATACACGCGCCCGCCGATGGTCGGGTGCAGCGGGGTGATCCGCAACTCGCCAATTGTTACTGGACTATCTCGCAAGAATACTGCGTCTGTTCCCACAAATTAAAGGCTTGTGCGCCCCTCCCGCGTAAGCTCTCGATCGAATTTTTCAATCATGGCTAATAACCACTCGGAATCCGCGATGGCTCATTCTGGTTTGATGCCGCTGTCACTCGCCACCTTCTTCCAGCGGGCAATCTCAGCTCGGATATGGGCACCAAACTTCTCCGGCGTGCTGGTAACGATTTCAATGCCGTCTCGGGTGAATTGCGCACTGAGTTCCGGCGAAGACATGACCTTCACGGTGGCCCGGTTCAAACGATCGATGATTTCCTTGGGTGTTCCACTTGGAACCGCCAGACCATTCCAAATCGAGGCCTCGTATCCAGGAAATCCCAATTCAGCCACGGTTGGCAATTCCGGCGCAAGAGTGGAACGTTTGGCGGATGTCACCGCCAGTCCACGTATCTTTTTTGCTTGAACATGCGGGTAAACCGTGCCGAGCGTAAGGGACGCAACTTCAACCTGCCCCGCTATCAGGGCCGCCAGTCCCGGACCGCCGCCTGCATACGGAATCTCCTGCATTTTCACGCCCGCAAGGTGCAACAGATTCAACAGAGGCAAAGACGCGGACGCCCCAGTACCAGCGAAATTTAGTTGCCCTGGTTTCGCTTTGGCCAGGGCAAGCAATTCTGCCAGCGTGTTGACCGGCAAAGATGGCGTGACCGCGAAAAGCAAGGGTTGAATTACCAGCATGGAAACTGGAGCGAAATTCACGATCGGGTCGTACGGCAACTTGCTGAACACGGCCGGGTTGATAGCCATGACCGACGTGGGTGCTAGAAAAAGCGTGTAACCGTCGGCGGGGGAATTCATTGCCATTTGTGCGCCGACCTGTCCGCTTGCCCCACCCCGATTGTCCACAACGACAGACTGGCCGAGTTCAATCGACAGACCAGCGGCCAACTTGCGCGCCACCAAATCGGTGCTGCCACCTGGTGGATTGGGGACGATCAGTCGGATCGTCTTATTGGGATATTCTTGCGCGAAAGCATTCGCGAATTGCAGTAGCAACAATATCAGCAATATTCTTTTCAGCATTCAAGAATCCTAAAACGGCAACTTTGGAGCATACAAAAAAAGCCAGCTGCGGGCGTTGTATTAGCCACTCCGTCCGTTGAATCAATTTATCAGGCTGAGGTCGTATCGTCAATATCATGAAAGGAGCGCGGCAGTGATTACGGAGCTTCACGGATCAAACGCTGCGATGACCTTCACCCAGCATGGCTGAACCCCTGAAAAACCATTTCGGTACCGACGTACCAGCCGCCATCGCGGCCATGATCACGGCGGTTCACCCGGCCTTTGCCGCGCAAGCCTTTGTGCGCGACGCACTGGCGGGTTACGACGCACTGGAGTTGATGCCGCGTGGCCGGCATATCGCAACCGTGCTGCGCCGCCACCTGCCCGAACAGTACCCCAAGGCGATCGAGATCCTGATCGCATCGTTGTCCCAACCAAGCGGACGCGACGTTTCTTCCGGCATGGCGAGTTTCCTGTTCATGCCGCATTGCTTTTTTGTCGCCGCGTACGGTCTGGATGATTTCGAGCCGTCGATGTTGGCGCAGTACGAACTGACGCAACG
>JANNGR010000196.1:0-4342 GCA_031403955.1 Betaproteobacteria bacterium
ACGTTATCGACCTTGCGCGTGAGCGTGTATTCGAAGCGAAAGCCTTTGACGCCGCCGAATGCGGACGGCTCCAGTTTGACCAGCTTGAAACTCGATCCGTCACGGGTAAACATCCCTTCGAACAGGGATACGATTTCATCCGGCTGTACCCGACGTTCAATCCAGGTACGGAACGAAATCATGCTGCAACACGATGTGGGTGATTTGAGAAGACAGCGAAAAATTGATGAACTCTTTTTCGAGGCGCGTATCTCCCCGCTCGCGATGCAGTGCGGGATCAAGAAAGGCGAGAATCTCTCGTTCACTCGGAAGATGTAGCCCCTGTACACCCAATGTCAGCACGCAAAGGGTACTCGAAGAGATAGAGGAACTGACCAATCCCAAGGTCAAGGCCGGCAAGAAGGCTGTGTCGCAGGAACAAACGCAGATCAAGGCCAGCCTGTTGTCGGTGCTCGACGTGGTGCGCGACGAATCGTCCAAGGACGCTGCCGTGCGGCTGGTGCTTGAGCCCAAGACCAGCCGTATTGAACAGCAGGAACTGATCACCACGCTGCTGGCACACACCAGCCTGGAGACATCGTCGCCGGTCAACCTGACCATGATCGGGCTTGACGGCCGTCCAACCCAGAAGTCGCTGCGCCAGATGCTGGTCGAATGGGTCGAGTTCCGCCACAAGACGATTGAACGCCGCTCGCAATATCGCTTGCAGCGCGTGCTGGACCGGATTCATATTCTGGAAGGGCGCCAACTTGTTCTGCTCAACATCGACGAGGTGATTGCCATCATCCGCCAAGCCGACGAACCACGGCAGGCCTTGATGGCGCGATTCGCGCTGTCGGAGCGCCAGGCGGAAGACATCCTGGATATCCGGCTGCGCCAGTTGGCACGGCTGGAGGCGATCAAGATCGAGCAGGAACTAAAAACCCTTCGCGACGACCAGAAAAAGCTGGAGGAAATATTGGGCAATCCGGCCTCGCTGCGCCGCTTGATGGTGCGCGAGATCGAGGCTGACGCGAAGCAGTTTGGCGATCCGCGCCGCACCTTGATCCAGAGTGAAAAACGCTCGGTTCTGGAGGTCAGGGTAGTGGACGAACCGGTGACCGTGGTGGTGAGCGACAAGGGTTGGGTGCGTGTGCGAACCGGTCATGGTCACGACCCGGCCAGTTTCGTTTTCAAGTCCGGCGACGGCTTGCACGGTACTTTTGAATGCCGCTCGATCGACACGCTGCTGGTGTTCGGCAACCAGGGGCGGGTCTATTCGGTGCCGGTCTCTTTGCTGCCGGGCGCCCGTGGCGACGGCCAACCGGTGACCACGCTGCTGGAACTTGAGCCCGGTACACAACTGTCGTATTACTTTGCCGGTCCGCCCAGCGCCAGTTTGTTGCTGAGCAGTTCCGGTGGTTACGGATTCCTGGCCACGGTGGAAGACATGACGTCCCGGCTAAAGGCCGGCAAGGCGTTCGTTAGCTGCAACCAGGGCGAAACGTTAACCCGCCCGTCGCATGTGTCTGGCAGCTCTGGCACGACGCCATTGGCGTCGGCGACCCACATAGCCTGTGCCTCAACCGGCGGGCGCATTCTTACGTTCGGGATCGACCAGCTCAATCTGATGGGCAACGGCGGGCGGGGATTGAAGTTGATCGACCTGGACGACAAGGACAGTCTGGCCGGGGCCGCCGCGTACAGCCGCAGCGTGAAGATCGAAGGCATTGGGCGCGGCGGAAAAGCGCGGGAAGAAACGCTGGAAATCCGAAGCCTCAACAATGCGTTGGCGGCGCGTGGCCGCAAAGGCAAAGCCGCGGACCTTGGGTTCAAGCCCACGGGTGTGACACGCGTCGTGTAATTGGCCTTGCGGCCGGCATGTCAGCAAGCACGGCGCCGGACACTCGGGGCAGCGGAGCTCAGTACTGCGCTGCGATCGGGCCAGTGGCGCCGTTACGGTACTTGTCGCATAACGCCTGTGTCGACATGCGCAACACGCCGAGGTCGCTGCCAACGGCGACCAGGCTGATGCCCATCGCGATGTAGCGCCGCGCGTCGGCTTCGACCGGCGAAAGTATGCCGGTTGGTTTGCCGGCCGCCTTCGCCGCCGCATGAACCCGAGCGATGGCTTCCTGCACCTCGGGGTGATTGGCATTGCCGAGATGGCCGTAGCCGGCGGCTAGGTCCGAGGGGCCGATGAACAGGGCATCGACGCCGTCGACCGCCGCGATCTCTGCCGCTACGGAGACACCGGCGCGGCTCTCGATCTGCACCACCACGGCGATGTTGTCGTTGACTATTTTGAAGTAGTCGGGCACCGCGCCGTAGCGGTTGCCGCGCTGCGAGACCGAGACGCCACGCACGCCCTGCGGCGGGTAACGGGTCGCGGCCACGGCGGCACGCGCCTGCTCGACCGTTTCGACCATCGGGATCAAAAAATTGTGGCAACCGGCATCGAGCAGGCGCTTGATCTGCACCGTGTCATTCGACGCTGGACGAACCACCGGCGCGCTCGAGCTGTCCTTCAGCGCCATCAACTGCGGTATCAACGACAACACGTCGTTAGGCGCGTGTTCGGCGTCCAGCAATAGCCAGTCGAATGCGGCGACACCGACTACCTCGGTAGTGATCGGACTGCCGAGCGAGAGCCAGCAGCCAATCAACTGCTCGCCACCCAGCAGGCGGTGGCGAAATCGGTTCGGAAATGCGGTGTAGGGTTTGGTCATGGCAGGAGGGTTGTTGTGGATGCATGCGCGGCTCGTCTCTCAGCGTACGAGGCACGGGCGTTTTGGGTCGAACTTCCAATTGGGAATCAGGTACTGCATGGCTGCCGCATCGTCACGCGCCCCCAGGCCGTGCTTCAGGTAGAGCTGGTGGGCCTGCTCGACTTCGACCATGTCGAGCTCGACGCCCAGACCCGGCTTTTCTGGCACCCGCACATGACCACCCTCGATGCGCAGCGGCTCCTTGGTCAGGCGCTGGCCATCCTGCCAGATCCAGTGGGTGTCGATCGCCGTCACCTTGCCCGGCGCCGCCGCACCGACCTGCGTGAACATCGCCAGGGATACATCGAAGTGGTTGTTTGAATGAGAGCCCCAGGTCAGGCCCCAGTCGCGGCAGGTCTGCGCAACCCGCACCGAGCCCGCCATGGTCCAGAAATGCGGGTCGGCAAGCGGAATGTCGACCGATTGCAGCGACAACGCATGGGTTAACTGACGCCAGTCGGTGGCGATCATGTTGGTTGCGGTCGGCAGGCCCGTGGCGCGCCGGAACTCGGCCATCACCTCGCGGCCGGAGAAGCCTTCTTCAGCACCGCACGGGTCTTCGGCATAAGCGACCACGCCGCGCATGTCACGCATCAGCGAAATAGCGTCTTTCAACAACCAGCCGCCGTTGGGGTCGAGCGTCACGCGCGCCTGCGGGAAGCGTTCGTGCAGCGCGGTGACGGCCTCGACCTCGGCCGCGCCAGCCAGTACGCCGCCTTTTAGCTTGAAATCGTTGAAGCCGTAACGCTCGCGCGCTGCTTCGGCCAGGCGCACCACGGCCTCGGGGGTCATTGCCACCTCGTGGCGCACACGCGACCAGGCATTGTCGGCTGCCGGATCGGTCACGTAAGGCAGGTCGGTTCTGGTGCGGTCGCCGACGAAGAACAGATAACCAAGCATCTCAACCGATTCGCGTTGCTGGCCTTCGCCCAGCAGCGCGGCAACCGGCACCTCCAGATGCTGGCCGAGCAAGTCGAGCAGCGCCGATTCAAGCGCGGTGACGGCGTGCACGGCGATCCGCAGGTCGAAGGTCTGTAGCCCGCGGCCACTGGTGTCGCGCCCGGCAAACAGCGAGTTGGCCTCGCGCAGCAAGCGCAAGTGCTCTCCGATCGACTGCCCGACGAGCAGGCTACGCGCATCGTCGATGGCCTGCCTGATGTTCTCGCCGCCAGGCACCTCGCCGACACCGGTGTGTCCGGCGCTGTCGCTAAGGATGACGATGTTGCGCGTGAAAAACGGGCCGTGCGCACCGCTTAAGTTCAACAGCATGCTGTCGCGACCGGCGACCGGTATGACACGCAGATCGGTTATGCGGGGCGTCATGGTATGGCTCATGGTGGAGTGCCTAATCTTGGGGTGTTGAAAATGCCCGGCAGCGCGAAACCGGCAATCAGACAACCAATCAACTTATCTTATCTCTTATCGTACAACCTGAATGTGCGGTGAGCAAGTTCGCGTAAACCCGATATCGGGTAAACCCCCATTCCCGCGCTTCAAGCCGCGCTGGAACGTGCCTGCGCATGCCGCAGCCGCTCGCGGCTGTTCCACAAATGCGTGCGCAGCGCCGCCCGGGCGGCTTCGGGGTCGTGGCTGGC
>JANNGR010000197.1:0-1936 GCA_031403955.1 Betaproteobacteria bacterium
GGGCGTGGGTTCTCGCGTGGCCGCGCGCCCCACCAAACCATGCCCCCGCTCCGCGCATCAAGGTTTGAGGCTTGGCGTCTGGGTGAACTCCTGGCCGATGGCGCGTTCAAATTTCGCGCGCGCGGCATCGTAATCAAACAACGCCTGCACCTGCGTGCTGCGCGCCGTGGTGAGTGATGTCTCGGCGTCCAGCACATCGAGCTGGGTGCCGGTGCCGGCGCTGGCGCGGGCATGGGCTTCGCGCAACGATTCTTCCGCCTCGGCCTGCACCGTTTTTTGCGATTCCAAAACTTCCTGCGCGCCGATGAATTCAGAATAGGCCGTGCGGACTTCCAGTTCAATCTGCCGCGCCTTTTCAGCCACGGCGGTCTTGGATTTTTGGTGGAGGGCCTTCGCTTGGACAACTTTGCCGCGCGTGAGCAGGCCATCGAAAATATTCCACGTCACCTGCGCGCCAGCATTCCACCCGTCCAGATAGTCGTCCAGCGCGGGGGTCGTTCCGGCGGAATTAAATTGTTGGTTGAGCCAGTTGTAGCCCGCAAAAAGCTGGAGGTTCGGTTTGTAGCCGGAGGAAGCGTCGGTGATGTTTAGATTCTGGAGTTCCTCCGTCTTGCGCAAGGCGACCAGTTCCGGACGCCGATCCAACGCCTGCTGGAGCGCGTCAGGCAGGTTGATGGGATAAGGCGCCGAGTCGAGCGTGTCCGTCAGGTTCAACGGGATGTCGTCCCAGATTTCGCGCGGCAGATCGTAACCCAGCAGGTTCGCGAGGGCGTTTTTGGCGATGCGGTAATTATTCTGCGCCTTGATCAACGGCGGGCGGGCATTGCCCAGTGCAACTTTGGCGCGCAGCACATTAAAATGCGGGATGGTCCCGGCATCGTAGCGGAGCTGCTGGTCGTCCAATTCCTTTTGCAGCAGGCGAACTGACGCCTGGTTCACCGTGATCAGCTCGGCGGTGAGGAGGATTTCATAATACGCCAGCCGCACCGATAACAGGGTGTCGGCCATGACCGCCTGATATTGTGCCACGGCCTGTTGCTTGGCGACCCCCGGCGTGACAGGCCGGTATTCTAACCAACTGAACTACCACTCCGCAGCACCAAGTAGTGTAGCACGCGCACCCATGGCCCAGCGTGCGCAACCGCAGCAGTTGACCGTTGAGTTCGGGTACGCGGCGTTGATGGTTCGACACAGCGCAAGACAGTGCCGGCACGGCGGCGCACACTGTGGTCAGGCCGCGCCTGCATGGCCGACCCAAGCGCCAGACTCAACAGTCACAACACAACGCACCGGAGCCCTTCATGTACCAACGCATTCTTGTTCCAACCGATGGCTCGGACATCACCGCCAAGGCCGTCACCAGCGCCATCGCCATGGCCAGGTTGTGCGGGGCAAGCCTGACCACTTTGTGCGTCAAAGAGCCGTTTCCGTACAGCGCGATTTCTGAGATGCAGCCGGTGCCGCCGCAGGAGTTTTACGACGCCCAGGAGCGCATCGCGGCAAGCCGGGTGCAGGCCGTGCTGGACGCCGCTGCGGCGGCCGGTGTGGTCTGCGACGGCGCAACGGTCGAAGCCTTGCATCCCTGGGAGGCGATTCTCGAGGCCGCCAAGCAAAAAGGCTGCGATCTGGTGGTGATGGCCTCGCATGGGCGGCGCGGTATGGCCGCGCTGCTGATCGGCAGCGAGACCAGCCGCGTGCTGACGCACAGCCCGTTGCCGGTGCTGGTGGTCAAGTAAGCCGGTGCGCCGACACGGGTCACCCGGGGGTCGGCGCCGCTTCAGTGGTGAAAGCCCTTGACCACCAGTATCAGACCCAGCCCTGCGCCGATCCAGCCAAGCTGGGCCAGCGTTGACCGCAGCGGCAGGCGGCGCTGCAATTGCGGCAGCAGATCGGCCACCGCCACATAGACAAAGCTGCTGGAAGCGGCCACCAGCAG
>JANNGR010000198.1:0-2664 GCA_031403955.1 Betaproteobacteria bacterium
TGCACGAGCAGCTTGATACGCGTGGCCCGTGCGTTAGCAAGCAGGTAGGCGTGGTGCGCCTGGGCACTGCCGAATACCTGCACCACGCGCGGGAGCAGCCGCTCGGCGTCGGCGCGCATGTCCAGCGGCTGCACGCACAGCCACAGACCGTCGATGCGAATCACCGCAGCAACTCGCGCCTCGCGCAGCCAGGCCGCGCAGTGTGCGCCGACCGAGCTCGGCCAGCTCACGACAACAGCGGTGGCGCCGCGCCGGAGCTCGATGCGGTTGTCGGCCGCCGGCGCCGCAGAGTCCTCCAGCGACAGCGCGACGATTTCCCCCGTCGTCGTTGGAGCGCGACCCGCCGGCAGGGGCAACGTCGTGCGCACCACGCCCGGCCTTCGGCGCCACCTGTGTACGAGATTGGCGTTCAAATCATGCGCGCGCGCCACCGCCGCCACCGAGGCACCCGGCTCCTCGCACGCGGCCAGGACCTTGGCCTTCAGTTGCGCATCATGGCGTCGGCGCGGCCGCATCTACGAGGTGTTCGCGCTGGTGTGCCCCATGTGTGGCGCCAACATGCGCCTCATTGCCTCATTGCTTTCATCACCGAGTGTGTGCAGATCAGGCAGATTCTGGATCACATCGGCGTGCATGCCCAGGCCCCGCGTATCGCCCTGGCACGCGGCCCACCGCTGTGGGACGACTGTGATGCGCAGGGCGCAAACGGTGCCGGGGAGGGGGCCCGGATCGAACCGGACTGGGGCGAATCAGCCCAAACAGCACCCGACGACGAGGTCGGTCAGCGCACCGACTGGTGAACGGGTAGAGCAGCGATGCCGATGCACACGCGCCGTGGGTCGGGCTGTGCCGGTCGTGTTGCCAAGTGCGGCGAAAGGTCGGGCAACCGATGCATCAGGACCCCGCAATGCCCAGTGTTCGTGTCGCTGCTGGAAAGGTAAAGATTTTGAGGATGGTTACGGGGGCGATGTCTGGGCTCATGGGGTTGAATTTCCTATCCCCTCCCGGGCCGCTGCTCAGACGATTGCGGCAAGCCTTTGCTGAATGCCGAAAGCTGCCGGCGTCTCGCCGCTGCCGAAACGAAAACTCGACGCGGTAACACCGCCGAACGCTGCCTGCTCGTGGTAGACCAGGGTCGCCGCTTCATTTTCGGCTGCACCCAGCGCGACCATCAGGGGTATCAAGTGGTCCTCTTGCGGGTGGGCCTGCCGCGCCGCCGGGGCGTGTTGCCACTGCAACAGCAGCGCGCTGCGTTGCGCTGGCGTGGACGCGATCAGGGTCTGCTGCAGCCAGTCGTCGAACTGCTTGGACGGCCGCTGCGCTTGCGGGCCCAGAGCGCGCAGGTTGTGGTAACTCAGGCCGCTTCCAACAATCAACACGCCCTCATCGCGCAACGGCGCCAGCGCGCGCCCGATGGCCAGGTGTTCAGAGGGGTCGTAACCGCTCTTCAACGACAGTTGCAATACCGGAACGTCAGCTTGCGGGTACACCACTACCATGGGGGCGAAGGTGCCGTGGTCGAAACCTTGGGCGTCATCTATGCGCATGGGTACACCCGCGGCCTGCGCCAGTTGCTGAACGCTGCGCGCCACGTCGGGTGCACCCGGCGCCTGGTAGCGGACGCTGTAGGTATGCGCCGGGAATCCGGAGTAGTCGTACACCATCGGCGGGTGCGGATGACCCATCACGCGAAACTCGGGCGCCTCCCAATGGCCCGAGATGACCAGAACGGCCCGCGGCACGCTGCCGATCTGGCGCGGAATGTCGGCCAGCGAGGCTTCCAGCACCTGCATGCGCGCGCGCATTTCCGGCACGTACGGCCACGGGCCGCCGCCGTGCGAGATGAAATAGGTGGGCAATCTGGCGTCATTCATGGCAGTACCTCCGGTTTTAACTCGCGGTTCCACGACGCGCGGCGTCGATGCTCCAAGCGCCGGCTCCGGCAAGCGAAAGGAACAGGAAAATAAAGCAGAACAACACTGCCGATTCGCCCTGGTTCATCATCGGTGACAACACGTTTCCTTGCGGCGCGTGGGCCATAAAGTAAGCGACGGCCATCATGCCACTCAGGACAAACGCCACTGGTCGCGTGAACAGGCCGATCAACACCAGTATGCCGCCTACCAGTTCCAGCGCACCGGCGAAACCCATGAAGGACAAGGGCTGTAAGGCGTCGAACATCGCAACCTGCGGGATATGCAGCAGCTTGGCACTGCCGTGTTGCAAAAAAAGAAACGCGGTGACGATGCGTAGCAGTGCCAGTCCGCGTGGAGTCCAGGTGTCGAAGAAGCTTTGGTTCAAGGCCATGGCATGTCCAGAAGTTGGTGTATTTGCAAATGAGACGGCCGCGCGCTTTGGCGGTGGCCGTCCCGGCGCCGATGGAGCCTTGGAAAAGGATCGCTCGTTCGAACAAGAGACAGCATATTAGTTTCTCTGTGTTCATACAATAGGCTAGTATTCAACCAATTGATTCTCTACAAGAAAGTATGCTCGATCGCTTGATTGGCCTGCAGGTGTTCTGCGAAATCGTCGAGGCAGGCGGTTTCAGCGCCGCCGCTGACCGTCTTTCCATGTCTGCTTCCATGGTTAGCAAGCATCTTGCCCAATTGGAACGAACCCTTGGCTTCGTGGAAAAGCTGGCGGCGATTCGCGTGCTGGACCCCG
>JANNGR010000199.1:0-1930 GCA_031403955.1 Betaproteobacteria bacterium
TGTGCAGCATCAGCAGAGGGTGGGCCATCTGTTCGGCCCCTTGCCGCCCGAGATGCGTGACGACACCGCTTTCATGGACCGCATCCACGCTTACCTGCCGGGCTGGGATTTGCCCAAGGTGAGCCGCGATCTGTTGACGAACCACTTCGGCCTGGTCAGCGACTTCTTGTCGGAGTGCTGGAACCAGCAGCGGCGCCAGAGCCGGCAAAGCGTCATACAGGGGCGTATTCACTTGGGGGGCGCACTGAGCGGGCGGGACACGACGGGCGTGCAGAAAACCGTCAGCGGCCTGATCAAGCTGGTTTCGCCAAACCTGGAGACACCTGTTTCGGATGATGTGCTGGAATGGGCGATGCGCTTGGCGCTGGAATGCCGGCGGCGGGTGAAGGAACAACAGAAGCGCATCGGATCCGCCGAGTTCCGGAACACCCAGTTCAGTTATTCAATGGGCGACGACGGGGTTGAGAAGTTTGTCGCTACCCCCGAGCTCTACAGCGAGAACAGCATTGGCAGCGACCCCTTGCCTCCGGGACAGGTTTGGGTCATTTCCGCGGGCGGTGGCGATGAGAACCCGGGGCTGTACCAGGTGGACATCACTGAAGGCCCGGGCAGCGGCGTGAAAATCTTGAACCAGCCGGCACCACCACCGTTCCGGGAAAGCGTGCGCTGTGCGGAGCAGAACCTCTATGCGCGTGCCAAGGAGTTGGTCGGTGACCGGGAGCCCCGACAACATGAGTTCTCGGTTCAGTTGCGCGCGTTCGACAGCGCCAAGAGCGGTGCGGCTGTCGGTGTCGGCGTGTTGCTCGCGCTTTGCTCGTCCCTGCTGCAGAAGAGCATCAAGGGCGGCCTGGCTGTTACCGGCGGCTTGAACCTGGGCGGGTCCCTTGAGACCATCTTCAACCCGGTCGCCGTGGTCGAGACCGCCATTGAAAAAGGTGCCGCCAGCATATTGATGCCGATCAGCAGCCGGCGGCAGTTGAACGACCTGCCGGACGATCTGGCGGCCAAGGTCACGATCCACTACTACCTGGATGCGCGCGACGCACTCTTGAAGGCGTTGGCACTTTGACGTGAGTCGGGAATTCAGGGTCTTGAAAGAAGGACCGGTCCTTTTAGCGCGGCCATGGACAGCGATGCGTCCGCCCCCGATACCTTTTCGGGGGAGCTCACCCGGTGAGCCAGTCAGATGTTTCGCTATGACGCAAACACTGTCTAAAGACCCAGTCGGTCAAGCTCACGCCATGAGCGTTGTAGCCCGCATACTGCCGAAGCGAACCGCCTGAATGATGACACCTGCGGGTCAGCTTTCTATTCGCTACCAACACAATTGAAAGGCAATTTTGTGATTGATCAATCTGTGATTTCTGGGCTTGTTGGCACCTCACCGCACTCCGGAATCGAGCCGGTCTACTTGCATCTTCCAGTGACGGACCCTGAATCGGTGGCGGCGTTGGTGGAGGTGATTGATGGCCGGGAGCGCCAGGAGTTCGCGCTGACCGCGCTCAAGATTGGCATTCTGTCGCTCAAGGCAGCACGTGGCACGGTGGACGGTGTGGCAATTCGACATGAAGGCGACCGACTGCTGGGCACACTTGAGGAACGGCTGAACAAACACCGCGAGGTGCTGGACGAGGCGCTGGGCGGCACGCTGCGCAGCTATTTTGACCCGACCAGTGGGGTATTTACCGACCGGGTGCAGCGCCTGTTGCGACAGGACGGCGAACTCGCCACCGTGATCGGCGGCCAGGTCGAAGTGGCGCGGCGCAGCCTGGACCAGCTCTTGGCCCAGCACCTGGGCGACGACAGCCCGCTGCGCCGGATGCTGAGTCCCGAGGAGGGCAACGCCTTTATCGCAGCCTTGCGGGCCCAGGTTTCGCAGGCGCTGCAGCTGCAGAGCGAGGCGATTTCCAGTGAGTTCTCGCTGGATCGC
>JANNGR010000200.1:0-6458 GCA_031403955.1 Betaproteobacteria bacterium
TGGTGGGTCCTGACAGATTCGAACTGTCGACCTACGGATTAAGAGTCCGCTGCTCTACCAACTGAGCTAAGAACCCACTTCGAAATTGTGTCGCGACCGGCAAGATAGCGGTGGTGAGATTGAAAGGCCCGATCTTTCGATCAGGCCTTTGGTTCCTGGTAGGACGTGGCAGGCTCGAACTGCCGACCAACGGATTAAAAGTCCGCTGCTCTACCAACTGAGCTAACGTCCCATCACCTTCTTTGCAGCACCGCTTTCACCTTGCCGCAAAGCGTAAAAGTATAACTGGGTTGACGCTTGCTTCTGGCGCTCGATCAGGTGTGTTTCGCAATCTCATTCAGTACCCAACCTGCCGCGCATTGTCCGAACGTGGCGGTTACGCTCACAAGCGATCCATAACCATGGCAATTAAGTGAACCGTCGGAGTCCACGCCACAGGATGGGTCCACCGGCGACACCGGCTCGCGGCTGAAAACGCAGGCCACGCCGATCTTCCTGCCCTCGCGCGGCGCGGCGTGTTCCTTGCGCAGCCGATTGCGAACCTGGGCCAGAAGCGGGTCATGGGTGCACAGCGACAGGTCGTCGATGTCCACTTTATGGGCCTGCCGTTTACCACCCGCCGCGCCGACTGAAATGAACGTCACCCCCTCGCGGCGCGCCCAGGCTGCCATGACGGTCTTGGCCTTCACCTGGTCGCAGGCATCGATCACCGCATCCACCGGCGCCGCCAGCAAGCCCGGCCAGTTGTTCGGGTCGACAAACTCCTCTATACACGTCACCTCGCAGACCGGGTTGATAAGCGCAATACGCTCACGCATGGCCTGCACTTTGGCCTGACCAAGGGTGGTTTCCAAGGCGTGTACCTGGCGGTTGATATTGGACTCGGCCACATGGTCCAGGTCGATCAATGTCAGCCGCCCGATGCCACTGCGCGCCAGCGCCTCCGCCGACCAAGACCCAACGCCGCCAATGCCCGCGACCGCCACATGCGCAAGGCGGATTCGCCGCGCGCCCACTACGCCGTACAGGCGCTCCAGCGCGCTGAAGCGGCGCTCAAGATCGGCCTCAACCGGCATGCATGCCTGACGGCGCTAGCGCAGGCGCGCCAGGCGCTCTTTGGCGGCTAGCGCCGCTTCCGACTGCGGATAGGCCTTGCCCAGGTCTTCAAGTGTCTTGCGCGCACCACGCACATCCTTCAGCTCGACCTGGCAATTGGCAATCGAAAGCAGAGCTTCCGGCGCCCGCATATGGTCGGGAGCAGCGGCCAGCATGATGCGGAAATTGGTGATGGCTTCCTTGTAATCGCGCGTGGCGTATTGGGCATTGCCAAGCCAGAACAGCGCCGAGGGCAAATACCCGCTTTTCGGGTAACGCGCCATCAGCGCCAGAAAGCCCGACTGCGAAGCAGCAAAGTCCCCGCCACGAAAACTTGCCAGCGCCGCCTCATAGGCGCGCCGCTCGGCTGGCTCCACCGCGATTTCGCGCCCATCCACGGTGAGCTTTACCGGCTCGAGCTGGCGCACGCGCTCGTCCACGCCGCGCGCCAACTCCTGCTGGCCCTGGGTCAGATCCTGCTGGCCACGGGTCAGATCCTGCTGGCCCTGGGTCAGGTCCTTTTGGCGCCGTTGCAACTCGGCCAGTTCGCGAACCGCCTGCTCGCCTTGACCGATGAGTCGCGCAAACTCGGAACGCAGCATCTCGATCTGGTTTTGCAGATCAAGCAAGCCGCGCCGCAACTGCGCGCTTTCTTCGGCGCTGCGACGCGCGAGCTCGGTCTGGCTGTCGAGCAAGCGCTGCAGGCCGGCATCGGACGCCTGCCGCCCAGCCTCGACACGCTGGCGCAATTCGAGTATCGCCTTGCGGGCTTCTTCGTCGTCGAACAAACCCGCGTGTGCCGCGGCTTGCAACAAGCCAACAACAAGCACGGTGATCCGCATCACGCGCAGCTTCACGGGGTGGCTCAGGATCCAGCTCATCGGTAGGCTATTTCCGCGCGACGGTTCCTGGCAAACGCCGCCTCGTCGCCACCTTGCACGGCTGGTTTTTCCTTGCCAAAACTGACCGCCTCGACCTGACTGTCACTTACGCCCAACAAGCCCAGCGCACGGCGAACCGCTTCCGAGCGTTTCTGGCCCAGGGCCAGGTTGTATTCGCGACCACCTCGTTCGTCGGTATGCCCTTCAATCGCGACCTTGCGATTTTTATCGGCCAGAATGTAACGCGCATTGGCCTCTATGATGTCGCGAAACTCGGGCTTGATGACAAAACTGTCGTAATCAAAATAAACAATGCGGGGCCCAGTCGGCGCAGCCATGCTGGCACCGGGTCGTGCCACGGCGACCGGCGTTATGGCGGTGTTGGTCACCGTGCCTGGGCTGCCCGCGGCGGCGGCGACAGCCCCCTGGCCAGCGGCGGTCTGCGCCGCGACCGGAGTGCCGGACTTATCCTCGACCGCAACCTCGTCCAGCTTGACCGAAGAGCCACAGCCGGCTATCAATGCGACGCAAGCCAAAGCCAGCAAAATTCGTTTCATCCAATCACTCCTGGTTGATCTCATTATTTCTGGAACGGGCCCCAATCCGGCTCGCGTATATCGCCGCTTTGCCCGGCCAGCCGGGTTTTGAGTTTGCCATCCAGCGTGGTTGTCATCAGGGACTCGCGGCCCTGACTCTGGGTGGCATAAACGATCAATCGGCTGTTGGGTGCGAAACTCGGACTCTCGTCAGCCGACGTGTCGGTGATGGCGGCGCTATTGCCACTCGATAGTTCCATGACGTGGAGCTTGAAGGCGCCATTTACCCGCGAAATATAGGCCAGCCATCGGCCATCGGGACTGATGGCGGGCGAAATGTTGTAACTACCGGTAAAGGTCACACGCTCTGCATTGCCACCGGTTGCATCCATGCGGTAGATCTGTGGCGACCCGCCCCGGTCACTGACAAAATAAATGTTGCGCCCATCCGGTGAATAGGCGGGCTCGGTATCGATGCTGGCGGACTGGGTCAGCCGCCGTGGTTCACCCCCGGCGGCATCCATAACGTACAACTGCGAGCCTCCGTCGCGGCTCAGCGTCACGGCTAGGGTGCGGCCGTCCGGTGACCAGGCCGGCGCACTGTTGGAACCCCGGAAATTGGCCAGCAGGCGCCTCCTGCCGCTGGCAACGTCGTGTGCATAGACAACCGGCTTGCGCGACTCGAACGACACATAAGCGAGTTGCGACCCATTGGGAGACCAGGCTGGCGAGATGATGGGCTCGGGGCTGGCCAACGCGGACTGTGCATTGTCGCCGTCGGAGTCGGCAACCCACAAGCTGAAGCGTTGGGCGGTCTTGGTGACGTACGCGATGCGGGTCGAGAAAACGCCTTTTTCGCCGGTCAACTTCTCGTACACAAAATCGGCAATACGATGCGCCGACTGGCGCAGGTCGCCCGGAGAAACCGCGTAACTCTGGCCACCCAGGTCCTGCCCACGCGCCACGTCCCAAAGCCGAAACCGTACGTCAAAGCGGCCGTCGGCCAGGCGCGCCACGCTTCCGGTAACGAGCCAGTCCGCTCCCTTCTGGCGCCACGAGACATGGTCCGGGCGCGACGATTCGTCCAGGGTAGCGCCACTCGCGTCCAGCGGGCGAAACTGCCCGCTGCGCTCCAGATCAGCCTGCACGACCGCCCCAATTTTCTGCGGCGCAAGTTCCTCGCCGCGAAAAGCCGCCACGGCTATCGGCAACTGGGTCAGGCCAACACCAGACACTTCGACCCGGAACTGGGCTTGGGCAGGCGACCCAAACACCAACAAGCAAGTGACAACCAGTAGACGCAAAACACTCGCCAGGCGGAGACTCAGACGTGTTGTCATCGAAAGCGTTAGAGGCTGCGGATTCAAGATTTTGGCAAGGTGAGGAGCGCTCAAGCGTACCACGTGGCCTGGCGCTGGCATACGCAGGCAATGCCCTGATAATAAGCCGCCCAGCGCCCACCACCATGACCTTTTCCTTGCCTGGCAGTTGCCTCCAGCAGATCGTTTCCCGCGCCCCGAATCCGGCCTTGGCCGCGCCGCAAATGCGCACGCCCGACCGCTCAGATAACCTGGCGCGCGCAGGCGTTTAGAACAAGGCCATGCCAGATCAAGCCGCGCTGGCAGCCAACCTGTTCAAGCGAATGGCGCGGCTGCGGCCGTTTTTTGGCCGCCCGATCGCAGTGTGGGCCATGGCGGCCGGCGCGACCTTGCTGCTGGCTCTGTCCGAGCCCCTGATCCCCGCCCTGCTACAGCCGCTGCTGGATCGCGGTTTCCAGAAAGGATCGCTGCCGCTGTGGGTAGTACCGGTGTCGCTGGTTTTGCTGTTCGGCGTGCGCGGGCTGTGCAGCTTTGTAGCCCAAGTGGCAATGACCAAAATCACCAGCCAAGGCTTGCTGGTGCTACGCAAGGCGATGTTCGAAAAACTGCTGGATGCGCGGCTGTCGTTGTTTTCCGCGCAGTCTTCAAGCGCGCTGGCCAACACCATCGTGTATGAAGTTCAGACCGGCTCAAGCTTGCTGGTCGGTGCATTGATGACCTTGACGCGCAACAGCCTGACCTTGCTTGCGCTGTTGGCGTACCTGATGTTCCTGAACTGGAAGCTGACGTTGATTGTTGTATGCCTCTTCCCGGCGGTCGCCCTGGTGATGCGCAAGTTGTCCATGCGCCTGTATCGGGTGACTCGCAACAGCCAGGCGGCGACCGACGAATTGGCCTACGTGGTGGAAGAAAACGTGCTCGCCCATCGGGACGTGCGGCTGCACGCGGCGCAGAGTTCGCAGGCGCAACGCTTTCAACGGCTCAGCGAGGGACTACGCCGCTTGTCGATGAAGTCCACCGCGGCGTCTGCCGCCATGACGCCGTTGACGCAAATGTTGGCCGCCATAGCGCTATCGGCGGTAATCACGGTGGCGCTGATCCAGAGTGCCGACCAAGGCACATCGGTGGGCGGGTTTGTGGCCTTTGTAACGGCCATGCTGATGCTGATTGCGCCGCTCAAACACCTGACCGAGGTAGCCAACCCGATCACACGCGGCTTGGCTGCCATGGAGCGCGGGCTGGACCTGATGTCCGACACACCCAGCGAAGCGGGCGGCAGCTTCACCAAACAACGCGCAAGTGGCGCGATCCGATTCGACAACGTCACGGTGCATTACGCTGGCAACAGCGTGCCGGCACTGGACCGGTTCAGCCTCGACGTGGCTGCCGATGAAACGATTGCCTTGGTCGGCACTTCAGGGTCGGGCAAGACCACGCTGGTCAACTTGTTGCCGCGTTTTACAGACATCAGTTCCGGTAGTGTGTACCTGGACAACCACGAACTGCGCGACTGGAACCTCGATTCACTGCGCGCGCAATTGGCGCTGGTAAGCCAGCATGTGTTGATGCTGAACGACACGCTGGCGGTCAACGTCGCGCTCGGGCAGGAAGTGGATCGGGCCAAAGTGGCGCATTGCCTGGCCGCCGCAAACCTGCAGACCCTGGTGGATGAAATGCCGCAGGGCCAGGATACGGTAGTTGGCCACAATGCGATGCAGTTGTCCGGCGGGCAACGCCAGCGTCTGGCAATTGCGCGGGCGCTGTACAAGGACGCGCCGGTGCTGATCCTGGACGAAGCCACCTCGGCGCTGGACTCGGAATCGGAACGCGCGGTGCAGGAAGCGTTGCAAAGATTGATGTTAAAGCGCACCACGCTGGTCATCGCCCACCGCCTGTCCACCGTACAACATGCCGACCGCATCGTGGTGATGGATAACGGGCGGATCGTGGAGATTGGCACCCACGCTAATTTGCTGGCAGCCGACGGCCCTTATGCGCGGTTATATGCGCTTGGGCTGGGTGGCGCGGAAGTTGCAAACAGCGACATGCCAAAAGGCCTCACAGCAGGATGATGTCGTATTGAGGATGCGACAGGGTCACCAGGTCCGAGGTCTCCAGGTATTGACTGGCTCCATGTCTCCTCAACGCCGCGGCCAGTTCATCGGAGAACCTCGCGGCCGGCGCCAAGGGCATCAAGACCGGCAACAAGGTCCGCATGTTCAAGAGCAGCGCAAGCTGCGGTTTCCAAAAGAGCGCGGTCGCGAACCAGTTTCTAAGCACTGTGGTTAACAGTGGTCGGCGGCGGCAACGACATAGCGATCGTTGCAGTGCATTTTTTGCGGCGAATTGCCACTACGCAACGGCCGCAGATCCCTGAGGGAGATCGCTGAGGAGTTCGGCTTGAGGATCTGCCTGCCGATCCAGATAGTTATCAATCTCGTCCTTGTGCTCCAGCATGAACGGCGCTTCCTTGACTCGGCGGTACAAGTTGAGCATTCGCTTCTCAGCCCTTGCCAACAGGGTCGTGTAGAGCATTGGGCGGATATGAACCTGATCGTCCAACTCCTTTCGCACGCCCTCTTCCCCGACCTCGATGCTGTTCCCGAGAACAAACCCGGAGACCCTGG
>JANNGR010000201.1:0-10549 GCA_031403955.1 Betaproteobacteria bacterium
CCTCTTGTGCCGCCAGAGCTGGAAATTGTCGCGCCTTCAACTAAAACGATCTGCTCGAAATTTGAGACGCTCGCCAATGTTTCGGCCAGCATTTGAAGTGCCCGCAAATCAGCGCCGCGCAAAACCCCGAGTTCGATCAAAACCTTGGCCAGGCTTTGCCATTCGAGCGTTGCAGGTTCGGATAGTCCAGCCGGTGCCGCCGGTATTTCAAGCAGGCACTCGGACAGTGCGGGCGCGGTGTCTCGGTCGGGGCGCAGGGTGCCGCGTAATTGCTTTGAGGCTCGGGGTGCTCGATTTGTCATTTTTTGGCCTTTCAAGTGACTGCGTAGAAAAGTTGGTAGGCACTCGGTGTCCGGGTTGAAGGGTCCAAAACGTTGGACCACCCCCCACGAAGCCCGGTCGATCAGTCATCACACGGGTACCCATCAATACCGATGCGCACACGTGGCGTGTGGCCCTTATCCAGCGCAGATTTCTTTTGATGGCACGCGGAGCAAAGTGTTTTGAAATTCGCTTCGCGGTCAACACCGCCGCGAGATAGCGGAATCACATGGTCAATTTCTTGGCCAGCCGTCACACGGCCAGCCGCATCGCACATGCAACAAAGCGGATGCGCGGCAAACCAGCGCCGGCGGCGTTCCTGTGCCTTGCGGCCACGTAGCCGATCAGGCGCGTCCGCGCGTTTTGTCCAAGGCTTTGCCACTTGGCCTCCGATCTGGTGGACTGACAAACGTAACGCGATGGCGCAAGCAGCGGCCCGAGCGATCTAACGTCAAAGTCGAGCAACTCGGATAGCTGCACGGTTTTGCGGGTCGTGGGTTGGTAGTCATGTGCTGGCCCCGTGTTCCTTGCGGCCCCGGCGCTTGCCGGCGTCATAGACCGTCAGCACTTGGGTTGCCGTGACTTTCAAACCAACCCGGTGCGCGCCGTCCTTGTCCCACTGACTGAGCGCGGCATGACCAGCTACGGCCACAGAATCGCCTTTGACCAAGCCGGCCAGCGCCGCCACCACCGTGGTGTCGAAGGCGATTAGGCTACAAAGAGTGCTCACACCATCTTCGCCACTGGCTCGCATCGATGCCGTGACGTACAGCTTGCCCGCCGTCGTAGTGCGCGACACCGGCGTGGCGACCAGGGTGCCTTCGAGTAGGACGCTGATCATGGTGCGGTTCCAGGAGTTACAGGCCGATGGAGTTGGCAACGCCCGTCCGCAACCACCAGAACAATTCGAGGTGCTTGCTGGTCGTCGTGGTCGTCGTGCAACAGCCGCCGGCCAAGATACTCGCCGTCGGTGCGAAAAATGTCGCCGGGATCTGTCTCGAAAACGTCAACTGCCAGCCGCATGACGCGGGTTCGGTCCGGCATGCCGCAAACCTCGCAATGAGTGCTGATCACGATGCCGCCCCGGTGTAGGTTGTCCACAACGCGGCGCCGAAACCACAACGCAAGCCCCGTTCTTGCCCGCCAGCGATGCAGGTAGGGCAGGTCCAGTGATGCGCCATGTATTCGGCATGCAACGCGCGCCAGGTAGCCGGGTCTGGCGCTGGCTCGGGCGGCGCCGGCTGTGCGAGAGCATCAAGCAGTTCTGCCCGATGTTGCCGCAGTGGCTCAATCATTTTGGCCACTGCGTCCCGCCGCCCGATGGCCTTGATCCGACCGTCCACGAGGCGAAGCTCGACGCCTGATTCCTGCGCCTGCCGAATCAGCGCGAGTGCGCTCATACATCGGCCTCGACAATATCCGTCTCAGGTGATACACCCTTTCCGCGACCAGAACTATCTAAACCATGTCCTGCATGTCTTGCATGTCCTGCTTTTGCTTCGTCACCGGCAGTACCCGGACTAGGACTTGCAGGACTTGCAGGACTTTGTTTGGATAGTTTTTCAGTCGCAAGGTATATATGCCACCTGATTGCGCCGCCTGTTTTTCCTTCGCTCTTGGCGTCATACCCAATCATTCGCAGTGCGGGTGCCAGGCGGCGCAGCGCATCGCCAAGACCTTTTCCAGAGCGCGGCCATGAGGCGTCGCCATGGGGTCGAAAGCGTTCCAAGCGGCCGAGCAGGTCGGACAAGCTGCCGTTCCAGCCGGCGGGCACTTCGACCAGGTACGCCAGCAGTGCCGCGCCCACGGGCGACGAATCAATAGTGCGGTGAACGCCGGCCTTGCGCATCGCGTTGTACTGGCTCAGGAATTCCCCGTCCTTCTTGCCGTGGACTCGGAACACTGCTTCGCCCAAGTAGGCAAAATCCGCCGTGCGTGGGCGCTTTTCCGGCGCGATATTCACGCTGGGCAGCTTCACCAGAACCTGGGAGAACAGGTCAAGCAGGGCGCCCAGCAGCTTAGGCTGCGCAATCTCAAACCTGTTCTCCATCTCACTGGCAAGTTCCCGGTTCTGGACGTTGGCAAGTTCGATATGCAGACACCTGTCGAGCAAGTCCTGAGCCGTCACGATTACGCTGATGCCATTGAGCACAATTGGCTTGCGCAACTCAAGAATGGTTTCTTCGACATTGGTGTACAGCGTGCGCGCCGAATACCCGCCGCCGGTCGCCAGTACGCAGAGCGCGTCTTGATACTGCGGTTGCAAGTGGCTCAGGTTTTCCAAACTCACCAGATGAGCGTTTCGCGCTGCGATCCACACGTCCTCGACGGACTTTGGCGCCGCCCGCAAATCGGCCTGATTAGGATCGAACAGCCGGCGCAGGAACTTCTGTGTCGTACTCTTTACACTGCCTTGCTCACCCACCAATTCCAGAACCACATACGGCGTGTCGGTGCGCAGGCATTCCAGCAGCCAGGTCAAGATCATCATCCGGTCGGCGGTGGGGATATTGACAAGCGGCCACAGCGTATCCAGCGTGCCACCGCGTTGCGGCATGGGCAGCGGACGCATGGACGCACTACGGGTGAACAGCGGCGCTCCGTCACCTTTAACCACGGCCCAGCCGGTTGAGGTGATGTGTACGCACTCCCATGCTTCATTGCAAAGGTCGAGCCAATAGCCGGCGTCAGTCTTCGCAACGCGGGTATGCACCGCGCACGATTCACCGTCGAACTGGGCTTGCCCGCGTAACGTGGCCAGAGCCACCTTGAGCGATGTCTCGGTCGGCGCGCGGTCGTGCTCGGAGTAGTACAGGTGCGACAGGTAATCGCTGAACCCGCTGCTGTTTACCCCATACACTTGTCTTGCTCCGGCCGACCCGAAAACCGCGTAAGACTCGCGCTGCGCGTCGTGTACGAACTGGCACTGACTGCGCGCCAGGGCAATCAACTTGTCGGCAACAGTTTCGTCGTCCTCCCGAGCAGGCGCTCCATCGCCGTGGTGCATGATTTTTTCCAACTCCGTGATGCCCACACCGGCCTTCTTCAGTCGCTCACGCTGCCGCTGCCAGTTCGCAATATGCTGCACTTTTTGGGCACGCAGGATTTCTACCGCCGCAGGCTCGAACGGTGCGCCAACGTCGCCGGCTTCAGCGGCACGAACAACCAATTCAGCGGCGTCGCGTTCACCTTCCTGTTGATCGGCATCGACATCAAGTTTCGCCGCCATGGCCTCATATTCCTGATAGTCATTGGTCATGCGAATATCTCCGCGACATGGTTGATGCGCCGCGCCGCCACCAGCAGCCGGGCACGATCTATTTCAGTGAGCACGACGCCATTGGCAATATTCCCGGCGGCGATTGCGGCCAGCGTTGACTCGAAGGCCAAAACCTGAATTGCAGCAGTTGCAGGTAGCGGCTTTGGTCGTTGTACTTTGACCGGCCGGCCATCCTCGCGAAAGGCATTCAGCGCCTTGGCAGCAGTCACAAAATCCTGCCCGTGCGCGGCCCGCTGATACGACAAAATATCGCCGCCTTTGGCATTGCAGTTCATGCAAACAAACCCGCCGGTCTGGATATGGACGCGCATGCTGTCGCTCCCGCCATGAAACCTACATTCGGTGGTGCGCCACTTGCCAACACCTTGCAGAGCAAGGCCTTGGTCTGAGTAGTAGGTAGCGGGATCAGGCAGTTGGTCGCGGATGAATTCACCCATGGCCCGCCCCAATCTGCTCCAGGAAGCGTTCGGCGTCGTCCAAGTTGTCCAACTGGCGCGTTAATGCGTACCTGCTGGCGATGTAAACCGTTTTGCCGTAATCGTCTTCGATGCGAACGATCGCGATGCCGCGCAGTGCCGCATTTGCAATGAGGTTGCTCTCGCGCTTTCGCAGCGCGGCGGCGGTAGAATCGTGGTGCGTCCTTTCCTCGGACGCCTCGGGTGTGACCAGCACCCCGGCGGCTTTTTCTTGTGCGCTCATCAGGCAGCCTCTAGCACCATCGATCGCGCGCCGCTGAGAATTTCGTCTAGCTCCGCGTCATCAAAAACCGTCACGCGAGCGCTAAGTTTTCGTGGCTTGGGGAAATTGGGTTTCTCGCGGCAATACCGCCACAGTGTCGGCACCGAAATGCCAAGTTTTTTCGCCGCTTGCGCCGGACGTAGCGCTTGACGACTGCGAGTGATTTCCGGCATGGAGCAACCCTTTCAAGGTTGGTTCACGACACAAGTATTTGTGTCATTCGCTCGGAATTCTAGGAATCGCTTGTCGTGTTTACCCTGTTATCTTTTCGGCTTTTTTCAGCTTGCTGATGCCGTCACGAACGGTCGTCCATTTGATCGGTTTATGGCCGTGGCGGCTCGATTCTTCGGCGATGTCTTCGTAAATCTCGCGCTTCGTCGTAAGTCGTGAGAACTTTAGTTTGGCTTCGAAGCACCGGCGCCAGCCTTCCCATTTAACGGCGGCGGGTGGCCGACCACCGGCACTACCGCGCGCGCTGGCTATGAGGGTCTCAAGTGGCCGCGTCATGTCTTCCAGCGATGCACCAGGCCGGTTTCCAACACGGTGCAGAACTTCCATCATCAGCCACACGAACCGGGTTAGTTCAGGGGACTGTAAGACAACCGCATCTACCTGCGCCGCGTTCAAAATTTCCCACAAACGCGCATGCGCCTGGTGCTCTGGATTCGCGCGCTGCGCTGCAATGAAGTTGGCAATGTCAGCGGCTGATTCGAGAGCGGCGAACTCCTCGCGCCAGGCCGACGCGTCGCGCTCGAATACATCTTTGCGCTTGCGCACCTTATGCCTTGTCGAGGAACTTGGCCCAGTCGGCCATCAGATTACGGCGCTTGTCGAACAGCGTGCCGCGCGCGTATGCGGCTTCGGCCTTGTCCTTGAGTTGATGCGCCAGCGCGTGCTCGATCACTTCGCGCGGATACGCCGTGGTCTCCCCAGCCCAGTCGCGAAATGTGGACCTGAAGCCATGCGGTACTGCGTCAACCTGCATGCGCCGCATGACGGCCGTAAGCGTCATATCCGACAGTGGCTTTCCGCCCATGGGCGCAGGGAATACCAGGTCGCCCTCAGAACGTGAAAGACTGCGTAGGAGCCCAATCGCCGATGCGCAAAGCGGGATGCGATGCTCGCGCGCCATCTTCATGCGCGCAGCCGGGATAACCCATGTTTCGCCGTCAAGGTCGATTTCTGACCATAGGGCGCCGCGCACTTCACCAGACCTTGCAGCGGTCAAAATGGCGAACTCAAGCGCGCGCGCGGCCATGCCTTCACGCTCGCGCAAAGCCACCACGAAGGCGTGTATCTCGCTTACCGGCAATGCCGCGTAATGCGTGACCGTGGCAATTTTCCGTGGCGCCGCCAACTGAGCATCAAGATTGCCGTTCCACTGCGCCGGGTTGTCACCGGTGCGGTACCCACGACCCTTTGACCAGTCAAGCACAGCTTCGATACGGCCACGTAGGCGCGATGCCGTCTCGGTTTTCGTGGTCCAGATCGGCTCAAGAATCTTCAACACGTGCGCCTGTTCGATGTCGCGCACAAGTAGCGAGCCGATCACCGGCGCGGCATACGTCTCAAGCGTGTTTTCCCACTGCATCGCATGCTTGGCGATTTTCCAGCCTGCCTTATGCGATTTAATGAATTTGGCGGCGGCGTCCCTAAAAGTCACGTCCGTAGCCTTGGAAGCGTGCAGCGCGCTGCACAAAGCGCGCTTTGTGGCGATGGGGTCCACACCTCGACCAATCGATTCGCGCGCGTCTCTGGCCTTCTGGTGCGCCGTGGCTAGCGTTACGTCGGGGAAGCCACCCAAACCCATCTCACGGCGGCGACCACCAATTCTTACTTTCAGCACCCAACTGCGTGCGCCGGTACCAGTTACCTGCAAATGCAACCCGGCAACGGTTCCAACTGCGTGCATACCAGGCGCCATCAAGCGCTTGACATGCAACGGCCCTAGCTCGATCGCTTTTTTCGGCATTCCAGGATTCCCCACTATGTACCCCACCAAATTGGAGCAACGTAATGATACTACCTGAAACGAATTGACACTAACCCTGTTCTTGAAAAGCTAGCATCCATGCGGGTTGCAGCCGCTTTTGACCTATCCTGACACTAACTGAAAGTATCGGAATTACGGACTCCGTTTCCGCCAAACCACCCCTATTTCATTGGGGAAATTGGCAAATCCCACCCCAGTTTCAAGGCGTCTCGCATTGTGCGTTGACATTCCTCACAAATCGGGGGCATATTTTGGGGGTACAAATCGGAATTTTCCGATGCCCCAAAGCCATGGGCGTCGCAATGGCGAGACGATCATGGACCCCACGCGGTCACAGACCCCGTGCAGGCACGGAAACACTTTGCTCGGGAACCGGGAGGTCTCGTCGTCTTCTGTCGCGCGCTGGGAAGCGTCGTGGACAGAGCGCATCGAAAAGCCTATGGGCGTACAGCAATAAGCAATAGAGGCCGGAAGTCGGACTGCTGCGTAGTACCAAGGAAGCTGCCGAACAAGGCTGCGGGTGAAATCCCTGCGGCGGCGGAAGTGGTGGAGGGAAGGCGGCAGGCCAAGGGAAATGCTGTTGCAGCGCGCATGTTCCTCAGATCGATGCGGGTCTACGACATGGGAAGTGCGCTCGATGGCATAAGACAGAAGGCAAGAGGCCGTCGTGGTGCAAAGTTCTACTTACGATGAACGGGGCCGCTCATCCCACTTCTGGCAGCCAAGACATACGTGTTTGATACATATGTTTGACATATGTGTCTAGCATGATTATCATTCCAACATTGTGAGCGCCGGTACCGCGAGCTGCGCATTCGCCGCGTCGGCGAAGGCCCCTCAATGGTTCAGCGCATGGTTATCGCCCGTGACATTTTGTCGGGCCGCGGCAAGGGGTAATAGCGATGGCAAACAACCTACATGGCCCTTTGACGGGCGTCACCGTTGTAGATCTGGGCCAGATTTACAACGGCCCCTATTGCACCTTCCTGATGGCCATGGCCGGCGCGCGGGTGATCAAGGTCGAACCGCGCGGCGGCGAGAACCTGCGCCGACGTGCCAAGGTGGGCGGAGCGGCCGTGCCTTTTGCCATGCTCAATTCCAACAAGGAGTTCATCACGCTCGACCTCAAAACCGCGCGCGGTAAGGAACTGATCCGCGAAATGATCATCAAGGCAGACGTGCTGATCGAGAACTTCTCGCATGGCGCGATGGAACGCCTTGGGCTGGGTTATGACGCGCTCAAGCAAATCAATCCGGGCCTGGTCTACGCCTCCGGGTCGGGTTATGGCCGCTCGGGGCCCATGAAGAACTACCCCGCCATGGATATCGCCGTGCAGGCCATGTCCGGCCTCATGAGCATCAACGGCTTCGAAGACCGGCCGCCCGTGAAGGTCGGCCCGGCCGTGGCCGATTTCTTTGGCGGCGTGCACCTGTACGCGGCCGTGGTCACGGCTCTGTACGAGCGCCAGACGACAGGTGAGGGGCGTCTGGTGGAGGTCTCGATGATGGAGTCGGTGTACCCCTCGCTGGCCTCCAACCTCGGTCTGTACTACGCCAAGAAGGGCCAGGTTTCGGCCCGTACCGGCAATCGCCACGGCGGCATGGCCGAGTCGCCCTACAACGCCTACCCCGCTACCGACGGCTTCATTGCCATTGTTGCTTCCAGCGACGAGCAGTGGAGCCGCCTGCTGACCGTGATTGGGCGTGCCGAACTGGTCGGCGACGAACGCTACGTCACGCTCGGTGCGCGCGTTCAGCGCATAGACGAGGTAGACGCGATTGTTTCGGCGTTCACCACGCCACGCACCAAGAACGACGCTTTCCAGCAGCTTATCACCGCCGGCGTGACGTGCGCGCCGGTACGCGATATCGGCGAAGTGGTCAACGATGAGCACATGTTGGGACGCAAGGCACTCGAATGGGTGGAGCACCCGCTGTATGGCCGCATTCCATTGCCGCGCTCATCCCTGCGCTTCAGCGACACACCCATGCCCGCCATCGAGCCCAGCGGCGAGGTCGGGCGCGACAACGCGACGGTTTTTGGCGAGTGGCTGGGCCTTAAGCCCGACGCGGTGGCCGAGTTGGCACGCGAACAGATCATTTGAGAAGGAACGCACCGTGATCCAAATGCAAGAATTGGTCGGCCACTGGCGCCTGGTGTCCTTCATCGAACAACACAACGGCGGCCCCTGGAGCGACGCGCTGGGCCCCAACGCTAAGGGCTGCATCAGCTACTGGTCCACGGGCCATATGCAGGTGCTGATCGGCGCGCTGGACCGGCCGCGTTTTCGCGGCGAGTGGGACTCCGTTCCCGTCACTGACAAAGCCCGCTGTCTGGATCGCATGGTGGCCTACTCGGGCCGCTTTACAGCGGCCGAAGACCGCGTGCTGCACCATGTCGATGTGTGCTGGATACCTAATTGGGAAGGCCGCGATCTGGTCCGCCTGGCCAGTTTCCCGGTTCCTAACCGTTTGCTGTTGCGTACCGAGGCCGCGACCGACGGCCGTCCCCGGCCGATGCAGGAGGTCCTGTGGGAACGCGCGCTGTGACACTTCCGGCGCGCGCCGCCGCACCGCGCACGGGCACCGCAACGCCACGCGCGCGCCGCGCGGCGTCCAGTGCACCGCCGGCCGACCTAACCGAGCAAATCGAGGCCGTCGCCACCGAACTATTCATCCGCAATGGATACCACGGCGTGAGTTATCTCGGCATCGGCAAGGAACTGGGCATCACGCACTCCAACGTGCACTACTACTATCGCACCAAGGCAGCGCTTGCCGAGGCCGTGTTGAAGCGGGTAGCCAAGGAGACGCTGCGGGCCACCGAGAGCATCTGGACGCACCGCGGCACCGGCCTGGCGGAGAAGTTCGTGCGCATGCGCGACTGGACCTTCGATTCCTACCTGCGCTTCAATCCCGACGGCAAGGGTGGGCGGCCCTGGGGCCTGCTGTCGCGCTTCTCGATGGAGGCGGATGCGCTGACGCCCGAAATGCGCCAGACCATTCGCGCCACGCTGCGCAAGCTCGAAGACAGCATTCGCGCGGCGGTCGAAATGTCGATCGCGAACCGCGAACTTGCACAGGGCGCGCCAGTCGAAGGCATTACCTTGCAGATTTCCAGCGTCATGTACTTGACCGGCCACCTCACACGCCACGCATCCGGCTTCTCGCGGCTGGATGAATTGCTGATGTGGACCATCACTGGCCTTCTCAAGGCCTACGGTGGTACAGCCCGATCCGCCGTCGCGTGGCCCGTCACCACAGGCCCGAGCCTGAAGACGTCCGTATTCCGGAAAACTTCACCGGAGCTTGCCTCCGCCCGTTCCAACCAAACCCTTTTGAAGGAGACAACATGAAACACTTCAGCCGCGGATTACTGACGCTTGGCCTTGCCGCAGCGCCCCTGCTGGCCATTTCGCAGGTCGCGCCCTGGCCTTCCAAACCCATCAAGGCGGTGGTGCCGTTTGCCGCCGGCGCAGCCACCGACATCGTGGCGCGCGCGGTGCTGGAGCGGGTCTCCAAGCAGTTGGGCCAGCCCATCATCATCGACAACAAGCCCGGCGCCGGCGGCACCATAGGCATCGGCCAAGTAGCCCATTCGGAGCCCGACGGATACACCATCCTCGTGCAATCCAACTCCTACGCCGTCATACCCTCGACCTACAAGAACCTCAGTTTCGACGTTGCGAAAGACATGGTGGGCGTGACGGCGCTTACCTCGGTGCCCATGGTGCTGGTGACATCGCCGGGCAAGGGCGCGCGCAGCCTGCCGGACTTCGTGAAGATGGCCAAGGCCAAGCCAGGCTCGATGAATTACGCCTCGGCCGGTACCGGCGGCGCTACGCACCTGGGCGCGGAACGTCTCAACATGGCCGCCGGCATCAAGGGCGTGCACGTACCGTACAAGAGTTCCGCCGAGGCGCTCACCGAGGTCCTGGCCGGCCGCGTGGACTACTATTTCAGTCCCATCGGCCTGGCCGCGCAGTACCTCAAGACCGACAAACTCGTGGCGCTGGCCGTAAGCAGCAAGGCGCGCTCCTTTGCGCTGCCGGATGTTCCCACGAGCTTGGAGGCTGGCCTGCCCAATTCGGACTACGAGGTCTGGATCGGCATGTTCGCGCCGGCCAAGACGCCGCGCGCCATCATCAACCGCCTCAACGAGGAAACCGTCAAGGCCCTACGCTCTCCTGAGCTGCGCGAGAAGTTCAACACGCTGG
>JANNGR010000202.1:0-2473 GCA_031403955.1 Betaproteobacteria bacterium
CCTGTTTTTCAAGCAGGCCGAAGCCTATTTTGCCGACGTGATCTGACCATGCCCATAATTGAAGTTGAACACGTCACCAAGGAGTATCGCCTCGGGGCCATGGAAAGCCTGAAGTCAATTGTCAGCCGCATGGTGGGCCGCCACCTGACTGACCGCAGCAACTTCAAGGCGCTGGATGATGTGAGCTTTTCGATTGAAAAGGGTGAGGTGGTGGGCATCATCGGGCACAACGGAGCCGGCAAGAGCACGCTGCTCAAGCTTCTATCACGCATAGTCACACCATCTACAGGCCGGATTGTGGTGAACGGCAAGATCGCACCACTGATTGAAGTCGGTGCTGGCCTGGTGGGTGACATGACGGGGCGCGAGAACATCTACCTCAACGCCAGCATCCTGGGCATGCGGCGCATCGAGATCGACAAAAAGGTCGATGAAATCATCGCCTTCGCTGAACTCGAGCAGTTCATAGACACGCCGATCAAGAAATACAGCTCCGGTATGCAGATACGGCTGGGTTTTGCCATCGCCACCGCGGCGGCGTCGGAGATCCTGATCGTCGATGAGGTTCTGGCGGTGGGGGACCTTGCATTCCAGCAAAAATGCATGGCGCGAATGGAGCAAATCATCGCGCGCGAGGGCCGCACGGTACTTATCGTCGGGCACAACCTGCGCCAGCTCCAGCGCATCTGTTCCCGCATCATCCTGCTCGACCATGGCCGCGTGAGCTTTGATGGCGATCCGGTGCAGGGCTGTGACCTGTATTTTCAACAGAGCGATGAGCGCATCCATGACCATCTGAAGTCAAACGCCCAACAAAAAAAGCGGATCGACAAATCTGGGGAAATTGAAGTCATCGGCATCGAATTGCAGGATGCAAACGGGCGCCAGGCGCACGAATTCACGATGCATTCTCCGTTGACCGTGAAGGTGGAATTCGAGTGTCTGCACGCGATCGAGGCACTCGAGCTAGTGGTTGGCTTTCACACCGCTGACATGATTTACGTCGCGTCGGCAGGATCGGGAACGCTGGATACCTCCATCAACGTTTCAAGTGGCCGCCATTCCTTTCACTGCAAGGTGCCGGATCTTTTTCTTTACCCAGGTACTTATTCAGTGCGTCTGTCGTTTCTGGATCGTTTTTCGCGCCCGATGTGGTACGGAGAACACCTGGTGACGTTCAGTGTTTCCGCCGGGGCGATCAGTCGCGGCAAGATGCCGACCCTGGGCTTGGTACACCTGCCTCTTCAGTGGAACTTCGCTGGGGTGAGCCAGACGCCGCGCTAACCAATTTCACCAATGGTCCAATACCAAACCATGCGAATCGCAACCCTCGATCAGTTTGTAGCAGGCCACGAGTCTGGTGTGCGTGTTCACCCCGAACACACCGGATTCGCTTACAGCGATGGCGAGAGCAACGAACGCCGGCTGCTGTCGATACTGCGAAAAGTCTCCGATCTTTCGACCGGATCGACCGAGTTGGCGAGTTGCATTGAAGACTGGGTTACGGAGTACCACTTCACCGGTAGTCGGGCCAATCTGCTGCGGCATATCCCGTTTGAACCGGCTGGCCGCGTACTCGAGCTGGGCGCCGGCTGCGGTTCAATTACGCGCTTCCTGGGCGAGTCAGGCGCCACAATCACCGCGGTAGAAGGTAGCCTCGATCGGGCGCAATGCGCACGCGAGCGCTGCCGGGACCTGGCCAATGTCAGCGTCTATTGCGGCAATTTTCAGGATATTGCATTCGAGAGCCAATACGACGTGGTAACGCTGATCGGTGTGATGGAATACTCGCCGAAGTTCTTTGAAGGCGACGACCCGATCGGAGCCTGCCTGGCCATTGCGCGCAAAGCCTTGCGACCCGGGGGCATACTGGTGCTGGCGATCGAAAACCAGCTCGGGCTGAAATATTTTGCCGGCGCTACCGAAGACCATCTCGGCAATCACTACGCCGGAATCGAGGGCCGGTATCCGCCCAAGGGGGTTGTTACTTTTGGTCGGGGCGCACTGGAAAAACACCTGCGGCGGGCCGGCTTCGATAACATCGAATTTCAGTATCCGTTCCCGGATTACAAGTTGCCGTCCGCAATATTGTTCGATCAAGGGTTGGGTCTGGATGATTTTCTGGCCGACGAGATTGTTCGGCACATGGAAGAGCGCGACTACTCCGGGAAACACCGGCGCCAAATACATTCCGCGCTGGTATGGCCCCAACTGGCGGCGAATGGCCTGGTGGGTGAACTTTCGAACTCTTTTCTGGTAGTTGCCACGCTTCAATCCGCAGGTGCTGCCGGACTGTCAGACCGGCGTTGCCTGGCTGTCGCCTACGCAACCGATCGCGCGCGGCCCTACCAGACCGTCACCAGCTTTCTGCGCTCTGAGGACGGGAAAATCCGGGTTGCCAAACGCCGGCTGCATGCCGGCGACACGGTCACGGAGTCAGCGCTGAAGTTCACGCCGACTGATGACATCTACA
>JANNGR010000203.1:0-1714 GCA_031403955.1 Betaproteobacteria bacterium
GCGATGTTGCCGTCATCGGTGTGCGCAGGACCATAAGACATGCCTTGGCGCATGATTCGCGGCATGGGTTGGCGGTTGCGTGGATTGGCCCGCCGCGCGTGCGATTGGAACGGACATTGAATGCCCTGGGGATCGCCCGCATAGTCGAAGTTGTTGTTCTGGCCGGGGGGTGCCGGCACCAACGATGTGCCGTCCTGGCGGCGGCCCATCATCTTTGCAAGAAGCTCGGGCCCGGCCTGCGGCGCCGACGCAGCCCACGGCGTCTGCTGGGCTGCCGCGCGGTCGACAACTTCGCGCAGCACGTCCAGCCTCTGCCTGAGCTTGCGAACCACCACGAACGTGCCGTTGTCGAGCAAGTCGTCCGGTTGGGCCGGGTAGATTCCGCCACCGCGATCGCTGGGATGGCCCAGCAGAATTTCTCCGGGCTTGACGTTGTCAGACCAGGGTGTCGGCGTTGGATGGCCCGCAGCGCCGATCTGGGGCTGGCTAAGACCATCCGCGAAGCCGAAGTGCCCCTTGCTCACACCGTTTGCGTCCGGGTAACGCCGCGTCGGCTGCACGGAAAGGACCGTGACTGCATTCTTGTGGGCATTGCCGAGCTTGAAGAGTTCCTGTGCGATGTCCGGATGCAGATCGTGACTGGCCACGGCGCTGTCCGACACGCGGTACTGAAGCACGATGTGCACGGTGGACAGCTCGATGCGTGGGCCATCCGGCTGGACCGCGCCGTTCGACCAGTTCAACGCGGGGCGCGTCCAGTGATCGGGATGGTTGGACCTGACATCGCCCAGCAGACCGGCTCGGGCCTCCATGCCTTCGATGAACTCCTGCGGCAACTTGTCGAGCCGCCAGTCCGGTACGCCGAGCGCCCGCAGCCCCTGGAGCGTCAACGCCAGGTTGCAGTAAACGACTTTCGGGCCGGCGGTATTGGCGGCACTGGCGGTACTGACTGGAAGCTTTTCGAGGAAGGCGATGGCCTTGGCTTTGTCCACCACTCGGAGCAACGCCAGGCAGCCATGGGTGATGTTGGGGTAGCCCTCGAGGATGCCGCCCTGGATGTTTCCAGGCAACGCCGGTGGGCGATCGACAAATGTTCGATTGACTGTCGTCGCAAACCATTTGAGTTCCTGCCAATAGTCCTTGAACCGCGGGTCAGCGAAGAGCTTGCCGCCCATCACGAGTTTGTGGAATTCGCTCAGCACCTCTTGCGCGAAGCGGATCACGTACAGGTTGTCTTGGGGCTTGTTGGGCGGATAGAGGGGAGACAGGCCATAAAGGGCCTTGAGCGCCTTCAAGCCGAGTTGAAACGCATCGCCGGGCATTTGTTGCGCGGCCGCCAGGGCCGCGTTCACGGCCGTGCCGGAGGCTTCCAGCGCGAAGCCCGCGATCCGAACGTCGGCACGGGCCGGGTTGGACTCCTCGCATTGAATCTTCGCCACCTGCGCTAGGTAGCGCTGATCGTCCAGGGTCATGGCGGAATCGGTGTAGAACAGTCCATGCGCAACCTCGCGCGCACGAACCCACCTGGCGTACTGCTCGAAGCCGCACTCCAGCGAGCCGACGTACCCGACACAGTTGCAGAGGATGGCGTCGAGCAGCGCGCCGATATCGCGGTAGATGACACGCATGTTCGGCTCCCAGCCGCCATCGAAGGTCACGTTCAGCATAAGACACTGCTTTTGCGTATCCCTCAGTGGCTTGAAGGGATCCGTCT
>JANNGR010000204.1:0-2989 GCA_031403955.1 Betaproteobacteria bacterium
TACACACGCCGCTGGCCTTGGCGGCGCGCGTCAAGTGGGCCGCACATTCGCGCACCTGCGCCACCGAACCGGGCGCGGACGTCAGTTGGTCCGAATACACGGTCTGGATCGAATCGATCACCGCGATATCGGGTCGCACCGCGTCGAGCGCGGCAAGTATCTTCTCCAGCTGAATTTCAGCCAGCACCAGGACCTGCGAATGGTTCAAACCCAGACGGCGTGAACGCAACGCAACCTGGGCGCCGCTTTCTTCACCGGTCACGTATAAGGTGCTTTTCCCGGCGCGCTGCAGCGAATCGAGCGCCTGCAGCAACAAGGTGGATTTCCCGATGCCGGGGTCACCACCTATCAGCACCACCCCGCCCTCGACAATGCCGCCGCCCAATACGCGGTCGAGCTCCGGCTGGCCGGTTGGCGTGCGCGCCGTGTCCGTGGCTTCGATGTCGGCCAGTACCGCAACCTGCGCCGTCTTTGCCAGCGACGCAAACCGGTTCTTAACGGCCGACGGGCCTTGCGCGACTGACTCAATCAGCGTGTTCCAAGCCCCGCAGGCCGGGCACTTGCCCAGCCATTTGGGGCTGACGCCGCCGCATTCGGTGCAGGTGTAGATGTTTTTCTCTTTCGCCATGCGTCGATGTTACTGGTCGAAATCGCGCTGGATTTCCACGCGCAAATCAAACCACTTGCCAAAATCCGAATTTAATTTAACATATTAAATAAATGCCACGCGTCCCGAGTGCTTTTGTTCACCGCAACCTGCCGCGCCTGCTGCTGCAGGCGCGCGAAGCGGTGATGGCGCACACCCGCCCCTCGCTGCGCCAACATGCGCTCAGTGACCAGCAATGGCGCGTGTTGCGGGTGCTGGGTGAACACGGCACGGTGGATACCGGCCGGGTGGCACGCGAGGCATTCATCCTGGGCCCCAGCCTGACCGGTGTGCTGGCGCGCATGGAGCGCGACGGATTGATTCAGCGCCAACGCGACTTGAGCGACCAGCGGCGCAGCGTGGTCAAGGCCACGGCCAGGGGTACTGCGATGGTGAAAAGATTGTCAGTCACCATCGAAGCGCATTACCGGACGATGGAAGATGTGCTGGGCAAACAAAAACTGGCCGAGTTGTATGAATTGCTCGACGCGGTAATCGAGATGGAGCAGGCATGAAGCAGGCAGCGGTTTTTTGGCCAGCCGGCACGGTGTATGGAACGTTGCTCAACTTCCGTGGCGAATGGCGCTCGCTCGGCGACCAGGTGACGCAGCCGCCCTACAAGGCCGCGCCCAAAGCCCCGGTGTTGTTTGTCAAGACCGCCAATACCTGGAGCGCCAATGGCAGCGCCATACCCATTCCCGCGCAGGTGCCATGGGTCGAAGTAGGTGCGTCGATCGCCATGGTGATCGGGCCACCGGTTTTTGAGTCAGCAATGGCCGCCCGACGCGTCTCGATTGCCGGTTATGTGCTGGTCAATGACCTGTCGGTTCCGCACGCGAGTTTTTTCCGCCCGCCGGTCAAAACCAAATGCCTGGATGGCTTTCTGGGCTTGGGGCCGCACAATGTGCCGGCCGGGCAAGCCGGTGACCCGGCGCATTTCGTGCTCGAAGTGCGCATCAACGGCGAGTTGCGGCAAACCATGCGCTGCGCCGATCTGGTGCGCAATGCAGCCCAATTGCTGGCCGACGTGAGCGATTTCATGACGCTGCGCGAAGGTGACTGGTTGCTGCTGGGTTCTGATGTTGGCCGGGCGCTGGCCCAGGCCGGAGATCGCATCGACATCAGCGTGCCGGCTTTGAGCGCATTTGGCACGTTGACCCATACGCTTGCCGCTCAGACCAGTCCGGCGGAGGCAACACTTGCGCCGTTGCCTCCGCGGTCCGTCTTGCAAATACCGCGCGAGCATACGAAACATGCACGGGTTGCCTGGGCCGGCGCGGTGCATGACGCGGTAGAACATGACGGCCAGTTGCTGCTGGCCGACGGCCGTCTGGTGGCGCAGGACTTGGTGGTCTGGTTACCGCCGCTGCAGCCCACGGCCCGAGCGCGCACCATACTGGCGCTCGGCCTGAACTACGCCGACCACGCGAAGGAGCTAGAGTTCAATCCGCCCGAAGAACCGCTGGTGTTCATCAAGGGCGAAAGCACGCTGATCGGCCACCAGGCCTTCACCACGCGCCCGGCTGGTGTGTTGTTCATGCATTACGAGTGTGAGCTGGTGGTGGTGATTGGCAAGACCGCGCGCAAAGTTCGGCGTACTGATGCCTACGACTTTATCGCCGGCTACAGCGTGGCCAACGACTACGCGATTCGCGACTATCTGGAGAACTGGTACCGGCCCAATCTGCGCGTCAAGAACCGCGCCACCTGCACGCCGATTGGCCCCTGGCTGGTGGATGCAAGCGCTGTTCCCGACCCGATGAACCTGGCACTGCAGACCACCGTCAACGGGCGGGTGACCCAATCGGGCAACACACGCGACATGATTTTCGACCTGCCGTTCCTGATTGAATATTTCTCCAGCTTCATGACGCTGCAGCCCGGCGATTTGATCCTCACCGGCACGCCGGACGGCGTGGTGGACTGCCAGCCAGGGGATGTCATCATCACCGAAATCGCAGGCATCGGCGCCCTTAGCAACACCATCGTGCAAGGCGCCAGATGAGAATCGATCACCTGATCAATGGCAAATCCGTGCCCGCACGGACCTATTTCGAAACCACCAATCCGGCCACCCAGGAACCGCTGGCCGAGGTCGCCAGCGGCGGCGAAGAAGAAGTCAACGCCGCGGTGGCAGCAGCCAAAGCCGCCTTTCCCGCCTGGTCCGCCACACCGGCTGCGCAGCGCGCCCGGCTGATGCGCAAACTTGGCGAACTGATCAAAGCCCAGGTGCCCGAGATATCCGAGCTGGAGACCAACGACTGCGGCCAGGTTATCTCCCAGACCCGCAAACAACTGATTCCGCGCGCGGCGGACAACTTCACTTATTTCGCCGAGATGTGT
>JANNGR010000205.1:0-11439 GCA_031403955.1 Betaproteobacteria bacterium
GCCCGCTCATCACGCCAAAACACCCCTGCTCGTCGTTGCAAATGCTCGCCATAGCCCGAGCTATGGCTGCGCTTTGCGCCTAGATCAGGTGCGTTTTGGCGCGCTGCTCGGGCACGCCCGAAAAACTCTCAGGCTCTGAGTCGCGGGATCCGGCGCACAACAAAGCCAAGGCAGTCCGGCGTTCTACCGCCGGGCGACCTGGATCGATTTGCCTTTGCCGTGGCGGCTGAACCTGGCCTTGGAAGCGGCAACCGTGGAGGCAGACAGCCTCGAGCGCGCGGGCAGGTAGATAGTGACTTGTTGTCCGGCATTGAAGCTGGCGGACGCAGCAACCCGGTTCCATGCGGCGATGTTGGCGGCGGTCACCCGATAACGTTTGGCCAAGGTCGCTACGGATTCATTTTTCCCGGCGCGGATGGTTTTGCCGGATAGCAGGGCCTGCGGACTGAGCGACAGCTGGGCATTGTCAGCAACGTGTTCCGCCACGTCTTCACGCACATTGGCGGTTCGTGCTACCAGCAAGGTCGAACCGGCCTGAATCACAACACCGGCGGGAATGTGATTGACCGCGCGCAGTTCCGCTTCGCCCATTCCAACCCGTTTTGCCGCGTCGGCCGGGTTCATGGTGAATGGCGCCTTCCAGGCCGTCCAACTCGCCAGTTGTGTGTCGGAATGGGCTTTCAGGTTGGTCTGAAAAATCGCGGCGTTGTCCCACGGAAGCAAAATTTGCGCAGTGCCGGCGGCCAGAATCACAGGCCGATTGGCGGAGGGATTGAGCGCCTTGAAGTCCTCAAGCTGCACCTGGGCCAGTTTCGCGGCCAGGGCCACGTCGATATCGCGCGTGATGGTCACGCTCTGGAAGTAGGGGTGGTTTTCAATTACCGGAAGGACAGAGCTGTAATTCCGCGGCGCCGACACAATGTTCTTTACCGCCTGCAGCTTGGGCACGTATAACCGTGTTTCGGCCGGCATGCTCAGGTCCGGATAACCGGTGCCCAGATTTGCGCGCCGGTTTTTTTCCATCGCGCGTCCGACACTGCCTTCGCCCCAGTTGTAGGCCGCCAGCGCCAGATGCCAGTCGCCAAACATGCCGTGCAGCTTTTGCAGGTAGTCGAGCGCGGCGCGGGTCGACGCCAGTACATCGCGGCGATCGTCCCGGAATGCGTTCTGCTTGAGATCGAAATGCTTTCCAGTTGCCGGCATGAACTGCCACATGCCGGCGGCCTTGGCGCTTGATACCGCTTGTGGGTTGAATGCGCTTTCGACAAAAGGCAACAAGGCCAGTTCGGTTGGCATGTTGCGACGCTCCAACTCCTCAACTATGTGAAAAAGGTATTTGCGCGAGCGCTCGGTCATGCGCAGGATGTAGTCGGGACGAGTGGCATACCACTGCTCCCGGTCACGCACCAGGTCATTGTCAAGGTTGGGCATGCCATAGCCGCGGCGAATCCGTTCCCACAAGTCAGCCGGTGGCGTCAACAGCGAAACAACTTGCGACGCGGCCTGACTTGCCGTCAACGGTTCGAGTGCTCGACCGCTCACCGGAATACTCTCGCTTGACATTGCCGGGCGGGTTGCGCTGGCGCGGATTTCGGGCTGGGTTGGTGGGTTGCTGGGGGATGTGTCAACCGTGATGTTGCCGACCATGGTGTTGCTGACGGTGGCGGTGTTGCTGGTACCAAGCTGGCCGGTGGCGGCACAACCGCCGAGGGTCACCAGAACCGCAATGGTGGCGATACGAAATAAATTCATGTGGATGCCCGTTGATGCAGGGTGACTAGAATGGTCTGAGTTGACCGCACGGCTGGCGCGCTGCCAGATTTGCGGGCGGTGCATCGCCTGGCGCAACAACAATCACTTTTTGGCGCTTATGCAACATCTATTGGCAATCCATGCGCAGCGGGAAGATGAATCAGGTTCATGAGCGGTCAAATCATAGGTTCGCAAGACTGGTTTCAAACGCCACATGGCCGTTACCTGCTGGACTGGGAGCGTGCCCAAATGGACCGCGTTGTGGCAGATATTTTCGGCTTCCACGCGTTGCAACTCGGCCTGCCAGCATTGGACGCCTTGTTGTGCAATCGCATGCCGCACCGCTGGCTGGCTGATAACACAAGTCTTGACACCAGGAAAAACCTGGGCAGCGAACCAACTGCGTCGCACGGTAACACAGAGCAGGTAGCGGGTCAACGCGCGAGCACCAGCCCAGCGCCGGTGCAGTTGGTTTGTGAATTTGCCGCCTTGCCATTTCCGGCCAACAGCCTGGACCTGGTGGTACTGCCACATACCCTGGAACGGGACGGCGATCCGCACGCCACCTTGCGTGAGGTGGAACGGGTGTTGGTGCCCGAAGGGCGGGTGGTGATATGTGGGGTGAACCCGGCCAGCCTGTGGGGCTTGCGCCAGCGCCGCGCACAGCTGTACCGGCGCTTCGGGTTTGGCGCAACCTATCTGCTCAACGACGGCGAGTTCATTGGATACTGGCGCTTGCGGGACTGGCTGAGGCTGCTCAGCTTTGAGGTGGAGTCGGGACGGTTTGGCTGTTATCGGCCGGCCGTGGTTGGCCAGCAATGGCTGGAACGCTTTCAATGGATGGACCGTGCGGGCGCACGCTGGTGGCCGATTTTTGGTGCCGTTTATTTTCTCGTTGCAGTGAAACGCGTGCGCGGCATGCGGCTTTTGGGGCCGGCGTGGAAAGCAGTACCAGCGCGGGCCACTGCTCCCGTCTCGATCGCCAACCGCGGCCTCGCGCCACAGCCCGGCAGCCCTGGCCGGGGCTGACTGCCGGGTGTCTGATGGCCTGACAAGCAGGAGCAGGGAATTGAACCATGTGCGGATTTACACCGATGGCGCTTGCAAGGGCAACCCAGGCCCCGGAGGCTGGGGTGCCGTGTTGTTTTCCGGCGCTGTGGAGAAAGAGCTTTTTGGAGGCGAAGCCGACACAACCAACAATCGGATGGAACTCACTGCCGTTATCAAAGCTCTGACTGCCTTGAGGCGACCATGCCACGTGACTGTGTATCTCGACAGTCAATACGTGCGCAAAGGCATTACCGAGTGGATTGCCGGCTGGAAGGCGCGGGGCTGGCGCACGGCCGCCAAACAAGCAGTCAAAAACGTCGATCTGTGGCAACAACTCGATGTTTTGGTTGCGGCATCGGGTCACCGAATTGATTGGCGCTGGGTCAAGGGTCACTCCGGGGACGCTGGAAACGAGCGCGCGGACATGCTCGCCAATCGTGGGGTTGAACAAGCCCGCAAGTAGTGGTCCGGCACGTGTTGGGTTTGCTACATTGTCCAGTTGGTCGAATGGTGCCAATAAGTATTCAGATTAGAAACATTCAATGGCTTCAAAAGTGATTTACCCGGTTGTGGCGGTGCTTGGTATCGCCGCGGCTTCGGGTGCCGCGTATTGGTACCAGTCCAAGCCAATCGGCCCGCGGGAAATGACGGCCGCGGCGTCGTCCGGGCCGGCCGGCGCCGCCTCCAGTCCAGCGGCAGCGGCGTCGGCCCCGCGCGCGGCCGGAGTCGAGGTCGCGCGGGTAGAACGCGCGACGCTGCAGGATGATGCCCAGTCGGTTGGCTCATTGCGTTCGCGTCAGAGTGTGATGATGCGGCCAGAGGTGCCCGGTCGAGTGAAGGAGCTCGGTTTTTCCGAGGGCGCCAGGGTGCGCAAGGGCCAGTTGTTGGTGCAGCTCGACGATACCTTGCAAAAGGCCGAGATCAGGCAGGCCCAGGCCCAGGTATCGATCGCGCAGGCGAATTTCAGGCGTAACCAGGAATTGGTGGCGCAGAGTTTTGTAGCTCAACGGGTTCTTGAAGAGAGTTCCGCGAACTTGCAGGTGGCCGAGGCGCAACTGGCGCTGGCTTGCGCGCGCTTGTCGCGCATGGCGATCCTGGCTCCGTTTGATGGCACGGTCGGCATGCGTAATGTCAACCTTGGTGATTTCGTAAAAGACGGCGCTGATTTGATCAACCTGGAAGACCTTGGCAGCATGTACGTCGATTTTCGCTTGCCGGAGCGTTATCTGAGCAAATTGCGGCCGCGCCAAACCGTGGAGTTGCAACTCGACTCGATGCCCGGGCGGGTCTTCAAGGCAACGGTGGAAGCCATCGACCCATTGCTCGACGTCAATGGGCGTTCAGTCGGGGTGCGAGCCTTGTTGCCCAACTCCAGCGGCGAGCCGCTCTTACAACGTGGTGGAGGTGCAGATGCGGCGCGCGGGCCCGCCAGTGCCGTGGCCGGCGCGGCTAGTGGTGGAAAACCCGCGTCGCCAGGCGCTGGACCGCCGGTCCGACCGGCTGGCGTGCGCGCCCAGGTACCAGGCCGCGCTGATGGACCGAGTCGCGCGGCTGGGGCTTCAGGGGCACTCGACGCTGCCAGGCCGGCCATTGGCCGGGGGCTGACCGATGCCAGTGGCTGCCCGGCACTGGCAGATTCCGCGGCTAGCGCCACGCCAACAGTGGGCCCGGCCAATGCAGCGGGGGGTGCGCGGTCCGGTGGCAATCCGATGCCACTGCGTCCGGGCATGTTCGCACGCGTGACGACGGTGTTTGCCGTCAAGGAGTTGGCGTTGGTGGTGCCTGAAGAAGCGATCGTTCCGCAGGGTGGGCGCCAGTTCGTGATCAAGGTGGTTGAGCCCGCGGCAGTCCCCGGCGCGGCAGATCGCCCGATGCCGCCCGAAACCAAATTTGTTTCTTTGCGCCAGGAGGTCAAACTCGGTGCGCGCCAATTTGGCAAGGTGGAAATTACCGATGGCCTGGTCGAAGGCGAGACGGTGGTTGTTGCCGGGCAGCAGCGCCTGCAGCGCGATGGCAGTCCGTTACGAATCGTCGAGCTTGCCCGGCCAGCCCAAGCGGCCAGTGCCGCCAGGACGGCCACCGGCGCGGCCTCCGGGCCACTTGCGGCCGCGGCCCAATAACACTCAAGGACAGCGCCATGCAACTGGCTGAAACATCCATACGCCGGCCGGTTTTTGCAACCGTCCTGTCGCTGCTGATCGTCTTGATCGGGGCGGTTTCTTTCAATCGGTTGTCGGTGCGCGAATACCCGAAAATAGACGAGCCGGTGGTCTCCGTGCAGACCCGGTTTGGAGGCGCTTCGAGCGAAGTGATGGAGGGCCAGGTCACCAAAGTGCTGGAAGACTCGCTGGCGGGCATTGAAGGTGTTGACGTGATCACTTCCATCAGCCGCCAGGAACGCAGCCTGATTTCGATCCGCTTTGCGCTCAGCCGGGATGCTGACTCGGCCGCCGCCGATGTGCGTGACAAGGTTTCACGCGTGCGCCAGCGTCTACCTCAGGGCATTGACGAGCCGGTGATCGCCAAGGTCGAGGCGGATGCCTTTCCGGTGATTTTCCTGGCCATGAGTTCGGACACGCATACCTCGCTGCAGTTGTCCGAGATGGCCAACCAACTCGTCAAGCCAGTGCTGCAGACCGCGCCAGGCGCGGCCGATGTGACCGTGTTTGGCGAACGCAAATTCGCCATGCGGATCTGGCTCGATCCTGACAAACTGGCGGCCTACCGGTTGACGGTGCAGGACGTTGAAGATGCGCTGCGCAGGTCCAACCTGGAGGTGCCGGCTGGCCGCATTGAAAGTATGCAACGTGAGTTCAACGTCACGGCGGCGACCGATTTGCAGCGGCCATCGGAGTTCCGGCAGGTGGTAATTCGCACCGTCAATGGCTTGCCGATCCGTATCGCTGATGTGGCCCGGGTACAGACCGGCGCGGCCGAAGAGCGCTCCAGCGTGCGGCTGAACGGCCGCGACTCGGTTGCCGTGGGGGTGATTCGCCAGGCCACCGCCAACCCGCTGGATTTGTCGGCTGGTGTGCGACTGCTGTTGGCCAAGGTCCAGCGCGACCTGCCGCCCGGCGTGACGATAGAAGTGGCCAACGACAATTCGGTATTCATCGACCGCTCCATCAAGGCGGTGTACACCACGATTCTTGAGGCGGTAGTACTGGTGGCGTTGGTCATCTTCGTGTTTCTGCGCACCTTGCGTGCCTCGCTGATTCCTCTGCTGACCATTCCAGTGGCACTTATTGGTGCGTTTGCCCTGATGGCGCTGGCCGGATTCAGCGTCAACACACTAACGCTGCTGGCGCTGGTGTTGGCGATCGGATTGGTGGTGGACGACGCGATCGTGATGCTGGAGAACATATTTCGCCATATAGAAGAAGGCATGACACCTTTTCAGGCGGCGATCAAGGGCTCGCGCGAAGTCGGATTCGCCATCGTGGCCATGACGATGACGCTGGTTGCGGTTTATGCGCCGCTGGCGTTCGCGCCCGGGCGCACCGGACGTTTGTTCACCGAGTTTGCGTTGGCGTTGGCGGGGGCGGTTGTGGTGTCAGGCATCGTGGCGCTTACCTTGTCTCCGATGATGTGTTCCCTGCTGCTGCGCCACAACCCCAAACCCGGCTTCTTCGATCGCGGCATCGAGCGCGCGCTGAATGCGCTCACACGTGGCTACGAGCGTTTGCTGGTCTGGACCTTAAAGCTACGCTGGCTGGTGGTGCTGGTGGCTGTCGGCAGCGGCGTATTGTCGTGGACTGTGCTGGGTCAGATCAAACGCGAGTTGTCGCCGATCGAAGACCGTGGCGTCGTGTTGGCGCAAGTGAACGGACCCGACGGGGCAACGCTGGATTACACCAACCGTTATGCCAGGGCGATTGAGCGGGTGGGCGAAAGTTACCCCGAATTTGACCGGATATTTGCGACCATCGGTAACCCTACCGTTGCGCAGGGCAACATATTCTTTCGCACCCTGCCGTGGGAGCAGCGCAAACGAACGACGCTCGAGATGGCGCGCGAAATGACTCCGCGTATCGCCGGCCTGACCGGTGTAACCGCTTTTCCAGTCACGCCTCCCTCGCTGGGACAGGGTTTCACGCAGCGGCCGATCAACTATGTGATCATCACGTCCGACAGTTACCAGAACCTGGCGCAGACAGTGCGCGTATTTCAGGACGAACTGGCCAAGAATCCGGGATTTGTGCAGGTCGACACCGACTTGCGGCTGAACAAGCCCGAGATCAAGCTGGAGGTGGATCGCGAGCGTGCCGCCGACATGGGCGTGGGTGTGGACGCGATTGCGCGCGCGGTTGAAACCATGTTGGGCGGGCGATTGGTTACGCGCTACAAACGCGAAGGCGAGCAATACGATGTGATCGTGCAGACCAACGCGTCGGGGCGCGATACCCCGGATGACATCGAGAAGATTTTCGTGCGTGGCAAGGGCGACGCGATGATTCCGCTGTCTGCTCTGGTCAAACTGCGCGAGATCGTGGTGCCACGTGAACTCAACCACTTCGGGCAACGCCGGTCGGCCACCATCACGTCCAATTTGTCGGCCGACTATTCGGTTGGAGAAGCGCTGGATTTCATGGACGCGACCGCCAAAAAGGTACTCAAACCGGGCTACGCGACCGACCTGAACGGGACCAGCCGGGAATTTCGCAAATCAGCCGATTCGTTGACGCTGGTGTTTGTGCTGGCGCTGTTTTTCATCTTCCTGGTGCTGGCGGCGCAGTTCGAGAGTTTTGTCGATCCGTTCGTGATTCTGCTCAGTGTTCCCCTGTCGATGGCCGGGGCTCTGCTGGCCCTGAAATGGTCTGGCGGAACGTTAAACGTGTTCAGCCAGATCGGACTCATCACACTGGTCGGGCTGATCACCAAACACGGCATTCTGATCGTGGAGTTTGCCAACCAGTTGCGCGAGCAAGGGCTGGACATGATGCAAGCCGTGAGGAAATCGGCGTCACAGCGCCTGCGCCCGATCATGATGACCACCGGCGCCATGGTGCTGGGTGCCTTGCCGCTGGCCTTGGCCACTGGCGCTGGCGCGGAGAGCCGGCGCCAGATTGGTTGGGTGATTGTTGGTGGCATGAGCCTGGGCACTTTGCTGACCATTTTCGTCGTGCCTACGATGTACACGCTGTTGGCGCGCAGACATGCGCCAGGGGCAAAAAAAGAAGCCACGGTGCAGGCCCATGGCGCTATCGATGCCATTGCAACGCAGCAGGTGCTGGTGGCGAAATAGACCAACCTGGACGGTCGCCAACGGGCCGTCACGCAACTCTGGTACCGGTGCTCTTGCGGCAGGCCTCAGATCGCGCCGTCAAACATCATCACGTCGACTGCGTCGCCAACGGCAACATCGCCCTGGGCGTGGTGCAACACAATCAGCCCGTTGGCCTGCGCCATGGAGCTGAGCACACCCGAGCCCTGGTTGCCGGTGGTTTTTACCTGCAGATGGCCATCGACGGCCGAGCTGACTGTTCCACGCTGGTACTCGGTACGCCCGGGTTTCTTGCGGATCGCCTCCATGCTGCGGGCGCGTAACAGCGGTGTGGCGCGATCGCTGCAGCCCATCATCTGCAGCAGGGCCGGGCGCACGAACGCGAGGAAGGTCACCATCACGGCCACCGGGTTGCCTGGCAGGCCGAACAGCAGCGCCGAACGCGCGCCGGCCGCAATGCGCCCCACAGCCATTGGCCGGCCCGGGCGCATGGCAATGCGCCAGAACGCGACACCGCCACTGTCGCTTGAGAGTTTTTTCATCATCGCTTTGGTGTAATCGGCTTCGCCGACACTGACACCGCCACTGCTGATGATTGCGTCGGCCTGGCGCGCAGCGGTGGTGAATGCTGCCTCCAGCGCGGCTGGTTCGTCGCGCACCACGCCCATGTCGATGACTTGCACGCCCAACCGGGTAAGAAGGCCAAATAATGTGTAGCGGTTGCTGTCGTACACCGCACCGTCACGCGTTTTTTCACCCAGGCTCAGAATCTCGTTGCCGGTCGAGAAATAGGCAACCTTCAGTTTGCGCCACACCGTCACGCGCGCCACGCCAAGGCTGGCTATCAGCCCCAAGGCGGCAGGGCCAAGCCGGTCGCCCTGGTGCAGTGCCGGCTGCCCTTGCCGCAGGTCTTCACCCAGTTTGCGGCGGTTGTCTCCACGCGCCAACAATCCGGCTGCAACCGAGATCGTGTCGCCGTCCTGGCGCACTACCTCCTGTGGTACCACGGTGTCGAGTCCGGACGGCATCACAGCGCCGGTCATTATTTTGACTGCCTGGCCGGCCTCGGCGCGGCCCGGCCATGGCTGTCCGGCCATGGCAATGCCAACCACCTTGAGGGAAACAGGCGCACCCGTCTCCAACGCCGCGCCGTCGAAGGCGTAACCATCCATGGCCGAGTTGTCGTGCGGCGGTACGCTGATTGGGGAGATCAAGTCCCGCGCCAGAATACGGCCCAGCGCGTCGAAGATGCCGACTTCCTCGGTTTCGCCGACTGGCTCGACCAGACGTTGCAGGAACAGGTTAACGTCGGCGGCGCTCAAGCTCTGCGGGTCGTAACCCTGCAGTTGCGCGGCGATCTGCTTGATCGACTTGTTCATGGCTGTAACGCTTGCAGTTCAGCCAGCGTGTTGACGTTGAAAAAAGCGCTCGGCGCGTCGAACGGCACCAACACAGTCGGGTGGCCGGAGGTCCAGGCATCAATCTTCCGTCCGCCATCACCCGTGAATTGCCGCAGGTTTGGCAGCAGGTCCACACGCAGCAGGCAAAATACCGGCTGCGCGCGCCACACCGTTTGACCCGCTGCATCTTTTTCCGGCGCCGACGCCATCGCGATCACACTGTTGCTACGCAGCAAGGCCCGCGCAAGGAGCGCCACCAGATCGCCTGGGAACAGGGGTGTGTCGCAAGGCACCGTAGCGAGGTACGGTGTGTCGCAATGCTGCAGGGCGGTAACGAAACCCGCCAGCGGTCCGGCAAAGTCCGGCAGCAGGTCGGGCCAGACCGGTGCACCGAAGGCCTGGTACTGCTCGATATTGCGGTTGGCGTTGAGCATGCTTGGTCCGACCTGCAACTGCAGCCTGCGCAGCGTATGCAGCGCCAGCGGTATGCCGCCAAACAACTGCAGACCTTTGTCGACGCCACCCATTCGCATGCCGCGGCCGCCCGCCAATACGACCCCGGTAATTTGCGCCGGGTCGATCGACTCCGGGTCGGATTGTGCCGGGGCGCTCGCCAAACTGGTCACGCTGCTTAACCCCCGATGTAACTCATCTCTACCCGGGGTGCGCCAGTGCCGGCCAGCGTGCCTCGCAGCTCGGAGTAGCGGTCGACGCGACCGCTCCAGATATGGCCGATGGCGGAAGAAATCGCTTCGTCCCCGGCGCCGGAGCGCAACAGGCTGCGCAAGTCGTGGCCCTGCGACGCAAACAGGCAGAGATACAGTTTGCCTTCGGTGGACAGCCGGGCCCGGTTGCAGTCGCGGCAAAACGCCTGCGTGACACTGCTGATGACACCTATCTCTCCCAGAGCGGGATCGAATTTGCCGCCAGCACCGGCATAACCCCAGCGTTCGGCGGTTTCGCCCGGACTGCTGGGGTCGAGTTGCACTAGCGCGAGCTCGTTGTGGATCATGCGCACCACGTCAGCCGAGGGCAATACCTCGTCCATGCGCCATCCATTGGTGGCGCCAACGTCCATGTATTCAATGAAGCGCAACACGATGCCGCTAGCCCGAAAATGCCGCGCCATGGGCAGGATCTCATGCTCATTGGTGCCACGTTTGACAACCATGTTGACCTTTATCGGACCCAGGCCGGCCGCGCGGGCCGCGGCAATGCCGCCCAGCACATCGGCGACCGGAAAATCGACGTCGTTCATGCGGCGAAATACCGTGTCGTCCAGGCCGTCCAGGCTGACGGTCACGCGTTGCAGACCGGCGGCCTTCAATGCCTGGGCCTTGCGCGCCAGCAAGGAGCCGTTGGTGGTGAGCGTGATGTCCAGCGCATCGCCATCGACCGTGCGCAGCGCCGCCAGTTGTTCGATCAGGACTTCGATATTCTTGCGCAGCAGCGGCTCTCCGCCGGTCAACCGGATCTTGCGCACCCCATGCGCGACGAACAGCCTGGCCAGGCGGGTGATCTCTTCGAAGGTCAGCAACGAGGCATGCGGCAGGTACACATGGTTCTTGTCATAAACCTCCTTGGGCATACAGTAGCTGCAGCGAAAATTGCACCGGTCGGTGACACTGATACGCAGATCACGCAGCGGGCGCTCCAGGGTGTCGATCAACTTGCCGCTGGCAACCATGTCCGTGGTGGGCAAGCGCATGGCGCGGGTTGCGTTGCGCTTGTCAACCAGGGCAATGACACGTTCAGACATGGCCCGATTTTGCCGTAGCGCGGCAACCCGACCGGCGCGTTTTCATAGAGCCCCTGATTGGCGCGTTGTCAGACACAACGTGCGCCGTCCACCTCGATACACACGCCGCTGACAAATGCGGCTTCGTCGCTGGCCAGGTAAAGCGCCGCGTTGGCTACGTCCAGCGCGGTTGAAAACCGGCCCAGCGGAATGGTGGACAGAAATTTTGCGCGCCGTGCCGCATCCAGCGGACCACCGGCAAACTCGACCGACAG
>JANNGR010000206.1:0-1895 GCA_031403955.1 Betaproteobacteria bacterium
GCCTGCGTCCGCCAGCGTAATCGCGCTCGACGATGCCCTTGGTTCTGCCGGATCAGAAGTACGCAATCAGGCGCCCGCAGGTGATCACGGCAATCCAGATCACGATGGACAACGCGGCGGCCGCGCGAGCGGCACCCGGCGCCGCCCCTGTGACATCCCATTGACGCACCGAGCGGTATGGAACCATGTGGAAGAAAGCCACGTTCGCGGCCGCCGTTGCGAGCAAAGCAAGCTTCAGCAGGAAAGCCGGATTGGTCGCGAACTCCGTGGCATGCGCGGTGAGCATCATGATTCCTGCCGGCACGACGAGCGCGAGCCCTACCCACGACCAGCGCAACAGATGGCGAGCAAGCGCGGTAACGGGCAGGCCGCGACCGAGTCCCAGCACGCGCAGATCGAACATCATTGCCGCGCCGACGAGGACCACGAATCCGAGGATATGAACGATCTCGACAATCGGGTACATCCACGCCGACTTGCGCATCGCCTCGCCGAGACCGGTCAGCTCGAGCCAGACGAGCCATGCTGGTCCGCTGGGTGGATGCATCTAGCGCAGCTCGACTGTTTTGCCGTCGATGGTGATGCGCTCCGCGCGCATCTCCTGCGCGTCCGTTCGGTTCGCATAACCTTCCACTCGCGCGGTGGCGCCGACCTTCAGCGCTGACGTGGACAGGCCACGGTTTTCCATGCGCGAGGGCGGCGCCAGCACGACGAGCCAGGTCTTGCCAGGGGTCTCGAGCTTCACAAAACCGTGCGGATGCTCGTAGCCCGCCTCGCGGATTGTGCCAACCACCTTCAACGCCGTGTTGCTGTCGTAACCGCTCCAGCCATGATGGGGAAGCGCGATCGCCGGCAGGGCGAGTCCCGCGAGCACGGCGCAGGTGCGGATGAGATCGGAGGTCGTTGGCATGGCAATACGCCTTGTATAAGAAAGGCGGCGCATGGATGCCACGCCGCCAGGTACTCCATTATTCCCGCGATCGTCGCGCGGCCCTGTACGAGGCACCGCCGGCCTTTCCTCGCTGGGGAGTTCGTCCCCACGCGCAGGGTGGCATCGCCAGAGATTGCTTAAGGTCGAACGTGTCCATTTTCGACATTTATCGAAGGTCGGGGAGTCCACCGTGCGCCTGCCGCGGCCCAAGCAGCAGCAGCGACCCAACCCAAGCTCTACAACCCGCGCCACCCCGAGCGTACGCTGCTGTACCAAACGATTGCCGAACACTTCGAGACCTGGCTCGATCTCGCCAGCGCAGGCCAGTTCGACGGGCAGGGCGACCACCACACGCCAAAGCCTCATGTCCGCCAGGCGTTTCGCAAATACCTCGAATGCGGCATCTTTGCCCATGGCTTTGCCAGAGCCTGGTGTGACGATTGTGGACACGACTACTTCGTGGCCTATTCCTGAAAAGGCCGAGGCGTGTGCCCCTCGTGCAACACCCGGCGCATGGTGGAGACGGCGGCGCACCTGACAGACACGTCTTCCCCCGCCTGCCCGTGCGCCAGTGGGTGCTGTCTGTCCCGAAGCGGCTGCGCTGCTTCATGCAGCGCGACGGGGCGGTGCTGGGCATGGTGCTGCGCATTTTCTTGCGCGTTATTGCGCAAAGCCTGCAGACTCACTGCCCCGGAGCCGCGAATGTGGACAAGACCGCCCTGCACATGGGTGCCGTCGCTTTCATCCACCGCTTTAGTTACGACATAACTTGAGTACAAGTTAGTCTGCACTGCAACTTCGTTGTGGCTCCAGCCTGAACGGCCATGTGCATTTTCATGTTTGCGTGGTCGATGGCGTGTTTGAGGCGGTGGCGCTCGACGTTGTTGCCGATGTTGAGCCCACCCCACCGAGCGTCATCTTCCACCCGGCCAGCGCAGTCGACCAGACTGCCTTAGCCCAGGTG
>JANNGR010000207.1:0-20092 GCA_031403955.1 Betaproteobacteria bacterium
CATAGCCCCGGCACGCGGGCCGCCGCTGTGGGAGGACTGTGATGCGCCGGTGGGTGATGGTGTGCAATTCGAGCCGGACTGGGATCGGCGGTGCAAACCGCACCCGACTACGAGGTAGACCAGCGCGTCAACTGGTGAGCGTTTCAGATCGAACAGTTCCGCTCCGCGCTTGAGCACACTGCGCGCAACCCCTGTGCGGTGGATTTCGCTGGTGCCGTCGAAGACGTTGCCCGGGTCCTGCTGGCCTGCGTGGCACTTGGGGCGAACGAGGTCGCATTCGAATGACGGCCCGGCCCCTCGCCGCTGAATTCGAGGCGTTGGGCCCAGCGGCCTTCGTAATCGTGCTGACCCGCAGGAGGGTTCAACTCGTCAAGGGTTGGGCATTCACCCCTTGCGGCACAGCCTCGTGTATGCTTTGCATATCCCAACGAGAGGCGATCGGTGTCAGAGCCGCCGGACGCTTACGCAACAATTGGAATTGTCCTCCTGCACAAGCGAATTGACCGCCGCATTGAATCTCTCAGAGAACTTTAGTCATGGAAACCATCATTGCAGGCCTTATCGTCGCGGTTACTCTGGTTTTCGTTGCCCTTGCGCTCGACGCCTCTAAGCGGGGCTAAAGGCGATCAACTGGACCGACTAAGAGCTGCGCTCTGGGGTTCCCTGCGCGCTGCACGACGCTCCGGCGATGACCAGGCCCGCGCTGGCGCGCCGGTGACGTTGCGCAAAGTCGCGGCATTGTCTGTGATGCGACTGCGCAAGCCACCGTCGCAATTGAAGCCTCAAAGCCCCCGGGCCCCAACACTTTGGACGGGTTCCCTGTGCCAATATGACCTGCTGCACCTACCCCAGTGCAATTAGTGAGTAACGAGGTAGGTATGAAAAGCAATCAACAATCCCAGGCCGCCATGGACGCAACGAACAGTTTGCCCGATCCGCTCGCATCGCAAGGAGCCCGTAGGGCGAGTGGAGATGCGAGCGGATCGGCGATACCTTTGAAGCCCTCAAGCATCGACATGGAGGTCGTGCCGCGCGCGCGGCGCGGGGTCTTCTCCAACGCCGACAAGCGCCGTATTCTGAGCGCTGCCGATCGCTGCACCGAAGCCGGCGAGATCGGCGCCGTGTTGCGCCGCGAACGCGTGTACTCGTCGAGCCTGAGCACTTGGCGGCGCCGGCGCGAGGCCACCGAACTGTCGCCGCGGTGGCCGAAAACCGCACGCGTAAACGACCCGGCCAGGATCACTTCACCCGCTTTAAGCCACTCGCCATGTAAAAGATAAGCGCGCCGGAAAGTGACGCGTATTTCAAAACCCGGCCGCTCGACTCGCGTATTGGCGCCTGGGCGTCGCCCCAATCACAGGTGATCTCCAGCCGCGCTGTATTGCTCGCAAACGCCGCCAGATACGCCGCGCGGTTTCTGTTGCAGCCGCCACGGCCGCCGCACTGGGGCGGCTACCGGCTCAAACCCGATAGCTGGCAGTTCTGGCAGGGACGCAAGAGCCGCCTGCATGACCGGCTGCGCTACACGCTGACCGAAAACGCCAGCTGGATCCGCGAACGCCTTGCGCCCTGAACCTGCTGTTGGCGTTGGTCATCAAAGCCTTCCCACCAGCAGCATCACAACCGACACACTGGCAATCGAAAACGCCGTCGACAGCGCGACACTGGCGGTGACCAATTCTTCCGCCACGCCGTAACGCTGCGAGAACATGAAGACGTTGGCGCCAATCGGCAACGCGGCAGTAACCACCATCACCGCCAGCGACAAACCGCCCATGCCGGTGGCCCAACCCAGCAACCAGGCGAGCATGGGCAATAACAGGTTCTTGATGCCGGTAAGAACCAGCGCCCCGCGTAACTGAGCGCCGATGGCCGAACCAGCCAGCGTAATACCGACCAGCAACAACGCCAGTGGGCCAAACGCACTACCAAGCCATCGCATCACCTGGTCCAGCCACGCTGGAATGTCCAGGCCGGTCTGGGCAAACAGCAGCCCAGCCAGGATGGGCAGCGGCACCGGGTGCAGCAACGCCTTGCGTATTGCTTTGCCGGCCACGCGCAACACGCGCCGGGTTACGTCCGGGGTTTTGGCGGTCTGCTCGTGCGCCAGTGAAAACTCCAGCACCACGGTGGCCGACGTGAGCAGCAGCAACGAGTGGATCGGTATCAATGTGAAGAGCGTCACCAGCCCCGCGTCACCCCAGGCCAGTGTTATCAAGGGTATGCCAATCATGACGGCATTGCTGTAGGTCACCGCCAACGCCAGCACGCCGGAAGTACGGCTCATTCCGCGCAGCAGCAACATGGCGGCAAATACCAACATCAGCGTCAGGATATACGCCGCCGCCGGCTTGAGATCAAGTTGCTCGACATGCACTTTGCTCATGGTGCGGAACAACAGGACCGGCGTCAACAGCATGAACGCGAGATTGGACAATTGTTTGACTACTCCCGGCCCCAACCACTTCGCACGGCCAAGCAGGAAGCCGAGGGCAATCAGCGCCACCACCGGCAACAGGGCCGATAAGACAACCGGGTTCATCAACGCCTGGCTTCAGTCCAGACCACAACCCACCGGCGCGCGGCCGGCACCAGAGCCGAGCGTGGCCTACTTGACACCCACCGCATCGGTGACGCGGTAATACAACCCATACGGATCATCCAGCAGCACCACGAACCGCCCCTCGACTACGACCGGCTCCATGGAATACAGCACCGGTATCCTGGTCTTGACCTCGACCATGCTCTCGGGTCCGCCGGGCACGCAAAAGCTGCATGTCATCGGCACCGAGGTCAGCAAAAAGTGCTTCTGTTTTTCGCCCGGCTCCAGCGGCATCATGAAGCCCTGGATGCGTTGTGTCTTCTGGTTCAACGCCATCTGGCTCATTGCAAAAACCGGCAGCACGCGGTTCTTGTCGGTTCTGGTTTTCACGTCGGTCAGCACCGACCAGGGTACTACGTCGGCGCGCGCCTCCAGGGGAGCAAATGGGCTGTTGGCACCATGTATGCCGGCACCCGTTCCGGCGGGTACGGCAGCATTGAGTTGGGCCATCGCCCCCAACGGAGACAAGGCCAACGCGAATGCCAGGGCGGCGAGTTTCATGGGTTACTCCGGTATGTCGTTTGGTGTGAAGGTTCGGCGTGATTCGGGATTTAATGCTCGTGTTTCATGCCGCAGTATTTGCCAATTGCGAGCCCTTTGCAAGCCGCCAGCAGTTCCTTGTTGCAAACGTCCTCTTTCTTGCCCGATTCAAGGCATTTGGCGGCATTTTCGTGCGCTACCGACATGGCGCGATGGCGCGCAATGTCCTGCTTGGTTTCCTTGTCACCGTGCGCGTCGGCGGCCAGCGCGCCGGTAACGAATATGGTGCAGACGCAGGCCGAAATCAATACAGCAAACAGGTTTTTCATTAACTTTCTCCGGGAAAACGATTAACGCGAGTTCAGCAGGGTCGTCACATCCAGCCGGTAAGCCCCCCAGGCCGGTAACAGGGCGGCCAGCGCGGCGACCGCGGCACCCAGCACCGGAACCCACCATTCTGCCGGCAACCAGATCCAGCCGCTCAGCGGCAAAGAGCGCTCGGTCTGCATCCATTGCCCCACCAGCGCCACCAGCAGGTGGCCGGTCAACAGGCCCAGTGCGCTCGCCAGCAGCGCTAGCAGCAGCGCCTCACACAACACCAGGCCAGCCACTTTTTGCGGCGACGCACCGAGCATACGCAGCATTGCCAGGTCAGCGCGGCGTTCACGCACCGCGTTCCATAAGGCTATAAACACACTCAAGCCGGCAGTCAGCAGCAACACCGCCGCAAAGCCGCGCATCACGTCGGTGCCGACACTCACCATGCGCAACAAGCGGGTAATTTCCACCGCCGGGGCAGCGGCTTGCATTTCGGTGCTTGTGTTGACGAAACGCGGAAAGGTCACCGCGGATAGCGGGCTTTTGTAGCTGATCAGGGCCAGCGTCAGCTCGCGCTCGGCCTCCATGATTTTCTGGTCTTCCGGGTCTAGCGCGGTGGCCTTTTCGTGTACTTGCCAGACCGACTCGGTCGCCGTCAATACCAGCCGGTCGAGCACGCAAGCGCAGGGCGCCAGCACGCCCGTGACCTGGTAAGTATTGTCGCCGTGCGTCTGCCCGCTGCCGCCCAAACCGTGGGAGCCGGCAAAGGTGTTAGCAACCGCCAGCCCGGTGTTGCGCGCCACCTGTGCGCCCACGACGGCCTGCATCGGCTTGGTCCACAATGCGCCTTGCGCCATGGTGGCCTTGTAATGCGCCACATAAGCGATGGTCGTGCCAACAATTCGAAAGCCCAGAACCGTATCGCCGAGGCTGATGGGTATCAGTTTGGCGACCTGCGGGTTTTGCTGCAGCTCCAGCACACTGGACAACGGTATGTTGCCGGTCGGAACATCGATATGGAACACACCAGCCAGAATCAACTGCATCGGGCTACCTTTGGCGCCCACCACCAGGTCGATGCCGGCCAGGTCACGCTCGAACGCCTGGTCCATCTGTTCGCGCGTTAACAGCAAAAAAGTGATCGACGCCAAGCCGAGTGATAGCAACACCAGATTCAACGCCGCAGCCAGCGGGCGGGACCACAGGTAACGCAACGCAAGCGCCAGGATCTTCACGGCTGTCTCGGCGCTTTGGGCGCTGACCGCTCGCCGAGGCGGCATTGAATCGCGTGCGCCATAACAGCGGCCACCCGCGCGTCATGGGTTGCAATCACCAACGTGGCCTTGCATCGTGAGGCATGGTCCTGCAACAACTGCAGGGCCGCGTGAGCCGCCTCGTCGTCGAGGCTGGCTGTGGGCTCATCTACCAGAATAACCTGCGGTTGCAGCAACACGGCGCGCGCCAGCGCCACGCGTTGCGCCTGTCCGCCAGACAGCTGGCTCGGCTTGCGCCGGGCGAGTTCGGCTACACCGAGCGCGTCCAGCGCGCGCAAGATTGACTTTGCATCTTCCGGTACTCCGGCCGCCCAGTGTGCCAATGCCAGGTTACCGGCCACGGTCAACGCCTCGCTCAAATGCAATTTCTGCGGCAGGAAACCAATGCTGCGGGCGCGCCAGGCATCGCTCGCAATTTGTGTCAGGTCACCCAGGCGCTGCCCGGCCACCGTGATCTGACCAGACGCTGGTCGCAACAATCCGGCCGCCAGCGCCAGCCAGGTCGACTTGCCACAACCCGAGTTGCCGCGCAGCAGCAGCGTGCCGCCTTGCGGCACCGATAGGTCGCCGTAAGCCAATGTCTGCCCAAGTGGGTAGGTGTGGCTGAGTGCGCGCGTTTCAATCATCTTCTTTCCTGCGGCCCGATTGTCGCGGCAAGTGCGCGCGGGCCAGTCGCGCAGGCAGACTGTGGCCGACCCGTCGGCTATAGTGATTCGCCATGACGTCCGATCAGCCGCATAACACTGCCGCCACATACCTGCGTGTCCACGGTTTTCGTGCGCTTGAACCCGGCCCACGGTTGCTCGTATTGGGTGCCGTGCACGGCAACGAGACTTGCGGCACACAAGCGATCGAGCGATTGTTGACAGAGATCGATCGCGGCACGCTGGTGCTGCAGCGCGGTAGCCTTAGCTTGGTCCCGGTCACCAACCCGCTGGCCTATCAACGCCGCCAGCGCATCGGTGAACGCAACCTGAACCGCAACCTGTACCCGAGCGTCCAGCCGCAGGATTATGAGGACCGCATCGCCAATGTGTTGTGCCCCTTGCTGGCCGAACACGATGTGTTGCTGGACCTGCACTCGTTTCATACCGCCGGTGAACCTTTCGTGATGATCGGACCAATGGACAATACCGGTATGCTGGAACCGTTTGCACATGCGGCGGACGAACAGGCGCTGGCATTGCGGCTCGGGCCCCGGCGCATCGTCGAAGGCTGGCTCGAAACCTACGCCGACGGCGTCAAGCAGCGCCTGGCGCGCACCGCCCCGGGCGAACGAGCGCAGTTGCTCAGCACCGACCCTCGCTACGGTGTGGGTAGCACCGAATACATGCGCACACAGGGCGGTTATGGCGTCACGCTGGAATGCGGCCAGCATGACGACCCGAATGCGCCCGAGGTGGCCTGGCAGGCCATCCATCGCGCGCTGTCACACCTGAAAATGGTCGACACGCCAACTCCACCGGCAAGTTCCGGCGTGCAGTTGCTGCGCTTGACGAAAGTGATCGACAAATACCACGCCGACGACCAGTTCAGCCGCGCCTGGGCCAGCCACGACCCAGTCCGGCAGGGTGAGTTAATCGGCACGCGGCACGACGGGTCACCGGTGCTGGCGCCCCAGGACGGGCACATCGTGTTTCCCAACCCGACTGCGCTGGCGGGCAACGAGTGGTTCTACTTCGCGCAGGGCAGTGCTCGCGATCTGGGCATCTGACGAACTGAATTACGAACTACGCTGGCTCAGGCCTTGATCAGGTCTTGGCGAGCCGCGCAAAGGTCTTGCGAAACTTGGTCACCTTGGGGCCGGCGACCGCTACGCAGTAACCCTGGTTGGGGTTATTGGCGAAAAAGTCCTGGTGGTAGTCTTCCGCCATCACGTAGTTGGCAAGCGGCAGCACCTCGGTCACGATGGCTCGCTCAAAAGTCTTTTCGTGCGTCAACTCGGCAATAAAGGCCTTAACCTCTTTCTGTTGTTCGGGCTTGGAGAAATAGATGCCACTGCGGTATTGGGTTCCGCTGTCGGCGCCCTGGCGGTTCAGGCTGGTCGGGTCGTGGATGACGAAGAAAATCTCCAGGATTTCCCGCAAACTGATTTGCGCCGGGTCAAAAACCAGCTTTACCACTTCGTTGTGCCCGGTGGTGCCGGTACACACCTGCGCGTAGCTGACATTGGGCACATGGCCGTTGCAGTAGCCGCTTTCTACGTCAACCACCCCTTTCACATTGACATATACAGCTTCAGTACACCAGAAGCATCCCCCACCCAGGGTAATGGTTTCATTGGACGGATTCATAACGCACCTCGGTTAATTTCTTGGGCCTGTGATTGTCGTTCGACTGGCTAGAAACGTATCTGCACGAACACACCACGGTTGACGGCACAAGCACCAGGCGCTACATTAATAACCCGTTAGTCATTAATTCCATGCCTTTATCCGACCTAGTTGGCGACCACCCGGTGTTGGGCCACGCCAAACCCGCTCGCCGCAAGCAGGCGCGGCCAAGCGAATTGCTGGCGGCGGCGCTGGATCTTTTTGTTGAAAAAGGTTTTGCCGCAACCCGCGCCGAAGAGGTGGCCAAACGCGCCGGCGTCTCCAAAGGCACATTGTTCCTGTATTTTTCCAGCAAGGAAGAACTCTTCAAGGCGGTGGTGCGTGAAAACATTTCGGGCCGCTATCCGCAGTGGACGACAGAGCTTGAAACATTCGCCGGATCAACCGCCGAACTGCTGCATTACTGCATGCAAGCCTGGTGGTCGCGCTTCGGTGACACCAAGGCATCTGGCATTTCAAAATTGATCATGAGCGAAGCCAGCAACTTCCCGGAGTTGGCGGAGTTTTACCAGCGTGAAGTGGTTGAACCGGGCCGCGAGCTGATTCGACGCATTCTGCAACGCGGTGTGGATCGTGGTGAGTTCCGCCCGCTGGACATGAAGTATGGGGTCTACACCGTGCTCGCGCCGATGCTGTTTCTGGTGATGTGGAAACACTCGCTTGGCGCCTGCGTGGCGGACGACTCGCGGATCGTGCCCGAGGACTACATCACGGCACACATCGACACCCTGCTTTGCGGCCTGTGTTTGCCGCCGGCCGGCAAACCAAACAAGAAGGACAACAGCAGGTCATGAGTCGTTGGTGGAAATGGGGTATCGCTGCCCTTGTGGTTGGCGCATTGTCATTCGGTGTCATGCGGATCCTGGCGCAACGCACGGCACAACAAGAGGCGAGCGCCGCGCAGACCACGCAACGCGCGCAAGCAGCGTTGGAACTGGCGCCGTCCGACCTGGTGCAGGTGAAAACCCGCACGTTGTCACAAGGCCTGGCTATCTCCGGAGCACTCAAGGCGGCCAACTCGGCCGTCATCAAGGCCAGAGTGGCGGGTGAACTACAGGCCTTGACCTTGCGCGAAGGCGACTTTGTAAAAGCCGGCCAGATCGTCGCCCGGGTTGACGCCACCGACTCCCAGTCCCGCGTGCGCCAGGCGCAGCAACAAGCCGAATCAGCCAAAGCCCAGGTTGACATTGCGAAACGCACCTTCGACAACAACAGTTCGCTGGTCGAGCAGGGTTTCATATCCAAGTGGTCGCTCGACTCGTCGATCGCCAGCCTGGCCGCGGCCGAGGCAAATTTTCGTGCCGCCCAGGCGGGTGCCGATATGGCCAGAAAAGCGCTCGAAGACACGGTGTTGCGCTCGCCAATCTCGGGCCAGGTATCCCAGCGCCTGGCGCAAAACGGGGAGCGGGTGGCGGTCGACGGCCGGGTGCTCGAAATTGTCGATCTGTCGCGCCTGGAACTCGAAGCCAGCTTGAGCGCGGCCGATTCGTTGCAAGTGCAGTTGGGGCAAACCGCGCGCTTGCAGATTGAAGGCGTCAGCGCGCCGATTACCGCCACCGTAGTCCGCATCAATCCCAACGTGGTGGCGGGTAGCCGCGCGGTGTTGACCTACCTGGCGCTTGACCCGGTTGCGGGGCTGCGCCAGGGCCTTTTTGCCCAGGGAACCTTGCTGACCGGTACAACACAAGCCCCGTCCGTGCCGCTGAGCGCCGTGCGCACCGACAAACCGATGCCATACGTACAGTGGGTCAGCGACAACAAGGTGGTCCATCAGACGGTGGAACTCGGGGCGCGTGGTGAATCCGAAGGCCAGTTGATGGTATTCATCAAAGGAGTACCGGACAACGCCAGCCTGGTCAACGGCTCGCTCGGAACCTTGCGCGACGGCACTCCAGTCAAGGTCACGGCGGGGGTCCAATAAGCCATGTGGTTTACCCGCGTCAGCCTGCAAAACCCGGTGTTCGCCACCATGCTGATGCTGGCCCTGGTCGTGTTGGGCCTGTACTCCTACCAGCGCCTGCAGATCGACCAGTTTCCCAATATCGACTTCCCGGTGGTGGTGGTGATCACCGAATATCCGGGCGCGTCGCCCGAAATCGTGGAGAGCGAAGTCACGAAGAAGATGGAAGAGGGCATCAATTCGATTGCCGGAATCAACGCGTTGACCTCACGCACCTATGAAGGCCAGTCGGTGGTGGTGATTGAGTTCGGGCTGCACATCGATGGACGCAAGGCAGCCGACGACGTGCGCGAAAAAGTCGCTTCGATCAAACCCCTGCTGCGCACCGAAGTGAAAGAACCGCGCGTGTTGCGCTTCGACCCCTCGGCGCGCGCGGTGTGGTCGATCGCTGTCCTGCCCGACGCGGGCAATGACGCCGGCAAGGCGGCGCGCCGGCCGATGTCGGACGTCGAATTAACCAACTGGGCCGAGCAGACCTTCAAGAAGCGGCTTGAAAACGTGCGGGGCGTCGGCTCGGTGACGGTGGTGGGCGGCACCAAACGCGAAATCAATATTTACCTCAATCCGCTCGCGCTCGAAGCTTTCGGTTTGACACCCGAGCAAGTGGTGGCCGCTGTACGCAGCGAAAACCAGGATCTGCCGGTGGGCGCGATCCGTTCCCGCGAACAGGAGCGCGTGGTGCAGATCGACGCCCGCATCGAGCGGCCGGAAAGTTTTGGCAAGATAATCATCGCGCGCAAGAACGGCGCCCCGGTGCGCCTCGACCAATTGGCGCGGGTGGTGGACGGCGCGCAGGAAATCGACAGTCTGGCGCTGTACAACGGCCAACGCACCTTGCTGCTGACGGTGCAGAAATCGCAGGACGAAAACACCATCGCCGTGGTCGATGGCCTGCAAAAAGCGGTGGTCGATGTGCAGCAGCAACTACCGGCCGGTGTGCGGCTGGAACAGATCACCGACGGCTCGCGTCAGATCCGGGTCTCGGTTAACAATGTTCGCCGCACGCTGATCGAAGGCGCCCTACTGACGGTGCTGATCGTCTTCCTGTTCCTCAATTCCTGGCGCTCCACCGTGATCACCGGTCTGACGTTGCCGATAGCGATCATTGGCACCTTCCTGTTCATGAACATGTTGGGATTCACCATCAACATGATCACTTTGATGGCCTTGAGTTTGTGTGTCGGGTTGTTGATCGACGATGCGATCGTGGTGCGCGAGAACATCGTGCGCCACGTGCACATGGGCAAGACGCCGTACCAGGCCTCGCTCGATGGCACACAGGAAATTGGCCTTGCGGTGCTGGCCACCACCCTGTCAATCGTCGCCGTGTTCCTGCCGATCGGATTCATGGGCGGCATCATCGGCAAGTTCTTCCACGAATTCGGGCTGACCATCGTTGCCGCCGTTCTGATCTCGATGTTTGTCAGCTTCACGCTCGACCCGATGTTGTCATCGGTGTGGCACGACCCGAGCATCGAAACGGATGGCCAGGCCCATACGCCATCGACCTGGTACGACAAGACGATCGGCCGGGTCACCGGTTTGTTTGACCGTGCGACCCACATGCTGATAAATGGCTACCAGCGCATATTGCGTTGGTCGCTCAAATACCGTCTCACCACGGTTGTGCTGGCGTTGGCCATTTTTGCCGGCAGCGTGATGCTGGTGCCGCTGCTCGGCACCGAATTTGTTCCCAAGTCCGACTTCTCGGAAACCACGCTCAATTTCTACACGCCGGTCGGTTCATCGCTGGAGGTCACGGAGGCAAAGGGGCGCCAGGTCGAAGCCATTGTGCGCGAGTTTCCCGAGGTGCGTTATACCCTTAGCACCATCAACACCGGCAACGCGCAAGGAAAAATCTACGCCGCCGTCTACGTGCGGCTGGTCGACCGCAAGGACCGCATCAGAAGCGTCGATGTCTTGTCGGCGCAAATGCGCCAGCGCCTGCAGCAAGTGCCGGGCATCACCGTCACGCATGTCGGTCTGCTGGATTCCGTAGGAGGCCAAAAGCAGGTGCAATTTTCGTTGCAGGGCGCCAACCAGGGCGAACTCGAACGCCTGACGCGCCTGGCGCTGGAAAAAATTCGGCCCATACCAGGCCTGGTCGACCTGGACTCCAGCGTCAAGCCGGACAAACCGACGCTGGATATTGAAGTCAAGCGTGACGTGGCATCCGACCTGGGGCTGAGCATCACCCAGATTGGTGCCGCTTTGCGCACCATGGTGGCCGGCCAGACAGTCGGAAACTGGCGTGCGCCGGATGACCAGACCTACGATGTCAATGTGCGCCTGGCGCTGGAGTCGCGCAACAGCACCGACGACTTGCAGCGCCTGCCGTTTGCCATCGGCAGCAATGCCGACGGCAGCACACGTATCGTGCGGCTCAACCAGGTCGCGGTGGTGCGCGAAGCGAGCGGCCCGAACCAGATCAATCGGCGCGACCTGACACGCGAAGTGAACATCAATGCCAACGTGTATGGCCGCTCGGCCGGCGAAGTGTCGGCTGACATAAAGACTGCGATGGACTCGATCCAGATGCCACCCGGCTACAGCTACAAGTTTGGTGGCTCGACCAAGGACATGGCGGAGGCGTTTGCATACGCCGTGTCGGCGCTGGTGCTGGCGATTGTGTTCATCTACATGATTCTGGCGAGCCAGTTCAAGAGTTTCTTGCAGCCGCTGGCGCTGATGACCGCCTTGCCGTTGACGCTGATCGGCGTGGTGCTGACGCTGCTGATGTTCCGCTCAACACTTTCCATGTTTTCGGTCATCGGTGTCGTGATGCTGATGGGGCTGGTCACCAAAAACGCGATTCTGCTGATTGACTTCGCGATTCGCGCCCGCCAAGAGACAGTCGCACCCGACGGCACCCGTCAGGCCGGATTGGGACGCGACGAAGCACTTTTGATGGCTGCCAAGGTCAGGCTGCGTCCGATCCTGATGACAACATTGGCGATGGTGTTTGGCATGGTGCCGCTTGCGTTCGCGCTGACCGAAGGCTCCGAGGTGCGTGCGCCGATGGGCCAGGCCGTAATTGGCGGCGTCGTGACCTCGTCGCTGCTGACCCTGGTGGTGGTTCCGGTGGTCTATTGCTATATGGACGACCTCGCGAATTGGTCCAAGCGCCTGTTCCGGGGCAAGGCCGTGGTGCCGCGAGCCCCTAAAATCAGCCGGTTAACTTGAATCGGAAGATATTGGATGAACCGCGCAATGAACCTCGAACAAGCCCGCTTCAACATGATCGAGCAGCAAATAAGGCCCTGGGAGGTGCTGGATGCCAACGTGTTGCATTTGCTGTCAGTCATCAAACGCGAGGATTTCGTGCCGCTGGCCCACAAGGCGCTGGCCTTCGTGGACATGGAGATACCACTGCCCGGTGGCCAGGTGATGTTGGCGCCGCGGGTTGAAGCGCGCACGTTGCAAGACCTGACGCTGCAAAAACATGAAAAGGTACTCGAAATCGGCGCTGGTTCCGGCTACATGGCCGCCCTGCTGGCGCATCGCGCGCAACACGTGATTTCACTTGAAATCAACGCCGATCTGGCGCAACTGGCGCGCTCCAATCTGCAAATGGCGGGTGTACACAATGCCGAGGTCCGGCAGCTCGATGGCTCATTGGGCGCACCGGCGCAAGGGCCGTTTGACGTCATACTGCTCAGCGGGTCGGTGGCCGAGGTACCGGCGTTATTGCTGTCCCAGTTGAAGATTGGCGGACGCCTGGGCGCTATAGTTGGATACGAGCCAATGATGCGCGCCACCTTTGTGACACGCTTGGGCGACACCCAATTCCGTACGCTGCAACCGTGGGACACCGTGGCGCCACGTTTGCGCAATTTCCCCGAGCCGTCGCTTTTCAGTTTTTGACCCAAACCGCTTTGAACAACACACCATCGATGATCGCCCAGGTCCGCCCCCGTGAGCTGCCGGTCTGGCTCGGCGCGGCCCGGAGCGCCGGCCAGCCAGTGGTGCTCGATGTGCGCGAGCCAGCAGAATTACGAACCGCCAGCGTCAATGCTGGCGATTTCACGCTGGTGACCATACCGATGGGCAGTATTCCCGCCAGACTATCCGAACTGGATCCGGAGCAACCGATTGCCTGCCTGTGTCACCACGGCGCACGCAGCATGCAGGTGGCGATGTTCCTGCAGTCCAGCGGGTTCAAAAACGTTGTCAACATCGCGGGTGGTATCCATGCCTGGGCCGATGAACTCGACCCGAGCGTTGCGCGGTATTGAATCCAGGCCAAGCCCCAAAAAGGACACACATGAAATCGATTCGACTGCTTCCCACTCTCTTGGCCTTGAGCGCCGCCTGGGCCATGCCGGTGCGCGCGCAAAACCTGGTGGACCTGTACGAATCGGCACGCCCCTTTGATGCAATTCTTCAGTCGGCCAAGTACCAATACGATGCCACTGTTGCCAAGGCGGACCAATCTCGGGCCGGTACCTTGCCAACCGTGGGCCTCGGGATGACTGTCTCGCGTACCGCGGTGGATTCGAACATACGACTGCCCCACCCGTCATTTGGAGCGCAAAGCGCCACCATCAGCGCTTCCCAGCCCCTATACCGGCCGGCCAACTGGTTGACTTATGAACAGGGACAGAAATCAGTGGCACTCGCGCAGGCGCAGCTTGTTACGTCGGAGCAAGATCTGGTAGTTCGGATCAGCCAGGCGTATTTCGACGTGCTGGCAGCACAGGATGCGTTGACCTTTGTGGGCGCCCAGAAATCCGCTGTGTCAGAGCAACTGGCGTCGGCCAAACGCAATTTCGAGGTTGGAACCAGCACCATCACCGATTCGCGCGAAGCGCAAGCGCGCTTCGACCTGGTACTGGCGCAGGAAATCGCCGCCGAAAATGACCTGCGGGTAAAGAAGCTTGCGCTGGACCAATTGGTAGGCAGGGCCGACACCACACCCAAGCCGCTGGCACCACCGGTTGTGTTGCCAACGCTCTTGCCGGCCGACGTCAATGCCTGGGTCAACCAGGCGATCGACGAGCACCCGTTACTAAAACAGTTGGCATTGGCCCTGGAGGTGGCCCAACTCGAAACCCAGAAGGCGCACGCCGGCAACAAACCTACGCTGGACATCACCGGCAGTTATGCAATGGGCCTTAGTGACGGCAGCTCGGTTTCCGCCATCAACAGCCGTAACAACACGACTTCGATTGCGCTCGCGTTCAATCTGCCGCTGTTTGCCGGTTTTGCGATCCAGAACCGGATCCGGGAGACGCTGGCGCTGGAAGACAAAGCCCGCACCGATCTGGAAGCCGCCCGGCGCGCTATTTCTCAAGCCACCCGCAGCGCTTTTTTCGGCGTGCTCTCTGGTCAGGGGCAGGTCAAGGCGCTGGAAGCGGCGGAAGCTTCGAGCCAGAGCGCGTTGGACGCCAACAAATTGGGTTACCAGGTCGGTGTACGCATCAACATCGACGTTCTCAATGCACAGAGCCAGTTATTCCAGACCAAACGCGATCTGGCGCGGGCACGTTACGACGTGTTGCTGGGCAGCCTCAAACTCCGGCAAGCCAATGGGTCTCTCAAGCCCGATGATCTGCAGGGCATCAATGCCTTGTTGCTGAAGTAAGCAGGCTGCCGCGGCGCCCGGCCTGGCCCCAAGACCAATCCGTTTGAGGAGTCAGGCGCCGTGCAGGCCGTCAACGTGTTGTGCATCAAGTGGGGCCGCAAATATGGTCCGGAATACGTCAACAAACTGCACGCCATGGTACGGCGCCATCTGACGCGGCCATTTCGTTTCGTCTGCTTGACGGATGACGCGCAGGGTATCGATGCGGGGATTGAAATCAAGGCCATTCCGGCGGTCGGCTTCGCCGAATTCGACACCCGGCAGCCGTGGACATTTGGTCATGGCTGGCTAAAGCTCACCAGCTTTGCCGACCCGTTGTACGACTTGCGCGGCCGCACCTTGTTTCTTGACCTCGATATCGTCATCGTTGACAACATCGACTGCTTCTTTGACCAGGCCGGCGAATTTTGTGTCATCAAGGAGTGGGACAAGAAGGACGGCACCGGCAACACCTCGGTCTATCGCTACACCATCGGTGCGCACGCCGACGCGCTGGCGCATTTGAAAGATAACTATCCTGGCGCCCTTGCCGAGGTGCGCAACGAGCAGGAGTTCATCACCTCGTATTTGGGTCGCCAGGGCAAAGTCACCTACTGGCCTTCCGGCTGGTGCGTCAGCTTCAAACGCCACTGCGTGCCGCGTGGCCTGATGAACTGGCTGCGTTCGCCGACGATTCCGCCGGGCGCAAAAATCATCGCTTTCCACGGCAAACCCAATCCGCCGGACGCCATTGTGGGCGTCAGCGGCAAATGGTACCGTCGCGTTCCACCTACCCAGTGGGTTGCAGACCACTGGCGTTGAACAAGATGGCCTGGGCCTACAGCCTGTTGGCGTATTGCGCTGTTGTCCCGATACTGGTCTATCTGTGGTGGCGTGGACGCAAGGACCCGGACTACCGGCTGCGCTGGCGCGAGCGGCTAGGGCTGCAAAACCTGCCGTCCGCGCACCGGGGCGGCGTGCTGCTGCACTGTGCGTCGGTCGGGGAAGTGCTGGCAGCCAGACCATTGATTGAAAGCCTTCTGGCCGACCCGATCTGGGGACCGTTGGTGCTGACCTGCTCAACGCCGACCGGCTCAAGGATGATCCAGCACGAGTATGCGAACCGGGTCGGCCACCTGTATTTCCCGCTCGACCTGCCCGGCGCGACGCGCCGCTTCCTGCTGGCGTTGCGGCCGCGCCTGGTGATCCTGGTCGAGCGCGAGTTGTGGCCCAATTTTCTGCGTCAGGCACAAGCGCTCGGCGTGCCCGTCACCTTGGTCAACGCGCGCCTGTCAGAACGCTCGGCGACCAGTTACACACGCTGGCATGGTCTGATGCAACCGGCGCTCATGGCGCTGCGTCTGGTCTGCGCCGAGGATGACACCACTGCCAGCCGCTTCAAGGTGCTGGGCGTGCCGCCGGAACGTTTAATGGTCACCGGTAACATCAAGTCCGACCTGCGCCTGGACCCTGGGCTACTGAGCAGGATCGAGAACGGCCGCCGCGCGCTGGCAGGTCGACCGGTGCTGACGGCCGGCAGCACCCATGCGGGGGAAGACGAAGCGCTGATTGCGGCGTTCGTCGGCCACCTGACGCGTTTCCCGCTATCGCTGCTGATCCTGGTTCCGCGCCACCCCGAGCGGTTCGCGGCCGTGGCCGACCTGCTGAAACGCTCCGGCCTGCGATTCGCACGGCACAGCCTGGGGCAGGCGCCGCAGGCCGACACCCAGGTCCTGTTGGGCGACACGATGGGGGAACTGGTGTTGTGGTACGGCATGGCCGACGCCTGTTTTGTCGGCGGCAGTCTGATACAGCGCGGAGGCCATAACCCGATGGAAGTGCTCAGCCTTGAAAAACCCCTGATCAGCGGCCCGCATACCGCGAACTTTGAGCAGATCTACGCGGCCTTGAAACATGCCGGAGCCATGTTGCCGGCCAATGATGCACATGCGGTGTTCGAGCAGTTCCGGATAGTGCTGCAGGACCACCACGCGGCGACCGAACTGGTCGCGCGCGGTCTTGGGGTCTACCAACACATGGTGGGTGCCAGCGCCAGAACGCTGCAGCAACTGCGGCCGTTTGTCACCCACGCAGCCACGGCCGGTAGCCTGGCGCCATCGGTGTTACGCAGCGGCCGCGAGCTGGTCTGGTTTGACCCGCAATGTTTCAACACCGCGGACCTGCGTTTGTTTGATCTGGCGTGGTGGCAACAGCAGGGATTGGCCAGCAGCCACGGCGCCGGGCGGGGACGCGTTCACTGGGTCGCAGACCAGCAGCGCGCCTACCTGTTGCGCCACTATTACCGCGGCGGCCTGATGGCGAAAGTGAGCAGTGACCTGTTCCTGGCGCGGCCGGCTCACCTGACCCGCGCGATGCGCGAGTTCGCATTGCTGGCACAACTGCGCGCCAAAGGCCTGCCCGTACCGCGGGCCTGCGCCGCCCGTGTTTCAGGTGGCTGGATCTGGTACCGGGCCGACATTCTGGTGCAGCGAATACCGGATGCGACCGATGTTGCCGAAATCCTGCTCAAGCAACGCAGCATCACACCCGGTGAGTGGATTACGCTGGGACGCTCGGTGCGCCAACTACACCAAGAACAGGTCTACCACGCCGACCTGAATTGCCACAACCTGATGCTGGACATTCGTGGCAAGGCCTGGATCGTGGACTTCGACAACTGTAAATTTCGCGCCGGTGACCGGTGGAAGCAGGACAACCTCGATCGGCTGCTACGTTCATTCAGAAAAGATTCGCGGCTCGACCCGGCCTTTCGGTGGACAGAAGGCCAGTGGCACCATTTCCTCGCTGGTTACGGGCTTGCAGCGGCAGCGCAAAGTGCATGAGCGGCCGGCCGCTATTGCGCTTCATCGCCGCGAACCATGTTGAGGCTCTGCAAGGCCGGCCTTAATGCGCGGCCATGTGCCCGCGTTGCGGTTGCGCCGCGGCCGTCAGCCGAGAAGTGGCACCGGCTGTTTGAACAACTCCCCCGATTTATAAGTGGACTGCGGGCGGATTGCCAAAGGCGCAGAGTTGTCCACGGCGGCGTGCGTTGCTTGCGACGAACGCAATGCATCGGCAACAAAACAAACAACATATCGCCGACGGCGATCTACGCCAGAATGCCTATCGCGGTCGTGAACGCCGCGACCTACTGCACCTCGGCGCTGTCGCTGAGCCGCCACTCCGCCAGGCTCGCATGGGCCGCCGGATGGGCGGCTTGCCGAAAAGTCTTTCGTACCACGCCGTGCTGGTTTCAATATCGGCGCAGCTGAGGTGCGCGAAGATGGTCTTCATGCTCATGTTGGGGGCCTTCCATTGAGATTGGCCATATCAGGCCGGCTGCGGCTGGCGGCCGTCATGTCTGATGCCGCGCGCGGTGAGCCTGGGCAGGGACTTGATAGCCGCGCCGGTCTTTTGTTCGGCGATCCGCAGGTCGTAGATGGTCTGCAAGTTCAGCCAGAACTGCGGGCTGGTGCCGAAAAAATGGCCCAGGCGCAAAGCAGTGTCGCCGGTGATGGCGCGCTGGCCCTTCAGGATTTCGCTAATGCGGTTCGGCGGCACCTGCAGCTGGCGGCCAAGTTCGGCTGCGCTCATGTTGTCCAGAGCGGCGAGCTGTTCGGCGAGATGTTCGCCCGGATGAATTGCACTGCGTGCCATGTTGCTTATATGGATGCCTCCCGGGTAGCAAGAAGAATTTGTGTTGCGGTGCGAAGAAGTCGGCTGCGTCCTTATATTCGGCCTTGATTGCGTGGTCCGCCTGGTTTCCCAGACTCGCCCGCTGGCCCCGATGCATATCCGCTGACAAGCGCCTCATCTCCTGTAACGGACTCTTGATGTCCGAGACAACATTCAGGTTTGGCTCGTCCCGGTCTGACCTGTTTCACATCACTTCACTCTTTACTGCCTCACCACCCTACAAAGACTGACCATATCCTTTCGTTTGGTTGGTTGATAGATAAAACACTTCGTTGTCAGGCCGCCTGCGGCCTGACGCTTTTGTGTCCGCGTTGGTAATCCTGCTGCTTGGCCGTCACCGCCCAGATCGTGCGCGCCGTCTTAGCCGCCTGTGCCACGATCACCACGTTGGCCGGCCTGCGGCTCTTGATCCCTTCAAGCCAGGGTCCAGGCTGCTTGGAGTGACTCAGCACGCTCCTGGCTCCGTGGATGAGCAGGGTACGCAGATACGTGTCCCCGCGCTTGGAGATAGACCCCAGGCGTACCTTGCCTCCCGTCCCAGTTTGCGTGGGTACCAGTCCCAGCCAGGCGCAGAACTCACGCCCGGATTTGAAGGCGCTGGCCTGTCCCATCGTGGCGATGGCCGCCGTGGCCGTTAACAAGCCCACACCAGGTATCTGGGCGATGCGTTGCATGTCCTGGTCACCCTTGAGTTGCAGCGCCAGGCGTTTCTCGATCCTGGCCATGTCCTCGCTCAGCGCCTTGATGCGTGCCACCTGCTCGCGCAGGCTGTCGGCCACCATTTGGGGCAGTTGGGCGCTCAAGTCAACTAACGCCTGCTCGATCTCACCAAACAGCGCCTTGTGGCCCTTGGCAAAGGTGGCTCCAAACTCGTACAGCAAGCCGCGCAGCGCATTGACCTGCATGGTGCGCATCTTCATCAGCAGCTCGCGCTGGCGGTGTAGCGTGAGTGTGGCCTGCTGGGCCGTGCTCTTGATGCCCACAAACTTGACGTCGGGCTGCTGCACGGCCAGCCAGATCGCGCGCGCGTCCGTGGCGTCGGTCTTGTTGCCCGACACAAACGGGCGCACCGCCTTGGCGTGCAGCAAGCGTACCGTGTGCCCCAGCGCCTCCAACTCCCGCGCCCAGTGGTGCCCACCCCCGCAGGCTTCGATGGCAATCAGGCGCGCTGGCTTGTTCACAAAGTGCCCCAGCACCCGCGCGCGCTTGATCTGCGTGTTGACGATCTCACCCGTGCCCATTTCCACCGTGTGCAACTGAAACACGTGTTTGGCAATGTCCAGCCCCTCCACCTGCAGGCCACCCATGGTGCCGATGATTTGTCCTGCGTTCATTCCTGTATTACGATTCATGACGGATCCTCTATGGTGTTTGTGAAGACCGTGGTCTATCACGCTTGGGCACTTCGATGCCGTATCCATCAGAGGATCCACCTCGCTCAAGCGGGCTTCTTCTTCCTGATAGGCGGCTGTTCATCTCAGCGCTCCAATTTCCTGCCCCGTAGGGAGGGAGGCTTCCATAGCATCTCCTTTGTTGAGGGATCTGGATCACCTCGCCTGGCTTGCACTGAGGTAGCGCTGCAGACTCTCGTGTCCGGAGATGACAAGTTCGCGGACAGCTGCCACATGCTTGCCTCGCGGATCGGGTTCCCGAGTCTCGAAGCTCGCAGTCCACTGCACGACGGTCTTGGCTTGGCCTGTCAGCGGCACCAGCTTGACCGTCGCCACGTAGTTGTCCAACGGGAGAGGCGCTTCCTCGAAGCGGTAGGAGAACGTCAGATGGCGTTCGTCGACCATCAACAGGCGTTCGCGCAGGACCGCACCGCCCTGCAGGATCAATCGACGAATACAGCCGACCAGACCATCG
>JANNGR010000208.1:0-18864 GCA_031403955.1 Betaproteobacteria bacterium
TGCTCAAGGCCGACGTCGTGCTGCTGCAGGTTTCGCCGGCTGACACAGAGGGTTACCACAGCCTCGGATGTGCGGTCGACTATGTGTGGAGCGCCGCGCAGGCCGCGCGCGTCGTGCTGGTCGAAATCAACCCGAACGTGCCGCGCACCCGCTCGGCCTTCCGCTTGCATTGCAGCCGCGTGGTCGTCGCGCGCGCGAGCGACCAGCCGCTGCCCGAAGTCCCCAACGAAGAAACGGACGAGCGGCAGCTGACCAAAGGCCGCGACGTGGCGCGACTGGTGCCCGACGGCGCGATCATCCAGTTGGGCATTGGCAGCATGGCGGCGGCGGTCGCGCGCGCGTTGTCGCAGCATCGCGGACTCAGGGTTCGATCCGGCATGGTGGGCGACTGGTTGCCGGAACTGGTGGCCAGCGGCGCGATCGACACCACTGATCGCGAAGCGTGCATGGCCTCGCTCGCGGTCGGCAGCCGCAGCCTTTACGATTTCTCCGGCGCGGGCGGCGTGCTTGGCTTCGCAGCGCCGGCGCAACTGGTGGCGCCGGGCGGCCAGTTGGCTGGCGCGCCTTTCATGGCGATCAATTCCGCGATCGAGGTGGACCTGTGCGGACAGGCGAACGCGGAGTTCATCGGCACACGTTATGTCGGCGCGGTCGGCGGGCAATCCGACTACTTCCGCGCGGCGCGCCGCTCTCCCGGGGGGCTCGCAATTATTGCCCTGCCGGCCACTGTCGGTGCGGCATCGAAAAGCCGGGTGGTGGCGCGCATCGCCGGCGCCTACGTGACCTCGGCGCAAAGTGACGTCGATGTCATTGTCACGGAGTACGGTGTGGCCGATATCCGGGCGACAACACTCGCCGAGCGGCGCAGGCTGATCACTGCCCTGGCCGAACCGCGGTTTCGCGCCGCATTGAACGAGGGAGGGGAGCAAGTCCTTGGGTGACAGCAGATGCGTTACCGGATTCGGCGAGAATCCGGGTCTAAAGATCCAAAACGGAGCTAGAAATGAATAGATCGAACCTGACACGGCGTGCCGTCACGACCGGCATCGCTGCCATCGCTTGCGGTTTCACACCCGGCCTGTCCTTTGCGAATGATTCGACGCCGATCAAGATCGCAGTCGGCTTTCCGCCCGGCGGTTCGGGTGACCTGTTCGCGCGCATCCTGGCCGACGCCTTGCGCGAAGAACTATCTCGGCCGGTGCTAATTGAGAACAAGCCGGGCGCGGGCGGCCTGACGGTGGCAATCGGCTTCCTGCGCGCGCCCAAGGACGGCAGCCAGTTGATGCTGGCCACCGGTTCGACGGCCGTATCGGCGCCAATCTCGCGCGCCAAGCCGCCCTACAACCCGGTGGATGATTTCCAGTGGATCGCTTTGCTGTCCAATGCGCCGTTTGTGATCGCGGTGAACCCGGCGTTGCCGGTAACCGATCTGAAGGGCCTGGTGGCGTATGCAAAGGCGCGCCCGAACCAGATGTCCTATGGGCACGCGGGGCTCGGCACCACCGTGCATCTGGCGGCTGAACTGTTCAAGGAAAAAGCCGGCATCGATGTCGTCGATATCGCCTATGCCGGCAGCGCGGGCGCAATTACCGACACCATCGGCGGCACGGTCCAGTTCATCGTCGAGACCACCGGCGCGCTGCAGCAGCACCACAAGGCCGGCAAGTTGCGCATCATCGCCACCATGGCCGAGGCGCGCGAGAAAATCGCGCCCGAAATCCCGACCGCGCGCGAGGCCGGCTACGACTTGTTGGCCGGCACCTCCAACCTGCTGGCCGCTCCATTGGGCACCCCGCGTGAAGTGATCGAGCCAATCGCCAAGGCGGTGAGTCGCGTGATGGATCGCCCGGCAATCCAGGAACGGCTGGCGCAGTTGGGCATACAGCCGGTCACCAACTCCAATCCGGCGCAGGCGCGGGCCTTTGTGGCAAGCGAAGTCGCGCGCTGGTCGGTAATCGTGAAGAAACTCGGGATCGCGCTCTGATGCCATTCACCGGCGCACCGCAGCTCGAAGACGCGCAGGCCGGCGGTGCCAGCATCGAAGCCGTAGCGGCGATGCTCAATCCGGCCTCCATCGCCATCGTCGGCGCGTCGGACAAGTCGCGCTGGTCGGCCACAACGTTCGATAACCTGACGCAAGGCGGCTTCTTGGGGCAGGTTCATCTTGTCAACCCGCGCGGCGCACCGGCGCACGGCCGCGCGGTTGCCAAGTCCTGCGCCGAATTGGGTGTGAAGATCGATGTCGGCCTGGTCATGGCGCCGAGCGCCGCCGTGGCCGATGCGCTTGCCGGCCTGGCCGAAGCAGGCGCCCGATCGGCGGTGATACTGACGGCCGGCTTTTCCGAGACCGGCGCGGCGGGACAACTGCTACAGGAGCGCGTGCGCGTTATCGCGGCCGAGACCGGCATCCGCCTGCTCGGGCCGAATTGCCTGGGCTTCATCAATTTCGTCAACCGTGCTTATGTCTGGACCACGCCGGTCATGGCACCATCTGACAACACCGGCGTGGCGATCGTGTCCCAAAGCGGCGCTACCGCGTATTTTCTTTCCACGCTGGCCTACCAGCAGGATGTGGGCTTGAGCCATGTGGTGTCGACCGGCAACGAGGTCGACCTGGATTTGTCCTGTTTTGTCGAATACCTGATCGAAGACCCGCATGCCCGGTCAATCGCGGTGTTCGCCGAAACCTTCCGCGACCCGGCGCGTTTTCGGCGCGCTGCACAACGCGCGCTGGGCGCCGGCAAACCGCTGGTGGTGCTGAAGATGGGCGCTAGCGAAGTGACGGCAAAATCGGCCATGGCGCATACCGGCGCGCTGGTCGGCGACGACCGGGTTTTCGACGGCATCTGCCAGCAGTTCGGCATCATCCGGGTCCGGTCGATGGAAGAGTTGCTAGCCACCGCCGACGTGGCCGGTCGCACCGGCGTGTTGCGCCCCGGCGGGCTGTGCGTGGTGACCAATTCCGGCGGCGTGGGCGAGATCGCCGCCGACACCGCAGCCGCGCGTGGCATGGCGCTGCCGCCGGTTTCCGAAGCCACGGCCGCGGCGCTGCGTGACACCATTCCCGATTCGGCCACCGCGCACAACCCGCTCGACCTGACCGGCTCGGTCACACCCGAGCAATGCGAAGACGCCCTGCGCCTATTGGGCAGCCAGAGCGACTACGCGGCGATGCTGTGTCCCTGGTATGAAATACCCACCACGGCTGAGCAGATCAATGAGCGCCTGACGCAGTTGCACCAGCACCTGACGCGCGGCATGGCAGCGGCAAACATGCCGGCCTTCCTGGTCAGTTACACCAACACCAGCGTGAACGCGCTGGCGCGCGCCATCATCAAGCAGACCGGCGCGAATTACCTGGCCTGTGGCCTGGACCGCGCGCTCAGCGCCCTGGCCGGCGCCTTCTGGTGGTCTGAGCGCCAGCGCGAATATGTTGTCAGCCAGCGCGAATATGTCAGCCAGCGCGAACAGTCAAACCGCGGCGTCTCGCGGCCGGTCGAGCGCGCGGTCACGCACCAGCGCCCGCGCTCCGAGCGTGATGCGCTGGACTTCCTGTCCGGTCAGGGTGTGCCGGTGGTGCCCGCCACCCTGGCGACCGATGCGGACCAGGCGGTGGCGGCGGCGCGTGCGCTGGGTTATCCGGTAGTCATCAAGGTCGCGTCGCCCGATATCGCCCACAAAAGCGATATCGGCGGCGTGGTGCTGAACCTGCAGGGCGACGAGGCCGTGCGTAATGCCTTCACGCGCGTGATGGCTGCGGCGCGTACACATTTCCCCCAGGCCGACATGTTGGGCGCCATCGTCGCGCCGATGCGCGAACGCGGCATTGAATTGTTCGTCGGTTATTCGCGCGATGCCCAATGGGGGCCGGTGCTGGCGCTGGGCCTGGGCGGGGTATGGGTGGAGGTGCTGCAGGATGTGGCGTTACGGCTGTTGCCGGTCGACGCCGCGGAGGTAAAGCGCATGCTGGCCGGGTTACGCGGCGCAAAGCTGCTGGCCGGCCAACGTGGCGTGCCGGCCGCCGACCTCGACGCAGTAGCCTTGGCCGTCACGCGAATCGGCGCGGCCATAACCAGCCTGGGACCGGATCTCGAACAACTCGACGTCAACCCGCTCTGGGTGCGCGGCAGTCAGGTTGAAGCGCTGGATGCGTTATTCGTCTGGCGTGCGCCCGAAGGCGCGGCGCCGCCCGGCTTGCCAAGCACCCGCGCCTGAACACACCCCCTGCGGAGACAAACATGCGTACCCCGATCTGTGAAAAACTGGGCTGCGAGTTGCCCATATTCGCTTTCTCGCACTGCCGCGACGTGGTGGTCGAAGTTACCAAGGCCGGTGGATTCGGCGTCCTGGGCGCAGCCACCTTTTCGCCTGAGCAACTGGAAGCCGAGCTGCGCTGGATCGACCAACACGTGGACGGGAAACCGTATGGCGTGGACGTCATCATTCCGACGAAATACGACAAACAGGCCGAGAGCACGACCGAGGACCTCGACACCCTGATACCCGACGAGCATCGCGCCTTCATGGACAAGATCCTCGACGAAGCCGGCGTGCCGCAACTGCCGCCCGACGAACGCAAACGCATCCACCGCGAGATCATCGACGGACGCGGCAACATGACGCCCGACGGGGCGCGCCGCCTGCTGCGCGTCGCGTTGGCCCATCCGCAGGTCAAACTGGTGGTGAGCGCCTTAGGTTCGCCGCCGCCGGATGTGGTGGACGAATTGCGCGCGCGCAACGTGATGATCGGCGCGATGTGCGGCAAGGGCCAGCATGCGGCGCGCCACAAGGCCGCCGGCGTACAGGTGATCGTGGCGCAGGGAACCGAAGCCGGTGGGCATACCGGCGATATCGCCACCATGGTGCTGGTGCCGCAAGTGGTTGAAGCCTGCGGTGACGATGTCGCCGTGCTGGCTGCCGGCGGCATCGCGCGCGGCAGCCAGATCGCCGCCGCGCTGGCGCTCGGCGCGCAGGGTGTGTGGTGCGGCACGGTCTGGCTCGGCACCCGCGAAAGCGAGCTGGATGCGTTCGAGAAGGAAGTGTTGTTCGAAACCCGTGCCGAAGACGCGGTGCGCCGCAAAGCCCGGACCGGCAAGACGGTGCGGATGATAAAGAGCAAATTGTCCGAAGCCTGGGAGCAGCCCGGCGCGCCGCCGTACCTGCCCACGCCGCTGCAGGGCATCCTGTACAACGAAGCGCATGCACGCGTGGTGCGCGCCAAACGCAAAGATCTTTATTCGTTTCCGGCCGGCCAGGTGGTGGGCATGATCAATGAAGAGACTTCGGTGCGCGACGTGATGTACAAGATGCAACTCGAATACCTGGAGACCATGGAGCGGCTGCGTAAACTCGACCCATCCGAAACCTGAACTTAGGGAAACCGCATGTCGAACGAAGTCCTGGTCGAACATATCGACGGCATGGTGATCGTCACCATCAACCGTCCCGAACAGCGCAACGCGGTGAACCGCGCCGTCTCGTATGGTGTGTGCGAGGCGCTCGATGAAATGGACCACCGCGGCGACCTGCGCATCGGCATCCTGACCGGCGCCGGTGGCAACTTCTGCGCCGGCATGGACCTGAAAGCTTTCCTGCGCGGCGAGGTGACGCGGGTCAAGGGACGGGGCATTTTGGGACTTGCCATGACACCGCCACGCAAGCCGCTGATTGCCGCCGTCGAGGGCTACGCTCTGGCCGGCGGCTTCGAGTCGGTGCTTGCCTGCGACCTGGTGGTGGCGGCGCGCAACGCCCAGTTCGGGTTGCCCGAAGTCAAACGCGGGCTGGCGGCGGCGGCTGGCGGGCTGATGCGCCTGCCACGGCTGATTCCGCAGCGCATCGCGATGGAAGCGGCGCTAACCGGCGACATGTTGTCTGCCGAGCGGCTGCACCAATTCGGATTGATCAATGTCCTGGTCGAGCCTGGGCAGGCACTGGAAGAAGCCAAGAAGTTGGCGCGCCGCATCATGGCCAACGCGCCGTTGGCGGTGGCCGCCAGCAAGCAGGTAATCATCGAACAGCGCGACTGGCCGATTGCGGACATGTTCGCGCGCCAGGAAGCCATTACCGGCCACTTGTTGAAGACGTCCGATGCGCGTGAGGGGGCGAGCGCATTTGCCGAGCGGCGCGCGCCGGTATGGACGGGTGAATGACGTCGCGCTGAATAACCAGAAGGAAACTCCCCGTGAAGCGCGCAAGGAATTTCGTTCTGGTGCATGGGGGCTTCCATGGCGGGTGGTGCTGGAGCCAGGTCGCCGCGCGCCTTCGCTCGCGCGGCCACACGGTGGTTACGCCAACCCAGACCGGATGCGGCGAGCGTTCGCATCTGCTCTCGAAGTCGATCACGCTCGACACCTTTGTCGACGACATCGCCAACGTTATCAAGTGGGAAGACCTCGATCACGTCGTGCTGGTCGGCCATAGCTTCGGCGGCAACTCGATCTCGGGTGTGGCTGACCGCATGCCCGAGCGAATCGATTTGCTGGTCTACCTGGATGCCATCATTCTGGAGAATGGTCAAACCATGTTCGGGCTGCTCGGCAAGGATGTCGTTGAAGCACGCATGCGGGCGACGCAAGCAAGCGGTGGCCTGGGCATCGCTCCCCCGCCGCCGGGCACCTTTGGCATTCGCGACGCGCAACAGGCGGAGTTCGTGCGCGCGCGTCTAACCAGCCATCCGCTGGGAACCTACACATCCGCGTTGAACCTGGCCCACGAAGTGACCAACGGCGTGCCGGCCGTGTATGTGTTGTGCACCGACCCGGTTTTTGATGGGCTTCAGGCGACGCGCGACTGGGTGAAGACCAATGGCATGAAGACGGTTGAAATCAAGACCGGGCACGACGCGATGATTACCGCGCCGGACCTGCTCGCCGATTTGCTGGAGCGGCTTGCCGCATGAAGTGTTGCCGGTGTTCTTGTTATGCTGCCTTTTTTGGAATTGCGAAGTAATTTTCGAATTTTGAAATGCAGAGCCTATTTTTGGAGTAAGCACGATGCTGTCACTGGACCCTGAAGTTGAAATCTTGCTCGAGCTCGGCCGCAAGGCCGGCAGCCGGCCCTTTGAAGTCTTGACGCCGGTTGAAGCGCGAGCCGCTTATGCCGCCACCTGGGATGTGCTGCAACCAAGCGCCGTGGCGGTGGGCACGGTGCGCGATCTCAGCATACCGGGCCAAGGCGGCGAGTTGCCCCTGCGGGTCTACCGCGGCATCGGCACGCAACCCGACGAGCGCCTTCCCTGCCTGGTGTATCTGCATGGCGGTGGCTGGGTGATTGGCAACCTGGAGAGCCACGACCGGCTTTGCCGGCGCCTGGCCAATGTGGCGCGCATCTGCGTCGTGGCCGTCGACTACCGTTTGGCGCCCGAGCATCGTTTTCCCGCCGCGCTCGACGACGCGGCGACCGCGCTGCGATGGGTCAGCGACAACGTCGACGCGCTTGGCATAACGCCGGGCCGCATCGGCATCGGCGGCGACAGCGCCGGTGGCAACCTGGCCGCGGTATTGGCCTTGATGGGCCGCGACGGCACTGCCGCACCAACCATGTTTCAGGCGCTGATCTATCCAGTGGTGGATCTGACGGCCAGCAGCGATTCGTACCGTCGGGTGACATCCGGAGTTCCACTGACGGCGGCGACCATGCATTATTTCATCGGCCACTACACACCGCAGGCGGCGGACCGGCTGGACTGGCGCGCCTCGCCGCTGAAGGCCGCGAGTCTGGCCGGCACACCACCGGCGCTGGTCATGACCGTGGCCCACGATCCGCTGTGTGACGAAGGGCGCGCCTATGCGCGGCGGCTGGAAGACGAAGGCGTGCGCGTCATGTCACTGCACCTGAGTGACCATATGCACGGCGTGCTGATGCACGGAAAACTGGTGCGCGCCGCCAATGTGATCGGCGACAGCATCGGCGCCGTCATCGGAGACGCATTACACCGCGGCAGTCAAACCACTTCCGGCACGCCGGACCAACCAACCAGGAGAGTTCCATGACCCGCAACGACCGATCCAGTTCCGCCACTTTCGACGCCGTCGTCGTCGGGGCCGGATTTGCCGGCGTCTACATGCTTTACCGGCTGCGCCAGCTCGGTTTGACCGCCAGGGTTTTTGAAGCCGGCGATGGAGTAGGCGGAACCTGGTACTGGAACCGTTATCCCGGCGCGCGCTGCGACGTAGAGAGCATGCAATATTCCTACTCATTCTCCGAGGAGCTGCAGCAGGAATGGCAATGGACCGAACGTTACCCAAAGCAGGACGAAATACTGCGTTACATAAACCATGTGGCGGACCGCTTCGGACTGCGCTCCGACATCCAGCTCGAAACCCGGGTTACCAGCGCGAATTATGACGAGGCCAACCACAACTGGACCGTGTGTACCGATCGTGGCGACCAGGTCGTGGCGCGTTTCCTGATCTCGGCGGCGGGTTGTCTGTCCGCCGGGCGGGTGCCGGACATTCCCGGTCTGGATGGTTTCAAAGGCAAGTGGTACCACACCGGCAACTGGCCGCACGAAGAGGTCGACTTCACCGGGCAACGCGTGGGCGTGATCGGCACCGGTTCTTCCGGCATCCAGGCGATTCCGGCCATCGCGCGCCAGGCCGCCCAGGTGGTGGTTTTTCAGCGCACGCCAAATTTCAGCATTCCGGCCTGGAACCGGCCGCTGCCGCAACAGGAGCAACAGGCCTGGAAAGCCAATTACGCCCAACACCGGAAAAACGCGCGAACCACGCGCTCCGGCATCCTCTACGACTACAGCCAGCGGGCGACCACCGAAGCCAGTGAAGAAGAACGGCAGCAGGAATACGAACGCCGCTGGGCACGCGGCGGCGCGAACTTCACGCACGCCTTCAACGACATATTCATCAACAAACAATCCAACGACAGCGCGGCTGAATTCGTGCGCAACAAGATTCGCGCCACGGTCAAGGACACCCAGGTCGCCGAGCTGCTGGCGCCCACCGACCATGCCATCGGCACCAAGCGGATCTGCGTCGATACCGACTACTACCAGACCTTCAACCAGAAACATGTCAGCCTGGTCGATCTGCGCGCCGCTCCGATCGAAGCAATCGTGCCAAGCGGAATCCGGACCCAAGCCGCAACCTACGAGTTGGACAGCATCGTCTTTGCCACCGGTTATGACGCCGTCACCGGCGCGCTCGACCGGATCGAGATTCGGGGCCGCGGTGGCAACAGCTTGAAAGAGAAATGGTCCCACGGGCCACGCACCTACCTGGGTCTAATGACCGCTGGTTTCCCCAATCTGTTCTTCGTCACCGGCCCGGGAAGCCCTTCGGTATTGACCAATGTGGTAGTGGCGATCGAACAACACGTGGACTGGATCACCGGTTGCCTGCGACACATGCAGGCCGCCAGCCTCGGTGTTGCCGAACCCGCCGCGGAGGCCGAAAACGAATGGGTCGCGCATGTCAACAAGGTGGCCGACGGTACCCTGTTTCCGACCACCAAGTCCTGGTACATGGGCGCCAACATACCCGGCAAACCGCGGGTTTTCCTGCCCTACGTGGGTGGTTTCGGAAACTACAGCGTAATTTGCGACAACGTGGCGGCTGAAGGTTATCGAGGATTCAAGCTCGAACCGGTGCACCAGCCAAGCACGCAGCCCAACTGAGGAAATCGCCATGACCCGATTTACCGACAGAGTGTTCCTGATTTCCGGCGCGGCACGTGGCCTCGGCGAAGCCCAGGCGCGCCAACTCGTGGCCGAAGGTGGCCGGGTCGTCATCGGCGATGTACGCTTGGAACTAGGCCGCCAACTGGCAGCCGAACTCGGACCGGCCTGCACTTTCCAGCCGCTCGACGTGACCAGCGAGGCGCAGTGGAACGACGCCGTGGCGTTGGCCGAGCGCATCGGCCCACTGCACGGCCTGGTCAATAATGCCGGCATATTTGAGCCACTGCCGATGATGGAAACCGACAGCGCCAATTTCGAGCGCCATACGCGGATCAACCAGCTTGGAACCTTCCTCGGCATGCGTGCCGTGGTTCCGGCTTTCGAGCGTACCGGCTTGGGTGCCATCGTCAACATTTCTTCCACCGCCGGGCTACGCGCCGTTCCCGGCGCGTTTGCCTACACGGCGACCAAATGGGCTGTGCGCGGAATGACCAAAGCGGCAGCGCTGGAACTGGCGGACAAAAATATCCGCGTCAATTCCGTGCACCCGGGGCCGATCAACACCGACATGCTGGGCGTGCGAAGCGAAGACGAGAACCAGCGCCGCGCACAACGCGTGCCAATGAAACGTTTCGGCACCAAGGAAGAGATCGCGGCGCTGGTCTTGTTCCTGCTGGCTGATGAGAGCCGCTATATGACCGGGGCGGAAGTCGCTATGGACGGCGGCATCAGTCTTTAAGGCATCAGTCTTTAGTCAACGGAGCATTGCAGCATGACCCAATTCAGCAACAAGGTATTCCTGATTTCCGGTGGGGCACGCGGCCTGGGCGAGGCGCAGGCACGCGGGCTGGTCGCGCAGGGCGCCCAGGTCGTCATCGGCGACCTGCTGCTCGAAGCCGGGCAACAACTTGCCGCCGAGCTAGGGTCGGCCTGCGTATTCCAGCCGCTCGACGTAACGAGCGAGGCACAGTGGAGCGAGGCGGTGGCAATTGCCGAGCGCATCGGCAAGTTGCATGGCCTGGTCAACAATGCCGGTGTTTACACGCCGGTGTCGATCCTTGACACCGACACCGCGCAGTTCGAGCGTCACACCCGCGTCAACCAGCTCGGCACCTTCCTTGGCATGCGTGCGGTCGTGCCGGCTTTCGAGCGCACCGGCGGCGGCGCCATCGTCAACATGTCTTCCACGGTGGCCTTGCGCAGCGCGCCGAATGCCATCGCCTATACCGCCACCAAATGGGCGGTGCGCGGCATGACCAAGGCCGCGGCGCTGGAGCTGGCGGACCGGAACATCCGCGTAAACTCGGTCCATCCAGGCCCGATCGACACCGACATGCTGAGCGTGCGATCGCGCGAAGAGAACCTGCGCCGGGTATTGCAGGTACCGATGAAGCGGCTCGGCACCAAGGAAGAGATCGCCGCTCTGGTGCTGTTCCTGCTGGGTGATGAAAGCCTCTACATGACCGGTTCCGAGGTGGCGATGGACGGCGGCGCGGCGCTTTGACACGGCGCGAGGTCACAGGGAAAACCCCTAGACAAAATATCTACTCGCACATACAAAAAACCTACTCAGTGGTACAATTTTCGAAAAGCAAAATTGAACTTCGAGTATGCGAAACAGCAATTTTCGGAACGCCAGGATAAGTCGTCAACTACCGCACGCCGCAACCGGAGTGCACAACCATGGAGACAGCATGAAAGTTATGCAAGCAAAAAGCGCCCCCGTCGCGGGGCGGCAAAAGTCCGGGGTCAAGTTTGGCCCCCTGGCCGCCAGGATCACCGCCGGCGCATTCATTTGCTCATTGGCGTTTGGCGCCATCGCCCAGGAAGTGCCCGCGGACGGGGTCTACAAGGACCGGATCGACTGGGGTTTGATGATGGACATGAGCGGGCCGACCTCAGCGTCGCAAGGCATCTGGGTCCATGGCTTTCAGGACTACATGCGCAAGGTCAACGAGGCTGGTGGCATCCATGGCCGCAAGATCAACGTGCTGGCCGAAGACAGCCGCTTCAACCCCGCGCAAGACAAGATCAACTACGAAAAACTGGTGGGCCAAACACCCGTGCTCGGCATCTCGGGCGTGGGCTCCTCGAGCTCGCAGGTCTCGCTGGCGCCGGCCATGCGGGCTGGCAAGATTCCTATCGTGGGCACCTACACCACCACCAAGCCTTTGTCCGAGCCGGTCTCGCCCTTGGTCTACGGCGGCTTTTGCGGCTACCCGCAGATGGCGCAAACCGGTGTCGGCTACTACACCGACCTGCTGAAGCTCAAGGCGCCCAAGGTGATGGTCGTGTCGATCGAGAGCGCCGGTGGTGTGGAGTACGCCCAATACATTGCCGCGGCGGCCGCCAAGCTCGGTGGCACCTCTTCCATGGTCACCATGAAGGTTACCGCCGCCGACGTGACGCCGCAGGTGCTTGAAATCATCGCCCAGAAGCCCGACTTCATCACGATTTATGGCATTTCCAACACCGCCATCCTGACGATGAAGGCGATGCAGCAATACGGTCTGAAAATCCCGGCCTTTGGCATCTCCTACCTCCTCTCGCCCCAGATTTTCTCGGCCATGGGTCCCGAAGCCGGCGCGAACTACAACGTCGTGAGCTGCTTCACGCCCGGCGGCGCGGACCAGTCGGCCGGCAACAGAGAGCTCTCGGCGGCCGCGGACAAATACAACCACGGCGCGATGAAGGAAGACGTCAACTACGTCGCGGGATGGGTCACCGGTCAGATCGCGGCCGAATCGGTCGCCAAGGTCGGCCCGGCACCAACGCGCGCCAAGCTGATCGAAAGCATGAACCAGGGCTTCGTCGTTGACAGTAAGGGACTGGCGGCGCCGATTACCTTCACCAAGGACGACAAGACCGGGCCGGTCGCGTTCCGGATGATCGGTTACGACTACGGGGGCAAGAAGTTCAAGCCGCAAGGTGAATTCAGCGACTACCTGAAATACACCAAGTAACAGCGCAGATCCACCCAAGGACCATCATGCTCGCACAAGTTCTTTTCAGCGGCCTGGCTCTGGGCAGCATTTATGGCCTGGTGGCCTTGGGCTTCGCGGTGGTCTTCAAGGCCACCGACGTCTTCAACTTCGCGCAGGGCATGTTTGTCGTGTGCGGCGCCTTCTTCGCGGTGACCGCGATTAATTTGTTGGGCTTGCCGTTTCCGTTGGCCATCGCGGCCATCATCGGCGCCGCCGCGACGTTGGGCGTGGTGATCCATGTGCTGCTGATCCAGCCTTTGGCGGGCCGCCCAATGCTGTCGGTCATCATGCTCACGATTGCGCTGTCGATCATGCTGCGCGCGCTGGTCGAGATCATCTACGGCCCGCAAGGCCGCACGCTGGTGACGCCGTTGCCGAGCGGGATTTTCCTGATCGGTGGCGTGCGCATCTCCCAACTGCACCTGACCGCGGCCCTCGTGAGCCTGGCCTGCATGGCCGGATTTGGGGCGTTTTTCAAGTTCACGTCGGTCGGCCTGCTGATGCGGGCCACCGCCGACAACCATGAGGCGGCGGTCGTCTCCGGCGTCAATGTCAACGTGATGAACCGGCTCGCCTGGGCGATCGGAAGTGTGCTGGCGGCCATTGGCGGCTTGTTTCTGGGTCAACTCCAGATCGTTTCGACCGAACTGGAAGGCATTGGCCTGCTCGCCTTGCCCGCCGTGGTCATCGGCGGCATGCAAAGCATTCCGGGCGCCATCGTCGGTGGCTTGCTGGTGGGCCTGATCGAACAACTCGCCGCCTCCTATATCTCCCCCAAATCGAGCGACATCCTGATTTACGCCTTGTTGATGCTGATCCTGATGTTTCGCCCTTGGGGCCTCTTCGGCCAGCGCGAACTCGGTCGGGTTTGAGTCCGGCACACAGCGTCGCATAAGCATGACTACGCAAACTCTCGCCATCCCGGCGCGATCGGCCGCGCGGCTCCAGCCCTTGCGCTGGCTCTGGGTGATAGTCGGCATTGCGCTGCTGTTTTACCTGCCCGTGCTGCTGACCGATCGAACCATCTTCGGCTTCCGGCTGTCGAACATGCAGCTGCTCAATCTTGGCCTGAGCCAGGTCAACCTGATGCTGATCGCCATGCTGGGCGCACTGTCGCTGAACTATCTGACCGGCTGCGCCGGGCTGATCTCGATCGGACACGCGGCCTTTTACGCGGTTGGGGCGATGACCGCCGCAATCACCGGATCGCAATTGGGTTGGCCCTTTCCGATCGTGCTGTTGGCCGCCGGCTTGGCGGGGGCATTGGCCGGTGTGCTGGCGGGTTTGCCGTCGCTGCGCGTGCGTGGCCTGTATTTTGTGCTGTCGACTTTCGCGGTGCATTACATCGTGGTGTTCGCATTTCAGGAATACCAGTTCAAGTTCTTCGATGTTGTGGGTGTTCCCTACAAGCCGGCAACGCTGTTCGGGTTTGAGCTGAATTCGCCGATGCGCTGGTATTTCTTCCTGCTGCCCCTGGTAGCATTGGTTTACTGGGCGCTGCACAACACCCTGCGTTCGCGTGAAGGCCGCGCGATGATGGCCATGCGCGACCACGAATTGGCCGCCACGGCGGCAGGCGTCGACGTCCGCATTCTGCGCCTCAAAGCCTTTGCCTTCAGTTCCGCGATCGCCGCCATGGCGGGTGTCCTGTACGCCTATATCCTGTCCAATGTCACTTCGGAATTCTTCGGCATCCAGTTCGCGATCCAGTTCATCGCGATGATCATCATTGGCGGCATGGGTTCGCTCGCTGGATCGCTGGTGGGCGCGGCAGTGTGGTTGCTTCTGCCCTCCATCATCACGGGCTTCGCGTCCCAGGCGGGCGACTCCACCGGTCTGTTACGCAGCGTCCTGGTGGAACACAAGCCCCAACTGGTGCAAGTGATCTTCGGTTTGTTGGTCATCCTGCTGTTGATATTCGCGCCTGGCGGCATCGCGGGCATGGCCAGCAAGTTGCGCAACCGCGTCGCGGCAAGGTGGAGCAAGTGATGGAAAGCGCGCTTGAAATCAAGTCTCTCTCGGTTGGCTACGCCCGCAAGGGTCTGGCCCTGGAGGATGTAAGCCTGTCGGTTCCCAAGGGCAGTATCGTCGCCCTGCTGGGCGCCAACGGCGCGGGCAAGACCACGCTGATTCGCGCCGTCTCGGGTCTTTTGTCCTTGCACCATGGCCACGTCACTCAGGGCAGCATGGCATTCGCGGGAACCTCCATCCTGGGCTTGCCTGCGCACCGTCTGGTGCGCATGGGCATGGCCCAGGTTCCCGAAGGCCGCCTGGTTTTCAAGCAACTGAGCGTCGAGGACAACCTTCTAGTGGGCGCGGCGATCCTGCCGCGTTCGTCGTTGGCCGAGCGCATGGAGGCAGTCTTCACACTATTCCCGCAGTTGCTGGAGCGGCGCAAGCAGGCGGCGGGTTGGCTGTCCGGCGGCGAACAGCAGATGCTGGCACTGGGCCGCGCGCTGGTGGCGAAGCCGCGCTTGTTGCTGGTCGATGAACTTTCGCTGGGCCTGGCGCCGCTGATCGTCAAGGCGATTTACAAGCAGCTCCTGGTGGTAGGAAAAACCTTGGGCACCTCGATGCTGATCGTCGAGCAGAACGCGCGTCTTGCGCTCGAATTCGCTGCGACCGCCTACATCCTGGAGCGTGGGCGCATCACGCTGTCGGGGCCGTCGGCCGAATTGGCGGCCAGCGACACCATGAAAGAGTCCTACCTCGGCGCAAAGCGCGAAGCCACGGCGCCCGGCGTCGCGGCGACCGGAGCGGAGGTTTAGGCATGACCGCACCACTGCTGGCTGTCGCTTCACTGTTGATGCGCTTTCAGGGCATTACCGCGCTCGACAATGTGTCTTTCACGATGGACGCCGGCTCGATCACCTCGTTGATCGGCCCCAACGGCGCTGGCAAGACAACCATGTTCAACTGCATCACGGGCATGTATCGGCCGACCAGTGGCAAGGTTGAATTCGACGGCACGGACATAACTGGCGAAGCCGCCCACCTGGTATCACGCCATGGCATTGCGCGCACGTTTCAGAACCTGGCGCTTTTCGGCGGACTGACAGTGATGGACAACCTGCTGGTGGGCGCCTACCGGCAGGGCTCGTCCGGACTGCTCCAGGGCGCGGTTCTGACCGGGCGTGCGCGCGCCGAGCAGCGAGCCGCCGTCGCAGCCGCTACCGAGGTACTGGAGTTTCTAGGCATGCTCGAGATGGCTGATGTCCTGCCCGGGGAATTGCCGTACGGCCGCCAGAAGGAGGTCGAGTTCGCGCGTGCGTTGATGCAAAAGGCGCGTCTGGTGTTGCTCGATGAACCCATGGCGGGAATGAGCACCCCCGAGAAAGCCGCGATGACCGCGTTGATTCATCGTGCGCGAAAGCAGTTCGGCATGAGTTTCCTGATCGTCGAACACGACATTCCGGTGATCATGGACATCTCCGACAAGATCGTCGTGCTCGACTTCGGCCGCAAGATCGCCGAGGGCACGCCGCATGAGGTCCAGGCCAACGAGGCCGTCATCGCCGCCTATCTCGGAACCGACCACAGCGCGGCCGCAGACGCGGTTTCCGCCTGAGCAGACCGGCTTCTGCGAGCCGGCCAACGATTCCAGGAGTTCCCATGGCTTTGTCCGACCTGCGCAGCGCCTCGACGGTGCAAGATTCCCGTTCTCTGCCGGCTTACGAAGTGCTGGCGCGCGACATCAAAAGCCGCGGATACGACACCACATTCGGGCTGATGAGCGACGACACCGCACTTTTCGTCACCACGCTGGACGCCATCGGAGTCCGGTTTTATGGCGCGCGGCACGAAAATACCGCCGTCGCGATGGCCGAAGGTTATGCCGCGGCCAGCGGCAAACTCGGCATCGCGATCATCGGCCGGGGCCCGGCCACCGCCAACGCAATGCACGGTGCGATGTATGCGCACCGGACCGGGTCGAGGGTACTGCTGATCTTCGGCGCCTCGTCGCTTGCGGACGGAGGTCCCGACGCAAAGGAATTCAACGCTCCCGGTGTGCTGCAAGCCGCCGGCATCAAGACCTTCATTGCCCCCGATCCCGAAGGCGCGCGTCAAACCTTGGCCAACGCCATCGACGCCACCCGGCATGGCGGCTGTGTTGCGCTGCTGCTGCCGATGAACGTTCAAATGGGCCAGGTCGACTACCCCGGACACATGGGTGTACCCGTTCCGGCCGAGGTGGGGCCGGCGCGGCGCAAGACTGCAAGACCGGCGGCGATCGCGTCGGCCGCGGCGGTGCTGGACAAAAGCCGCAAGCCGCTGTTCGTGGTCGGGCTCGGCGCGCATCGCGCCGGCGCGCGCGAAGCCATCGAGCGCCTGGCCGACAAGGTGGGCGCGGTGCTGACCACGACGCTCAAGGGAAAGGACATGTTCCGGGGTCATCCTTACAACGCCGGCATAGTCGGATCGTTTTCGAACGCGGCCGGCCGGCGCCTGATCGATCAAGCCGACTGCATCGTCGCATTTGGCGCAGGCCTTAACCAGCGCACCACCAGTTACGGCACTTCGGTGCCGATGGGCGTGCCGCTGATTCATATCGACATCGATCAAACGCACATCGGTCGCTGGTTTCATGCCGATGTCGCGCTGGTCGCCGATGCGCGCGACGCGGCCGAACAACTGGCCGAAGCGGTGTCCGAACGTGCCGCTTCCGACAAACCGTTCCATTCGGCCGACACTCGCCAGCGGCTCGCCGACCATGATCTGGCAAGTGAATTCCAGAGCGCCGACACACCACGCACGATGGACCCGCGGTCGTTTGGGATCGAACTCGACCGCTTGTTGCCGCCCGATCGCAACGCGGTTTACGACGCCGGCAATTTCCTGCAAGTCCTGCCGTACATCTCCGGCCTTGGCCCAGGCCACGTCAAGAGTTCGGCCGATTTTGCGTCCATCGGCATGGGCTTTGGAACCGCGCTCGGGTTCGCCTGTGGCACGCCGGACCGGACCACGGTGTTTTTTGTCGGTGACGGCGCCTTTCTGATGACCATGGGCGAACTCGAAACGGTGGCGCGCGAGGACATCCCGCTAGTGATCGTGGTGATGAACGACGCCGCCTACGGGGCCGAATTGCACTTTCTGAAGATGCGCAACATGCCGGTGGCTAAATCGGTGTTCGCCGACATCGACTTCGCTCCCGTCGCCGAGGCCTTTGGATTCCAGGCACATACGGTGCGCACATTGGAAGAGTTGCGAAAACTCGCACCGCTGCTGAAAAAGCCCGAGGGCCCAATTTTTCTGGACTGCAAGATCAATGCGTCGGTTGCGGCAGCGTTTCATGACGAGTCGCTGCCCAGAGCCTCGGAGTAGTGAAGGTTCCGGCTGAATAGAACAGAAAGGGGAAGGGATGCCAGCTTCGAACGGGAATGTCTCACCAGCCGGCTCCCCCCTCGCCGCGGCATCTTATGACGTCCTCATCATCGGCGCCGGTTTCGCCGGGCTGTTCATGCTGCACCGCTTGCGCGGCATGGGTTACTCGGCGCGGGTGATAGAAGCCGCGGCCGATGTCGGGGGTGTGTGGTACTGGAACCGCTACCCGGGCGCGCGCTGCGACGTGGAAAGCCTGCAATATTCCTACTCTTTCTCGCGCGAGCTGGAGCAGGAATGGGTCTGGACCGAGAAGTACGCCGGGCAGGCAGAGATCCTGCGTTATATCCAGCACGTAGCCGACCGCTTCGACCTGCGGCGCGACATCCAGTTCAACACGCGCGTGCTGGCTGCCAGCTTCGACGAGGCAACCGGCAGGTGGGAAGTTCGCACCGGGGCCGGGGAACAGGCAGCTAGCTTCGACGAGGCAACCGGTCATTGGGGCGCTCGAACCGACGCGGGAGATAGGGTGTCCGCGCGCTTCTGTGTAATGGCCACTGGCGCGTTGTCTATCGCGCGGCTGCCCGACATACCGGGCATGGAAAGTTTTGCCGGCAAGATCTACCACACCGGCGCCTGGCCGCACGAGGGCGTAGATTTCGGTGGGCTGCGGGTGGGAGTCATCGGCACCGGGTCATCCGGCATCCAGGCAATACCCGCGATCGCGCGGCAAGCGGAAAAGCTGGTCGTCTTCCAGCGCACCGCCAACTTCTCGATTCCGGCCTGGAACGAGCCGCTGAAACCCGAGGTAGAACAGGCCTGGAAGAACCGCTACCACGAACACCGCAGCCGCGCGCGCGAGGTCGGCACGTTGTATGAATTCAGCGACAAGGCGGCCTCGCAGGTTGACCAGCCGGAGCGCGAGCG
>JANNGR010000209.1:0-13932 GCA_031403955.1 Betaproteobacteria bacterium
CCAGGCGCTGGGGGTGTCGATCGATGCGCTGTATGGCCGAGGTGCCCCAGCGCGCAAGCTGGCCAAGCAGGAGGGCGACAGCCGAGTGCGCCGGCGCTTGCTGGCGGTCGAGAAGTTGGGCAGCGCGGAGAAGCGCCAGGTATTGCAGCTCATCGATGCCTTTATCGAGCGCGGGCAGTTGAAACGCAAGATGGAGAGTCGCGCTTGAGCACGGGCGAGAATGGGAGTGGCGCGCAACTGGAGTTCACATGGGACCCGCTCAAGGCGCAATCCAATATAGCCAAGCACGGCGTGTCCTTCGTGCAGGCGGCCACGGTGCTGCTCGATGCGCTGGCGCTTACCGTTTTCGATGCCGTGCACAGCCAAGGCGAAGCGATGGCTTACGCTGGGCATGTCTGGCGTCGGCAAACTGCTGGCGGTATCCCACACCTACCAGCACACCGGGCCGATCAATGTGAGGGTGGGCATAATTTCAGCGCGCGAGGCAACCAGGCGCGAACGCCAGCAGTATCAGAATGAACCCAATTGAGGTGAACATCATGAATGCCCAAGCCAACCATGACGATGACGACATGCCCGCTGAGATTGATTTCTCCGGCGCCAGGCGCGGCCAGTTTTACCAGCCCGGTGCGCAGCTGCATTTACCGGTCTACCTGGAGCAGCAGGTGCAGGCTACCCTGGCTGCGCTGGCCAGCGCCAAGGGCGTGGACTTCTCAGCCCTCATCAACGAACTGCTCAAGAAGGATATCGAGCTAATTGAGATGGCGAGGTAGCAAGGCAGCAACGGGCTAAGCAACAAGGCTATCTCACCGCAATGCTTTAGCGGCTGATCGCGAGGCTTGGGCGCCGATAGATTCTTTACACCGTGTGGCGTGACACCAACGCGGACGCGGTAATCTCCCACGCCACCACCTCAAAAACGTGATCTTGGGGGGAATTAGGAATCGACGCGCCTTGTTCAGGAACGTAGCAGATTCACCGACGGTGCTGAGGTTGCATTTCAAATCAGCAATCCATTCTGAATCGATCGCCTCAGTAACCGCCGGTACCTCCCCAACCGTGAGTCATACTCTTTGTTCCAGTTCTGTTATCAAGACGTTCGATCCAGCCTCCCACCTTGTCTTGCGGGCCAGGTATCGTCCTGCCTGGTACGGTTCCAGGCGGCGAAAAGAAAGCGCCGGGCGAGGCCGGCCGCATTCAGTGTGTTGGCACGACTGCCGGCTTGACCCCAGGCAGGGTCCATTTCGTCCCAGGTTGGTTGTCGATCTGCTCGCGGGCCTTGTGTTTCCTGCCGGGTGCGCGTAACAATTCCCATGGCTGCGCCGCCTGTGCGGCGCGCCAAATTCATATCCCATGACATCCCTGGCAGGCAACGACTTGACTGATGCCGAAGTGCCGCGCCTCTCGCTGGCGGCATTTCTGGGCGCGTGGGCGGTGTTCTGGCTGTTGTTGTTGACGGTCGCGGTGCAGGAGCATCAACGTCAGGGCCACACCGCGTTATGGCAACCGCTGTTGTGGGAAGGGTCGTCGTGCCTGGTTGCCAGCCTGATTGTGTGGCTGCAGTGGCGCAGGTTGCATGACCAGGACCGGCTGTTGGCGCACCCATGGCGCTGGTTCGCCGCCAGTCTGTTGTGGCTACCGTTGACCGCGCTTGGGTTTGTGGCGGCTGTTTATGCCCTGCGCCACGCGGTCTACGCGATTATCGGAGCAAGTTACCGGCACGAAGCATGGGGTCTGGTGTTTCGATACGAGACGATCAAGTTCGGCTTGTTTTACCTGCTGATTGTCGCCGTCTTGTTCGGCATACGTTCGCACGCTGCGATGAGTGCCGAGCGCGTTCGGGGCGAACGTTTGCGCGGGCTGACGCAACAAGCCCAGCTGCTGCAGTTGACCCAGCAGATCGAGCCACATTTTCTGTTCAACGCCCTCAACACGATCGCGTCCACCATCCATACCGACCCGGAACTCGCCGACACCTTGTTATTGCGGCTTTCCGCGTTGTTGCGCGCGGCGACCGACCTGACACGTCGCCCGGAGGTTCCGCTGGCCGAGGAACTGCAGTTGCTCGAAGCGTATGCGGCGATCATGGGTGAACGGTTTGGTTCCCGTCTGGCGCTGCGTTTTGAAATCGATCCAGACAGCACCAATTGCCAGGTGCCCACCATGGTGATGCAGCCGCTGGTGGAGAACGCACTTCGACACGGTATCGAGTTGCAGACGCGGCCCGGCACGGTGGTTATCCGCAGCCGCCGGGACGCTGGCCGGCTGCTGCTGGAGGTGGAGGACGATCTGGGTGTGTTGGCACAACCGCTCGTGTTTGGCGTTGGGTTGTCCAACCTGCGGCAGCGCCTGGCTTTAGGCTATGACCAGCAGGCAAGCTTGACGCTGCAGGCGCGTGTTGGCGGTGGCGTCTTAGCGCGCATCGAATTGCCATGCGGGTGTTGATTGTGGATGACGAGGCTCCGGCGCGCGCGCGGCTGCGCCGTCTGCTCGATCGCTTTGACGACGTGCAGGTCGTGGGTGAAGCACAAGACGCCGAAGAAGCATTGCGCCGGGTTGGTGAGCTGGCCCCGGACCTGTTGTTGCTCGATGTCCAGATGCCCGGCGCCAGCGGCCTGGACCTGGCCGCGTCATTGCCAGACCCGGCCCCGGCGGTGGTGTTCGTAACGGCCTACGACCACTACGCGCTACAGGCTTTCGACGTTGCGGCGCTTGATTACCTGCTCAAACCGGTAGAGCCCGAGCGGCTGGAGCGCGCGCTGCAGCGCCTGCGCTTGCGGTCGGCTGTCAAGACGGCACCAGCACGACCGGCACCGGCGCAATTGCTGATTCGCGACAGTGGCCGCACGCATGTGCTGCAGCTGGCCGAAATTCTTTGGCTCGAGGCGGCTGACAACTATGTGGTGGTGCACACCGCGCAGCGTGCGCCGCTGATGCGCCGCACGCAGGCCGGTTTGTTGCATGACCTGGGCGATGGATTTGTTCGCACCCACCGTGGCGCGGCGGTTGCGCTGGCGCACGTGATGTCGGTGCAGCCGCGCGAAAAAGGCGACGCGACGATAGTCATCAGTAGCGGCGCGGCGTTGCCGTGCAGCCGCAAGCACCGGGTCGAACTGTTGTCACGTTTGGGCGGCGTGTCTTAGGCTCGCTCAACCGGCCCAGCGGTGCCGGGCCGCCGCCAGACTTTTGGGTAGGTCCGCGTTCACCCAGACTTTGCAGCCTCCATTCGCCACAACCCGGGGGCGTGCCGTCCCACGGCGCTGGTGTTTGGACAGACGGTCAAATAGTCTTGAGGCTTCCAGTTTCAAGGAGTTGTCTGCCATGCCAATTCATTCTTCGCCTACCGTCGCGCGTCTGGTTTTCCTGGACTGGCTGCGCATATTCGCTTTTGCCTTGCTGGTGTTCTACCACGTCGGCATGGTTTACGTCATTTGGGACTGGCACATCAAAAGCCCGCAGGCCGGTGCCTTCCTCGAACCCTTGATGTTGATGAGTTCGCCGTGGCGCATGGACTTGTTGTTCCTGGTCTCCGGCGCCGCGACGTCGTGCATGCTGGCCCGCGGCGGTGCCACTGGTGCCTTGTTACGCGTGCGTGCGCGGCGCCTCTTGTTGCCACTGCTGTTTGGCATGTTGGTAGTGGTGCCGCCGCAGTCGTACATCGAGGTGGTCCACAAACTGGGCTACGCGGGAGACTACCTGGATTTCATGGGCTTGTATTTGCGAGCCTATGGCGCTTTCTGTTTTGCGCCGGGGAAATGCCTGATTCTGCCGACCTGGAACCACTTGTGGTTCTTGCCGTATCTATTCGCCTACACGCTGGTCCTGTGGGGCTGGTTGCGCCTGCAGCCGAACTTGCTCGACCAGTTCGCAGTGCGTCTGCCTGGCGTTATGGCCGGCGCGCGCTTGCTGCTGTGGCCAATCGTATTGCTGGTGATCAGCCGGGTCTTGTTGCACGCGCGATTTCCCGTTACGCACGCGTTGGCCGGCGACTGGTTCGCGCACAGCCAGTACTTCGCGATGTTCCTGCTGGGCGCGGTGTTGGCCCGCGCGCCAGCATTGTGGGCGCGCATGGCGCAACTGCGCTGGGCCGCGTTGATGCTCGCGCTGGCGGCTTGGGTTGTGCTGGTTGCTGGCCGGTCAGCGCTGACGGGCGGCGCACTGACTGCCGCGCTAATAGGTCCGATTTTCTACGGCATTGAGCAGTGGTGCGCGATGGTCGCCGCGCTCGGTTTCGCACGCGTCCATCTGAACCGCGATGGCGCGCTGCGCCGTTATCTGACCGAGGCGGTGTTCCCGGTCTATGTCCTGCACCAGACCCTGATCATCATGCTGGCACATACACTGGGTCCGTCCCAAATCGCACCGCCGCTGGAGGGCGCGCTGCTCGCGCTCGGCACCTTCGCGCTGAGCTTCGCGGGTTTTGAGTGCATCCGTCGCGTGTTCTGGGTCCGGCCGTTGTTTGGGTTGCAGCGCAAGACGCAGCGAGGGAAGATCCGGGCAAGTTTGGCCATGTACGGGTAACGAAGTCCGTATCATTGATCGAATAACTTCCGGAACACCGTGCATGGCTTACCAACGTCTGTTGAACGATCTGCGCGATGGCGGCATTGTTGTTTTGGATGGCGCCACCGGTACCGAGTTGCAGCGCCGCGGCGCGGCCATGGATGCTGCGAGCTGGTCCGCCCCGGCTACCCTGGGCAACGACAAGTTGCTGCAGCTTATTCATTCAGACTACATCCGGGCCGGCGCGCGCGTGGTTACCGCCAATACCTTTGCCGCGTCGCCACTGACACTGGGTCCGGCAGGACTGGCTCCACGTTACCGCGAGATTATTCAGCGCGCCGTGGCTGCTGCCCGGGCCGCGCGCGACACCACGCCGCTCGCGCACGACGTGGTGGTTGCGGGTTCGTTGTCGCACATGGTTCCAGTGGCTGCGGGTACCGGGGTGGTGGACCTCGGCCGCATACCCTCACTGGCCGAGATCCATGACGCCTTGCATCTGGTAGCCACTGGCCTGAAGGAAGCGGGTTGTGAACTCATCATTTTGGAGATGATGTACGAACCGTCACGCGTGAAACTGGCGCTCGATGCGGCCCTTGGCACCGGCCTGCCAGTCTGGTTTGGCCTGAGTGCACGGCGTGGTGCCGCCGGCAAGGCGGTGAGTTTTCACAGCTTCGATGAGTTGCCGATAGCCACCCTTGTGGACTTGATTCCCGCACACGGCGTGGACGTGGCCGGCGTCATGCACACCGGAGCCGAAATCATGCAGTCGGCGCTGGATGAACTGCGCGCTCAGTTCAAGGGGCCACTGATGGCTTACCCCGATTCGGGTTATTTCGAGATGCCCGAATGGCGTTTTGTGGACATGATTTCTCCGGCGCGTTACCAGCAGTTTTGTGTCGATTGGCTGCGCTCGGGCGTGCAACTGGTGGGTGGGTGTTGCGGTCTCGGTGTAGAACATATCGAAGCGGCGAGCCGTGCCAGAGACATCGTGCTGGCTGAGCGCGGACGCTTGTCGGCCAGCTCTTGATTCGAATCGAATTCCCATGCACACGCTGCAACCACTGCGTCATGTCAAGGCCGGGGTACTCGACGTCGCGTTGCATGCAGCCGGCCCGGTCGACGGGCCGCCGGTGTTCCTGCTGCACGGTTTTCCGTACGACGTCCACGCCTATGCCGAGGTGACGCCGCTGCTGGCTGGCCAGGGTTGCCGGGTCTATGTGCCTTACCTGCGCGGCTTTGGAGCGACGCGTTTTCTGAGCAACGCCACACCGCGTTCCGGCGAGCAGGCAGCACTCGGCGCCGATCTGCTGGCATTGATGGACGCACTTGCGGTTCCGCGTGCGGTACTGGCCGGTTACGACTGGGGCGGTCGCGCAGCTTGCGTCGTTGCAGCTTTGTGGCCGCAGCGCTGTTGCGGCCTGGTCTCGCTCAACAGCTACAACATCCAGAACATTGCGCAAGCGATGGCGCCCGACACGCCCGAGAACGAGCAGCGCCTGTGGTACCAGTATTACTTTCACAGCCAACGTGGCCGCGCCGGCCTTGTGGCTGAGCGGCGCGCGCTGTGTCGCCTGTTATGGAAACTCTGGTCGCCAACCTGGATGTTTAGCGATGCCACCTTTGAGCGCAGCGCCGCGGCATTTGATAACCCGGACTTTGTCGACGTGGTTATTCACTCTTACCGCCACCGCTTTGGTTTGGTGCCCGGTGACGCGGCCCTGGCGCGGATTGAGCAGCGCCTTGCGGCGCAAGCGCCGATTACGGTGCCCGCCATCACTTTCGATGGTGCCGACGACGGCGTACGCCCGGTCGCCGATGCCGCACAACATGCGCGCCATTTCACCGGCCCGCGATCACACCGCGTGGTACCCGGTGTGGGCCATAACATGCCGCAGGAAGTGCCACAAGTGTTTGCCGATGCCGTGCTGGAACTTGTCCAGCGGCGTTTTCCCTGAGTCCAACTTCCGACATCCGACAAAGTGTTGGGGACAGAGCTTGCCCACTGCGTGTGGCTGCGGTCTGTCCCACAAGTTTTCAGGCTTTCGGGGACAGAGCTTGCCCACTGCGTGTGGCTGCGGTCTGTCCCGCAATGTTTCTAGTACTGCGTTCGTGCGGCAACCCATTCTTTCAGCTGGCGTATCAACGGGGCGGGGGTTGGCAAAGCATCGACTCGCTCCTGAAGTAGCGGGCCGCCCACAATTCCGTGCTGCAGCATCGTCTGCACGAAGGGCCAGTCCTTCGACCTGCCGGCGGCAAGTTTGGACGCCGCCAGGTCGTGCGGGTCCAGGCAAAAACCGACCTTGAGATCGGTGTTTGGATTTTGTATCTTGACCAGCCGATTTCTCCATCCTTCGGGCAGGATCGCGGTGTCGGGCCCCACCCCTTGTGCGTAATACCCAAACTGGTCATGGAACGGCGAGCTCTCTCCGATTGCGCCGTCGATCAAATCGGCAAGATCCGGGCGATTGAGGGGGTAAAGGTCGGCCTCCATGGATTTCACCAGCTCAGCCGGGGGCTGCGGTACCGCCCCCAGAATGGATTGGCTGCCTATGACCATGATTTCGTATTCGTTCGTGATCGCCGACGCTGCGCGGATCAGGTGCTCGAGATCACTGCGTTGCATCGCTTTCACCTTGGTTCCAGGTTTTCAGAAACCTGAATCGTTCCTGGTTCGTGAGCAGGCAAGACAATGGTGAGGACTGGCGCATGGCCGTAGCTTGCTCAGACTCTTCGACGGCAACCGCCAGACTTGCATTCATGCCAAGGTCAAACAAGCGCTGCCATTCGTCCAGGTAGTGGTGAGCGTCTGGTGAAACAAGCAGCTTCCAGCGCATCAGCCTATGTTGCGCCTGGTCAAACAGCGCCGGGTCGGACCGGATCTTGTCGGCTACCAAGCGGTGCAAGGCAAGGCTGCGTTGATCGATTTCCTGGTGGGTGCGCATGCCAGCCAGCCTAACACGCGCCAGGGTTCGTCACAAGCGAAACGGGGATGGTGGCACCCCATGCGCAACGCGCTTCGCATCGGGCGGCGAGGCGTTGTTGGTGGACCGTCGCGCCGGTTTGCTGGTAACCCTGGTCATCCGGCGCGTGGCGTGGCGGCAGACCGTTTCGCTTGGGCGGCAAGCTGCACACCACTGGCCCGTGAAGGCGCTTTTTTCGGCGGCCATCGAGATGTTAAATTTACGTCCAATTGTTCGTAATCTGACGTTTAGTCGCGACTTTTTGTCAATCAACTACAATTTGGTCGAATGAAGCGATGTCTAGATGAACTCGTACTTGCCGACTTGAATCACAAAATGGTCATGTTGACCGGGCCGCGCCAGGTTGGCAAAACCACGCTGGCGCGGCAACTGATGCAGGTCCTTGCGCCGGCCCAATACCTGAACTGGGATGTGGCAAGGGACCGTGCGGTACTTGCCCGCCAGAGTTGGCCGCCCACTGGCCGATTGCTGGTGCTGGACGAAATCCACAAGATGCCGGGTTGGAAGAATTGGCTCAAGGGGGTTGTGGATGGCCGGCCGGCCGGCCAAGCCTTGTTGGTGACCGGCAGCGCGCGAATGGAAACCTTTCGCCAGAGTGGTGAATCACTCGCCGGGCGTTACTTTGCCTACCGCCTGCACCCAATTTCCGTCCGCGAGTGGTGCGCCCAACAAGGCGCCACGCCGCAGGCCGCGCTGGACCACCTGCTCCTACGCGGCGGGTTTCCCGAGCCTTGCCTGGCGACCGATCCGATACAGGCCGAGCGCTGGCGAGCCCAATACATCACCGACCTGATCCGCGAAGACGTGCTCGAGTTCTCGCGCGTGCAGGAGATCGGCAGCATGCGCCTGTTTGTGGACCTGCTGCGAGAACGTGTGGGTTCGCCCCTTTCCCTGGCCTCGATCGCCCGCGACCTGGCGTTATCGCCTGCCACGCTGCGGCGCTACCTCGACATCCTGCAAGCGCTCTTTATCGTGTTCGTTGTTCACCCCTGGCATCGCAACATCGCAAGGGCCTTGCTGCAGGCGCCGAAGGTCTATTTTTACGACACCGGACTGGTGCGCGGCGACGCCGGCCTGCGCTTCGAGAACGCCGTGGCGGGCATGTTGCTGAAGCACGTCCAATTTCTGGCCGACGCGCAGGGCCAGGATGTCGACCTGCACTATGTGCGCACGAAAGACGGCGCAGAGGTCGATTTTGCGTTGGCAAAAGACGGCGCGCTAACGCATCTGGTCGAATGCAAGCTCAGCGATTCCAGGCCGCACCGTGCCTTGAACCGGTTCGCGACCGAGTTCCCACAGGTGCAGGCGATCCAGCTGGTTGCGTATCTGCGCCAGGAGGAGCAACGCGAGCGTGTGCGGATCACTGCCGCTGCTGACTGGCTCTCCGCACTGGCGGCCTAGCCGGTTTGCGGCCACTGCACAATACTTTGCATGTCGAAAAACGTGCTGATCGCCGGTGGAGGTATTGGCGGTCTGGCCGCTGCGCTGGCCTGCGCGCGCGCCGGTTGTGACGTACGGTTGTTCGAGCGCGCGGCGCGGTTTTCCGAAGTCGGCGCCGGTGTCCAGATCGGCCCCAACGTAACGCGGGTGCTGCACGGCTGGGGTCTGGCCCAGGTGCTGGCGTCGGTGGCCGCTTTTCCGCAATATCTGCAAGTGCGCAGTGCGGTGTCGGGCAGTGAACTGGCTGTGCTCCGTCTGGGCGCTATGGCGCAGCAGCGTTACGGCGCGCCTTATGCCACCGTGCATCGCGCCGAGCTGCATGGCCTGTTGCTCGAGGCGGTGCGCCAGCAATCCGCTTGTGCCCTTGCGCTCGACAGCGAGTTAACGGGATTCAGCCAAACGACGCGACTTGTGACGGTGCAGACACGCGAGGGACTGAGGATCGGGGGCGATCTGTTGCTGGGTGCCGACGGCTTGTGGAGCCCGGTGCGCCAATGGTTGTTGGACGATGGCCCGCCGCGCGTAACCGGGCATCTGGCCTACCGGGCGCTGGTGCCACAGACCAGTCTGCCCGCAAACTTGCGGAGCCAGCACATCACCGCCTGGCTGGGCCCCGGCCTGCATGTGGTGCAGTATCCGGTACGACGCGGTGAGTGGCTAAATGTGGTGGGCATTGTTCTTGCGACCGGTGTGGCGCAGGCGGATTTGGCAGGCGACCTGGCCAACTGGGACCAGATCACGAGTGCTGCCGGGCTGCACATTGCGCTTGCCGGCACTTGCCGGCATTTGCAAGACCTGGTCAACGCGGTGCAAGGCTGGCGGCGCTGGGTTCTGTGTGATCGCGAACCCATGCGCGGTGCGGACGAACACGTGGCAGGCCGGGTGGCGCTGCTGGGCGACGCCGCGCACCCCATGCTTCCTTATCTGGCGCAAGGCGCCGGCATGGCGATCGAAGACGCGGCCGAACTCGGCCGGGTGCTTGCGGTTCCCAACACGGACGTGCCAGCGGCGCTGCGGCTGTACGCCGAGCGGCGCTGGCGGCGCAACCGGCGGGTTCAGGCGCGCGCGCTACGCAACGGCCGGATTTTTCACGCGCTCGGGTTGTTGCGCGCCGGGCGTGACGCCGCGCTCAAGCTGTTGGGTGAACGGCTGCTGGACTTGCCCTGGTTGTACCGCGCATAACACCTGGGAGGTGCCGGGTTTGCCAGACTTTCACGTCAGCTCCACAACGCACCCATCACAGCAGCAAACCGCTGGCCTATAAGCTCCTGCTGCGCGTGGCGGCCGTTTTGCATTACCACCTGCCCCCCAACCAGGACTTCGCGTAGCGCAGGCTCGCCACCGGAAAACACCAGCGCGTCCAGGTCGCGCGACGCTGGGATTCCGAGTAGCGCTGGAGATCGCGGGTCGAGCACCAGCGCATCGGCTCGCGCCCCCGCCACCAGGCCCCACCGGTTTTGGCCGGCACTGCCGGCACCAGCCGCCAAAACAGCGTCGAACAGCCGCGCCGCCGTGGCTGGTTGACCCTGGGCCGGCGCTGCCGACACGTTGCGCTGGCGGCGCAGCAAGCGTTGCCCGTATTCCAGCCAGCGCAACTCTTCGGGCCAATTGCGCGTGACGTGGCTGTCCGAGCCGATTGCCATCGGCACCCCGGCCGACAACCAGGCGCCGAGATCGGTCAGGCCATCACCCAGATTTCCTTCGGTGCTGGGACAAATCACGATGCCCGCGCCGCTGCGTGCCACCGCGTCGACCTCGGCCGGTGTGGCATGGGTGGCGTGCACCAATTGCCAGCGCGCGTCGATTGGCAGTTCGCGGCACAACCATTCGATCGGACGCGCCCCGGTGGCCGCGCGGCAATCGTCGACTTCCTGCGTCTGCTCCGCCACATGGATGTGGATCGGTAACGGCTCATCGCCCAGAAGGCGCAGCAATTGCCTGATCGATTCAGCGCTGGCCGCGCGTAACGAGTGGACCGCCACGCCGGCATTGACGGTTGCACGTCCGCAAGCCTGCATGGCGCGGAGCAACTGGCGCACCAGTTCCGGTGTACCGGCAAACCGGCATTGGTCGTCGCGCAGCGCGGGCTGCGCGAATCCGGCGCGCTCGTACAACACCGGCAACACGGTGAGCCCGATGCCTGACGCGCTGGCAGCATCGGCCAGCGCCCAGCACATAGTGGCCGGGTCCGGGTAGGGCCGGCCCTGCGGGTCATGGTGCAGGTAGTGAAACTCGCACACCTGGGTGTAGCCGCCACGCAGCAATTCCACATACAGTTGCGCGGCCACCGCCTGCAACTGGTCCGGTGTGATACGCAGCGCCACCCGGTACATGCGGTCACGCCAGGACCAGAAATCATCGGTTTCGGATTCGCGGCGCTCCGACAGGCCGGCAAAGGCGCGCTGGAAGGCGTGGCTGTGGGCGTTGACGAGTCCGGGCAGCACCGGGCCCGCCAGTCGCCGGGCCGACGGCGGCGCAGTCAACACGCCGCCGGTAATGGCGCCCCAGTGTCCCTGTGGGTCCACTTCCAGCAGCACCGACTCCTGCCAGCGGCCAGCTATCCAGGCCTGTTCGGCCCACAAGCAGTGTTCAGGCATCGGGCCTCCAGGAAATCATGCTTTGCACCAATGCGCTCAACACTGGCGCCAGTTCTGCCGCGCGCGCTGAATCAATTCCAAAAGGCGGCTCCTCAAGCATGTAGGTGCTCCAGCACAGCTCGAGTTGCACCGCGTGGCGACCGGCTGGCGGCCGGCCAAACGAACGTGTGATATGGCCGCCCTTGAAACGACCGTCCACGACATGGCTGAACCGGGCCTGTGCTTGCAGCACCTGCTGCATGGCGGCGCGCAGACCAGGCGCACAACTCGTCCCCCCGGCAGTGCCCAGATTCAGGTCCGGCAGGCGCCCGTCGAACAGCCAGGGCAACTCCGATTTGATGCTGTGGCCATCAAACAGGATCGCGTGGCCATGTTGCGCCTGAATTCGGGCCAACTCACTTTCCAGTGCGTGGTGGTACGGGCGCCAATAGGTCTCGACGCGGCGTGTAATTTCCTGCACGCCGGGAGCGCGCCCATCGAGGTAGAGCGCATCGCCGGTAAAAAAGCGGGTCGGGCACAACTCGGTATTGTTGGCACCCGCGTACATCGGCGTGTTTTCGGACGGACGGTTCAGGTCGATCACATAACGCGAACAATGCGGCACGATCAGGCCGGCCCCCATTGCAAGCACAAACTCGTATATGCGCGCCAGATGCCAGTCGGTATCTTCGAGCGCCAGCGCGCGCGGCTCGTAGTGCTGCTGCAAATCGTCCGGAATCACCGTTCCCACATGCGGCAGGCTGACAAGAAGGGCAGTGCTGCCCGGGTGCAGGGCAAATACGGGCGTGTTCATGACTTTCTTTCCAGGCCACCTGCAACGACACGCCGGCACGGGTTGTGGCCAAACCAGTACGCCAGCTCATTCGGGTGTTCCAGGTCCCAGACCGCGAAGTCGGCCCGTTGCCCGGCGGCCAGGTTGCCCCGGTCATTCAAGCCCAGCGCCCGCGCCCCATTTACCGTGACACCACGCACCGCTTCTTCGGGTGTCATGCGCCATAAGGTGCAGGCCATATTGACCATCAGCAGCAGCGACAAACCGGGTGATGAGCCCGGGTTGTGGTCACTGGCCAGTGCAATCGGCAGCGCCTGTTCCCTCAGCTTGGCGATCGGTGGCATTTTGGTCTCGCGCAGGAAATAGTAGGCGCCCGGCAGCAACACGGCCACTGTGCCGGCCGCCGACATGGCTTGTATGCCGGCTTCACTGAGGTATTCCAGGTGGTCACACGACAACGCACCAAACTCGGCTGCAAGCACCGCGCCGCCCTGGTCGCTGAGTTGCTCGGCGTGTAGCTTCACCGGCAAACCCAAGGCGCGCGCGGTTTCGAATACACGCCGCGTCTGCGCCGGGCTGAAAGCAATGTTCTCGCAGAATGCGTCAACCGCATCGACCAGCCCCTGTGCCTGCAGCATTGGCATCCAGGTGCATACCGCGTCGATGTAATCGTCCGCTCGCTGGTCAAACTCCGGTGGCAGGGCGTGTGCGCCCAGGAAGGTCTTGCGCACCGTCAGCGGCAATTCGACGCCGAGCCGGCGCGCCAGCGCCAGGCAGCGGCCTTCATGGTGCAGGCTCAAGCCGTAGCCGGACTTGACCTCCAGCGTTGTCACACCCTCGGCCATCAAGTTTTGTGCGCGTTGGCGTGCGGCGGCGAACAGGTTCTCGTCGCTGGCGGCGCGCGTGGCCGCGACGGTCGAGCGAATGCCGCCGCCGGCGCGGGCGATTTCTTCGTAACTGGTGCCTTGCAATCGCAGTTCGAACTCGCGCGCGCGTTGGCCGCCGTAGACCAGATGGGTGTGGCAGTCCACCAGGCCGGGTGTGACCAGAGCGCCGCCCAGGTCATGGTCTGCTTCGACTTCCGCGCGCGACGCGCGAGGTAGTTCGGCCTGCGGCCCGACCCACACCAGTTGCTCGCCGCGCACCAGCAAGGCGCCGTTTTCCACCAGGCCCCAGGGCGAGTCACCCGCCAAGGTGGCCAGTCGCGCATTGCGCCATAAGGTCAAAGGTTTCATTGCGTTATCCTAGATTCGGCAGTTGGACGCGCCCGAGTGGGCTGCGATGCGGTGCGCTGGCAAGGCGCGACGACGCTGCGGGCTAATGCCCGCGAGGCTGAGACCCGCGGCTCCGAGTCTGCCGCGAAGACTCGGACGGCTCGAAGGGGCGGAGCTCTGCGACGCCGCGGCCTGCAAGGCGAGCAACGCCGCCAGCGTGCCGTAGCGCGGCTCAATCGGGTGCGTAGTGCTCTCACCCGCAAGGTGAGGATTGCCGGGGGGAAAAAACTCAGTCTTCATGCGGTGCCAGCGAAAGGTAGCGGTCAACTGCCGAATCTAGGATTATTCCTTGGGTGTAAAACCGAGCCACCAGGCGCTACTGCTGGTGTTGGGCTCGATCGGCTCGAAGGTCCAGGGACCGGGAG
>JANNGR010000210.1:0-3563 GCA_031403955.1 Betaproteobacteria bacterium
ATCGATCCCGACACCGGTACGGCGCGCCTGCACGTCACACTGGAGTCCGGCCCCGCCTACCGCCTGGGCCCGATGCGGATCAGCGGCCTGGAGCATTACGACGACGCGCTGGTCGAACGCCTGGCGTTGCTGCGCCCCGGCGCGTCCTACGAGCAATCGGTGTTGCTTGAGGCCCAGCAACGCCTGCAGGACAGCGGTTACTTCGACTCGGTGTTTGTTGCGCTCGACACCGCCGGTGACCCGCTTGCGGCACCGGTGTTGGTCACGCTGCGCGAGGCCAAGAGAAAAAAGCTCGTGCTCGGCGTGGGCATCAGCACTGACAGCGGGCCGCGCCTGTCGGTCGAGCATACCAACCACCAGTTGCCGGTGATCGGATGGCGTGCGGTCTCGAAACTGCTGCTTGACCGAGACATCCAGTCGATCGGCACCGAACTCACCGCGACCCCCGACGAAGGCAACTGGCGCTGGTTCACCTCCGGGCTGCTCAAACACGAAAACTCTGCCAGTGTCGCCGTGCGCAGCCAAAACCTGCGTGCCGGGCGCACCCAGATCGGTGAACGGATCGACCGCAATTACTACCTGCAATACGAACACGCCACCACTACCAGCCTGGGAATAGCAACGCAGGCCAGATCGGTCAGCGCCAACTATGCCTGGATCCAGCGCAATTTCGACAGTCTGCCGTTTCCGTCCAGTGGTTACGGCTTGGGCGTTGAACTTGGCGGTGGATGGACACTGGGGAACAAACGCGATCCCTATCTGCGAACCCAGGTGCACTGGTTGGGCGTCTGGTCACTGGCCGCGGCGCAAGAGCGCGAACACGCAACACGCGCCGGGCGAATCGCGCTGCGCGCGCAGGGCGGTGCCGTGTTTGCGCAGGACGGCGCCGTCTTGCCCAGCACCCAGCTATTCCTGACCGGCGGTGACGCCAGCGTGCGCGGTTACGCCTTCCACGACATCGGCACGACATCGGCCAACGGACAAACCAAGCCCGGGCGTTACATGGCCAATGGCAGCCTGGAATGGCAGCGCCCAATAACGCTGGATGGCCAGCCCAGCGACTGGGAGAGCACGCTGTTTGTTGATGCCGGCGCGGTGGCCGACAAAGCGTCGGCGCTGAAGGCCAAAGTGGGCATTGGCGCGGGCGTGCGCTGGAAGAGCCCAGTGGGGCCGCTGCAAATGGACCTGGCCTACGGCGTAGCGGTCAAACGCTTGCGCCTGCACCTGAGCGTGGGGTTTACCTTCTGATGCGCCGGCTGTTTCTGCTGCTGTTCTGGTTCGTCGAGCTGCCGGTAGCGGTGGTCGGCGCATTGCTGCTGCTGTTCTGGTTCTGGAGCGGTAGCGACCAGTCACTGGCCAGCGCCCTGAAACAGGCTGGTCGTTATCTACCACCGGGCCACACCCTGGTGGCCGAGGATGTGCGCGGCACGCTGCGCCAGGGTGGACATATCGGGCTGTTGCGCTGGGAGAAGAATGGACTTTCGGTGCAAGCGCGCCAAGTCGATGTGGTGTGGCGGCCGATGGAACTGCTCAACCGGCGTCTGCAACTCGATACGCTGCATGTAGCCGAGCTGACGATCGATGACCAGAGCCCAAACTCGGGCGCGGCGCCGCTCAACGATCTGGTGTTGCCGTTTCAGGCCGACCTGGCATTTGTGATCGACCGGTTGCGCTGGACCGGCCCGCCTGCCCTTGAAGCCAACGCGTTATCGGGGCGTTACCGGTTTGATATGTCGCGCCATCAATTGACGCTGGATCGGGCGCAGGTCGCAGCCGGCAACTACCAGGCACAGGCCACCCTGTTGGCCCGTGCGCCAATGACACTCGACCTGCAGGTGCAAGGCAAGCTGCAGGCGCCAATTGGCGGCAAGTCAATTGCGCTGGACGCGTCGGCCACGTTGCGCGGCCCGCTGTCGGTCCCGAAAGTGGTACTGAGCCTGTTGGCAGAACTTGCGCCTGAGCAGTCCAAAACCAGCGCACCGAATACCAGCCAGGCCATGCGGGCCACCGTATCCGCGCACATCGACCCCTGGGCGGCACAGCCGGTGAATGACGCACAAGCCAGTTTCACCCGGTTGGACCTGGCATTCCTGTGGCCTGCCGCGCCGCAAACACAACTCACCGGCAACGCCCAGGTTCAACCCCAGGGCAACGGCTGGCAGGCACAAATAGACCTTGTGAATCGTCTGGCCGGGCCGTGGGACACGCGCCGTGTGCCGGTGGACAGCGCCAAGGCGCGGGTCGAATTTGCGGCTGACCGGTGGCACATCCGGTCACTTGCCGCCGACAGTGCTGGCGGACGCATCAAGGCGCAAGGCACACTGGTAGCTGGCGCGGCATTGGGTGGCTTGTCTGACTGGCAAGGCGAGGTGCAACTGCAGGGTGTCAACCCGGCGCTGTTACATAGCCAGCTGGCGCCCGCGCGGCTGGACGGTGACCTGCAAGCCCGTGCGGAAAAAAACGCCATCGTGTTTGACGCCCGCTTGTTGCCATCGGGCCCACAACCCGCGGCGTCCCCATTACAGGGCCTGCGGCTGCAGCAAGCGTCGGCCAAGGGGCGATGGGCCGACGGCTGGCTGCAATTGCAACAGCTGCAGCTGCAGACCGATGACGCGCAACTGCAGGGCCAGCTTGATTTGCAACTGGCCAGCTGGAGCGCGCGCGGCCAGTTGCGATTGAGCGCGCCGGGTGCCCAGGCCCAGATGTCGGGCCAACTCGGCGCCCAGGAGGGTGCCGGCGACCTTGCGCTGCAGATTGCCGACGCAGCCAAGACCACGCGCTGGCTGGCGCGGCTGCCCAAGGCACCGGCGACGCTGGCGCAGCTCGGTCTGCAGGGACGGGGCGAGCTGGCGCTGCACTGGCAAGGCGGCTGGCAACCATTGCAAAGCGGGCGCGGCATCGAGCCAACGCTGCAAGTCAGCGTCAAGGTGCCGCAGCTTGATCTGCGCCCGCCAGGCCAGAACACGACGCAAAACCTGCGACTGCGCGACTTGCAGGCCGAACTGTCCGGGCGTTTGAGCGCGCTGTCGCTGCAGGCCGGCGGCAATTTGCTGCGCGGCACCCAGAGCGCGCAACTGGCGCTGCAGGCCCAGGGTGGGCGCGCTGCCAGCGGCGACTGGCGAGTGGTCGCGAATGAACTGCGCTTGCAGTTGCAGGACAGTCTGCGCCCCGGTCCGTGGAGCTTGCGTTTACGCCAGCCGCTGGCACTGGATTGGCAAGACGCGGCCTCCGGCGGCACTCTGCGCAGCGGCGCGGGTGAAGCGGATTTGACCGGCCCGCTGCCTGGTATGGCCACGCTGGCCTGGCAGCCGGTGCGTTGGAGCTGCTGCGTGCGCAACGAACTTGTCAGCCGAGGCCAATTGCGCGGGCTCTCCATGGCGTGGCTGGAACTGCTGGGCGATACACAACTGGCCAATCTGGGCCTGATTGGCAACCTGGTGTTCGTCTTCAGGGATTTTAGTGAAGGAGTTCGGCTGTAGAGGATTTCAAGGTGGGGTCTTTCCTGGGAATAGGTGAAGAACTGAAAAAAGCAATTTTAGCCGGGGATCCACGGGGATTGACGG
>JANNGR010000211.1:0-1602 GCA_031403955.1 Betaproteobacteria bacterium
GCACTGCTGGGCGCCTTGATCGGTGGTCTGATCCTGAACCTGATGCCGTGTGTATTTCCGGTGCTGACCATCAAGGTGTTGGGGTTTGCGCGCCATGCTGGCGACCGGCATTCGCACCGCGTCAGTGGCCTGGCTTATACCGCCGGCGTGTTGCTCAGCTTCATGGCGCTGGGCGGCTTGATGTTGGGCCTGCGCAGCGCAGGCGAGAGTCTGGGTTGGGGTTTTCAATTGCAGGAACCGGCCGTCGTTGCGGTGCTGGCAGTGTTGTTTACGCTGATTGGCCTTAACCTGTCCGGGCTGTTCGAATTTGCGCGGGTGCTGCCTTCTGGGGTTGCCGGTTTTCAGTCCCGCCACCCGGTGCTGGACGCGTTTCTTACCGGTGTGCTGGCGGTTGCGGTGGCCTCACCGTGTACTGCGCCGTTCATGGGCGCTTCGCTGGGGCTGGCGGTCGCCTTGCCGGCAGCCGAGGCACTGGCAGTTTTTGCCGCGGTTGGCCTGGGCCTGGCGCTGCCCTTTCTGGCGGCCAGCCTGATACCCGCGGTGGCACGCGCCTTGCCTCGCCCCGGCCGGTGGATGGACACGCTGAAAAAATGCCTGGCGTTTCCAATCTATGCCACCGTGGCCTGGCTGGTATGGGTACTGGGCCAACAAAGCGGCATTGACGGTGCGGGAGCGCTGCTCGCGTTGTTGGTTGCGCTTACCTTCGTCGTCTGGTCCCTGACGTTGGGCGGCCGTTCGCGCGCCATTGTCGGCAGCTTGTCGGTTGCAGCCCTGGCTGGGCTGACTTGGAGCCTTGGCCCGTATGTGACCAAACCGGTGGACAGCATAACACCGGTGGCTGCCAGCGGATGGCAAGCCTGGGAGCCAGGCCGGGTCGACCAGATAATGGCCGGCGGACGGCCCGTATTCGTGGACTTCACGGCCGCCTGGTGCGTCACTTGCCAGTACAACAAGCAGACCACGCTGAGCAACCGGGAGGTGCTGGCCGATCTGGCGCTAAAAAATGTAGTCATGCTGCGTGCCGACTGGACCCGGCGCGACCCGGCCATTAGCGCCGCGCTGCAGCAACTGGGGCGCAACGGCGTGCCGGTCTATGTGCTTTACCAGGCTGGCAAAATGCCGGTTTTGCTGTCGGAGATTTTGAGCGTGCCGGAAGTCCGCTCAGCGTTGGGGCGCCTGTAGCCCGATTCAAACCAAAGGAGTGTTGTCATGTTGCGTCGTACCTTGGTTAGTGGCGTCGCCATCGCCGGTTTGTGTTTGGTTAGCAGCACCCATGCCGCCCCCGCGGTCGGTCAGCCGGCGCCTGACTTCACGCTCAGCGACACCGCGGGCAAGACGGTGCACTTGCGCGACTTCAAGGGCAAACACGTGGTGCTGGAATGGGTCAATCCGGGCTGCCCCTATGTGCGCAAACACTACAACAGCGCCAATATGCAGAGCACCCAAAAACAGGCCACCGCCAAAGGTGTGGTGTGGCTGGCGATCAACTCGACCGAAAGCGCCAGCGGCGACTACCTGTCGCCGCCACACCTGGCACGCTGGATGGTGGAGCAAAAAGCGGCTGCCACGCTGACCCTGATGGATGAGGAAGGTACCACCGGC
>JANNGR010000212.1:0-2970 GCA_031403955.1 Betaproteobacteria bacterium
GCGCCTGACTTCACGCTCAGCGACACCGCGGGCAAGACGGTGCACTTGCGCGACTTCAAGGGCAAACACGTGGTGCTGGAATGGGTCAACCCGGGCTGCCCCTATGTGCGCAAACACTACAACAGCGCCAATATGCAGAGCACCCAAAAACAGGCCACCGCCAAAGGTGTGGTATGGCTGGCGATCAACTCGACCGAAAGCGCCAGCGGCGACTACCTGTCGCCGCCACACCTGGCACGCTGGATGGTGGAGCAAAAAGCGGCTGCCACGCTGACCCTGATGGATGAGGAAGGTACCACCGGCAAGGCGTACGGCGCACGGACCACACCACATATGTACATCGTCAACCCGCAAGGCGTGCTGATCTACGCTGGCGGCATAGACAGCATCCCATCGGCACGGACGGACGACATCAAGACGGCGGTCAACTATGTAAAGCAAGGCATTGGTGAAGCGCTGGCCGGCCAGCCCCTTCTCAATGCCACTACCAGGCCGTACGGCTGTTCGATCAAATACAAGTCCTGAGTTTTAGAACCTGTCCGCTGCGACGCGGCGGGCCTGTTTCTAGCATCCTCTTGCCGCCGATCCGATTCAGCGGGCCGGATAATTGCACCACCTATGGCACTTATCACCTTGCTCAACGCGCAGTTGGCGTTTGGCCACGTCGCGCTGCTCGACCACACCGATTTTTCGCTTGAATCGGGTGAACGTGTCGGCCTGATTGGCCGCAACGGAAGCGGCAAATCCTCGTTGTTGAGAATTCTGGCCGGGCTTGAAAAGCCGGATGACGGAACCTTGCAACGGCAACAGAACCTTCGGCTCGCCTTCGTGGCCCAGGAGCCGGCGCTCGATCTGGACGCGACGGTATTTTCGGTGGTCTGCGTCGGCGTGGCCGATGCGATCGCCCTAATCGACGCGTATTCGCGCGGACACGGTGATCTCGACGCCTTGCAGGGCTCAATCGAAGCGCAGGACGGCTGGAACTGGGAACAAAAAGTGGAAGAAACCATGGATCGGTTGCGCCTGGACCGAAACGCGCGTGTCAGCACCTTGTCCGGCGGCTCCAAAAAACGGGTCGCGCTGGCCCAGGCGCTGGTTGCGCAACCGGATGTTCTTTTGCTTGACGAACCGACCAACCACCTCGATCTCGAGTCCATTCAATGGCTTGAGAATCTGCTGATCGAGTTCAAAGGCAGTCTCATCACCATTACCCATGACAGGACATTTCTCGACCGGGTCGCGACCCGAATTGTGGAACTCGACCGCGGCCAATTGAGATCCTATCCAGGCAATTTTGGCCAATACCTGGTTCAAAAGGAAGACCAGCTGGCGCAGGAGTCGGTGCAGAGCGCCAAGGCCGACAAGCTGCTGGCACAAGAAGAAATATGGATCCGCAAAGGAGTCGAGGCGCGGCGCACAAGAAGCCAAAGCCGCATCAACCGCCTGGAAAAACTGCTCGAACGCCGCTCGGCCCGCCGCGACGCGCTGGGCAGCGTAAAACTGGACATTGCCGCCGGCGCGTTGGGGGGCAAGCTCGTAGCAGAGCTGGTGGAAGTCGGCTTTTCCTTTGCTGACACGCTGATCGTGAAGGACTTCAGCGCAACCGTTCTGCGCGGCGACAAGGTCGGGCTGATCGGGCCCAATGGCGCAGGCAAGACCAGCCTGCTAAAGCTGATTCTGGGTGAACTGCAGCCCGACACCGGCACGGTGCGCCAAGGGGCCAATCTCCAGGTGGCCTACTTTGACCAGATGCGCAATGCGCTCGACCTGGAGGCCACGCTGGCGGACTTCATCAGCCCCGGCAGTGAATGGATAGAAATCGGCAAGCAACGCAAACATGTCAAAAGCTACCTGGCTGATTTCCTGTTTTCTCCGGCGCGCGCCAACGCTCCGGTACGCTCGCTGTCCGGCGGAGAACGCAACCGCCTTTTGATGGCGCGCTTGTTCGCCCGACCGGCCAATGTCCTGGTGCTGGATGAACCCACCAATGATCTGGACATCGATACGCTGGAACTGCTCGAGGACTTGCTACAGAGTTATGAAGGCACCGTATTTCTTGTCAGCCACGACCGCACGTTTCTGGACAACGTGGTGACGAGCACCATCGCTTTCGAGGGCGCCGGATTGTGGCGCGAATACGAAGGCGGGGTACAGGACTGGTTGGCACAGTCGCAGCGCGCCCGCCAGGCGCGAGAAGCCGCCACTTCATTGGCCAGTGGCCCGCGGCCGCAAACCCAGGCGATGCCGCTGACCGTGGGGCCGGACCGCGCGCCAGGCAGCAGCCGAAAACTGAGCCAGAAGGAGCAGCGGGAAGTGGACGGTCTGTTACTCGCCATCGAGGCGCTTGAGCGTGAGCAGTTGGAGCTACGAGTCGAACTCGCCGACAGTGATTTATATGGCCGCGACCCGCTACGCGCCAACCGGCTCTATTTGCGTGACGCGGCAATCGAAGACGAAATGCTGGATGCGATGGAACGCTGGGATGGGTTGACGACCAGACCAGACCAGACCTCACCTAACGCGTAAACGTTCGAGCAGGGCCGCCGCGATCGCTGTCAATGGCAGCACCTGATGCGCGGCACCCAGCGCGATCACCTCACCCGGCATTCCGAACACGACGCAACTGGCCTGATCCTGAACGAAGTTGTAGCCGCCGGCATTTTTCATCTCGCGCATTGCCAATGCGCCGTCATTGCCATCTCCAGTCAACATGATCCCGATCGCGTTTTTTCCCGCCACACTTGCGGCCGACCTGAACAAGGCGTCAACGCAAGTCGTGCCGGTCTGCTCCGGACCGCTTTGCTCCAGCGCGGCCACGTAGTTGGAACCATGTCGCGCCAACCGGAGTTGCCATCCTCCCGGCGCAACATAGGCGTGGCCGGGCGCGATCACGTCGCCTTCGACTGCCTCACGCACCGCGATCCGGCACTGGGCATTCAGCCAGGATGCAAACACGCGGGTGAAGATGGC